>CAZIZY010000052.1:0-5916 GCA_964544235.1 uncultured Nitrosopumilales archaeon
AAATATTTTTGAAGGATATTTATGCTTATGATAGAAAACTGATAATACAACTATAATGGGTAAAGTTGCAATGGCTAAAACATATTCTCCACGAATAGCAAGACTCAAGAATACAGGGATAGATGCGAATATTACGAATCGGCTGTATACACCATTAAACACATCAATCGTATTCACAGTATTAGCTGTTACAGGTATAGCTATTAGTATAAGAAAAGGGTACAAGAAAGTTAAACGAGTAGGGCCAATAAATGGAACAATTAAAGCAGGATCATATGAGTTAAAGAAGAATAAAGGCAAAGATGCAAATATTAAAAAAAAGGGTTTAAGATTTCCACTTAAAGGTTTCCAATCATCAAATAATCCTATAAACCCAGATATTAATAAAACAGCTAAAATTGAAAGGACATTAACATTAGAAGTAAAATAATAGATTATTATTTCAGCTAAAGCAATAGAAATAATTATAGCAGGACCACCAGGACTAGGAACTAAAGTCTCAATTCGTTTATGATGATCTTTTACCATAAACCCATTGTTAGTTAATATAGAAATTACTTGAGAAATAATATAATAAGATGAAATAAAACAAAATCCAATAATAAATATAGAAAAATAAAATAATGAATCGAAGGAAAAGAGATGAAGCAATTACTCAATTTCCCTATATTTTTTCTTAAGCTTAAATAATCTAGAACCAGATTTAGAGTTTTCAAATCCGAATTTCGAATTATTTAAATCATTAACTAGTTCATCAGGTAAATCACGTAAATCAATTCCTATTTTATTAGCTATTCTTAAGAATCGTGATCTATATTTAAGGCTAGATTTTTGTTGAGCATAACTCTTTTCAACAAAAAAACGATCTTGAGAAGATAATAAAGAACGTTTAGCAAATAACAATGTTAAAAGATCTTTTGATTCAGTTATTCTTTTCCGATAACGTTTAACAGATCTACTCTGCCATTCAAAGTTACATTTAGAGCATAAATAATGATGCCCTCTTACTTCTTTACCTCCAGGAGCTTTAGTGTATGTATCATCAATCTTTTGATTGCCACAATTAGGACATTTCAACATCATAAATCACTCTAATTAAAAACATAGTTTTAGGTAATAATACAACAATGTTTCACTTTATATTAAACTAATTGATAATCTTGATATTTTGGCCATATAATACCTACAACTAAAATAATTAAACCAAAAAGAGAAGCTATAACAAAAGGAGAACCATAATTAGAATTCTCTAATAAGAAACTAGTTAACAAGGGTCCAAACATCATTCCAGCTGCAATTGATGCTTCTAACGAACCAATAGTCATACCTACTTTATGCTCTGGAGATATTTTAGTAGCAAGATTTAATGCGGTAGGAAAAAGAAAACCCCCCGCAATACCAGCACCAATTAAAGAAGTAGTAAGAAATATGAAGCTATCAGAATATGATAATAATAAAAATGATGACATGAAAAGAATTCCAGAGAAGATTATATTCACTTGATCACCTTTTGAGTTAGTATATCTTACAGTAAAAGCCCCAATTATTCTTCCAATTCTAAAGAACATAAACAAAATGCCGATCCAAAAAGGAGTAAAACTCAAATTGTTAGCATTTGCTGGAAAGATATACAATACAACTCCTAAAAGAGAACCATAAGGAACCATTATGAGAGATAATTTCTTAAAAGATCGTGATATTGAAGAAAGACTTTCTCTAAATGAAATCATATTGATCTTTTTCGGAGAATAGTTAGGTGAAATAGAGAAATTAGTTATGATAAACGCACTAAACATGATAATAGAACTAAAAATGAATGTTCGTTTTATTCCAAGTAAACCAGCTATAGAACCACCTATTAAAGCACCGAACATAACACCTAAAGTTTCAGCTATATAGAAAAAACTAATATTCTTAACACGATTTGAATCGGTAGAAACACTAGAAACTAATGCCTCATTAGCAGGATAATACATGCCCATACATATACCTGCGATACATCTTAACAGTATTATATGATATAAATTCCCTGAGAATATAAGTAAAAGAATAGCGATCGATTCAACACCTACTGAAACAGAAATAACATGAGATTTCTTGAATCGGTCTGAGAAATAGCCGCCAAGTATTGAACAGAACATAAATAACAAACTTTGAAATGAAGCGATTAGACCTATATTGATATAAGATGCACCCATATTTTGAGCAAATAAAGGAACTAGAATAGTAGAAGCACTAATAGATAGGGCGTAAAGAAAAGAAATAAGGTATATTTTATTGATGATGGATAATGTTATTGAAGACAAATTAAAGTACCAATTTATAATCTAATAAAAGAAATAACGATTATAATAACATTAGATATAGTTTTCAAGATCATGGAAAAGATGTTTTACAATCCAAACTACAGAAATAATAGATCTTATTATCAACAATATGTTCGATTAAAGGATTGGGAATTAATCTCTTACAAGAAGCACATTTAAGTTTAAGACTAAACATCGTTTTTATAGGCTCCATACTACCAGGTATCGTTTTTAGAATTATGTTACTTTGAACACGTTCTAATCGTGGAAATTTTAGTAAGTCATTATCCAATAATTTTTTGAAATCATCAATATGAGACATATTAATCTTAACAATGACATCGTTTTCACCGGTAGTATGATAAATTTCTTCAACACCATCTTTTTTTGATAAAAAGTCAGTGAGAGTAGAAACTTCTTCACTAACAATTTTAATAGATAAGAATCCAATTATTCTCTCAGAATCAATAATGCTAGGAGTTACAGTAAATTTAACACCTAAAGATAATAATTTTATAAGCCTAGCGTTAACCGTTGGAACACTAATATTTGAATTCTCAGATATATCTTTAACAGACATTCTGCTATTCTTTTCTAATTGACGAAGAATTTGATAATCCTTTTCATCAAGATCAGCATTCATAGTTATTGATATTAATACGAATATGATTATAATATTCTTTTCTTGTTTAAACACGGATGCACGATGAACATAAAATAAACATTAAGCAAGAATTATGATAATGAAATTATTTTAAATTAAAATAATAAAGGAATATTAATTAAATACTTAAACTAGATAATTTTTAATTGGAAATAATTAATTCTAAAGAGAAGAGGTATTTCAATAAAGAACTTGAATTTATAACACCGATGCAACTTGCGATATCTAAAATGCTAGAATTCTTTAACATTAAATTCACATTCACGGATAATTCAACTAATAAGGGGTACTCAATATTTGAAATGAGTGAGAAATCGATAATAGTTTTAGAGAATAATTTTAATGATAAGAATAACATAAAAAAGATAATTAAGCCTAAGAAAAAGAATTTGATAATATCTCCAAGAATAGCGTCAGAATCAATAGAAGGAATTAATGTTCCCATGATTTCTTTAGCTAAAGAAGGAGATATTGAATATAATAAAAGTGAATCAATATTTTTAGATGATCCAGCTTTCTCATTTGATTATTCTCATATTTTACCATTTTCAGGAAAATGTTCAGTTCTTCATGGACATACTTCTTCAGTATTAGTAGAATTAATTGGAAACTTAGAAAAAGGAATGGTTCTTGAATTTGGAGAAATGAAAAAAAGAATTCGAGAATGTATACAGGAGATTGATCATAAATTATTCATATCAAGAAAATATGTTACAGAAGAAGATTCAATTAATTATAGAATACAATTTAAAGGCCCTAAAGGCGAATTTGATTTAACAGTCCCAAAAGAAACTACTTTTCTTCTTGAAGGAGAAGCTACAATCGAAAATCTTGCTCAAGTAGTAATTAAACTAATTACACCTATAGTAAAAGAACATAATATTGATGGGATAGGAGTATATGTTTATGAAGGAATGAATAAAGGAGCCCATTTACTCACATCAATTAACTCTTCTGAAATATTATGAAATCAAATAAACAAAATGCAATAGTCTTAATTTCAGGAGGAATTGATTCAACCACCGCATTATGGTGGGCAAAATCAAAAAGATTCATGATAAGAGGTGTAACTTTTAATTATCATAATCGTAATATTAAAGAAATAGATGCATCGAGATTAATTGCGTCAAAGGCTGAATGCGATGAATATAACATTATTGAGCTTCCATTTATGCGTGATTTGGAGGATTTACCAAATGCACCCACCCAACTTAAGAAAACTGAAAAAAAAGTTTCTTCATCTTATATTCCAAGTAAGAATAACATATTTTATTCAATAGCAGCATCATTAGCTGAAAGTGTTGGAGCTTCATGGATAATAGGAGGCCATCATCAGGATGATCAATCCCAATTTCCAGATTCAACTCCTAAATATTTTGAGCAATTAAATTCTCTTTTAAAAACATCATTAGCATCATATAAAGAATCTCCAATCAAAATTATAAACCCATTATCAGCAATGAATAAAAGCGAAGTGATTAAATTATCATTAGAATTAGAAGCCCCATTAGAATTAACTTGGAGTTGTTACACTAATCAAAAACAAACTTGCGGAATATGTCGTTCATGTATTTCTAGAAAAAACGCTTTTAATAATCTCAAGATGATAGATCCAACAGATATTTAATTAAGTCATGTTTGTAGTAACAATATTAGTAAAATAATGGAGTGTAGAAATGAAGAATAAAATTACAATTAAAAACAGAATTGATGTTCACAAAGAAAGAACGTTACCTGACGTTATTGCAGGAATATCAGATTTACAAATAATGTGCAGAAATGGAGACACTGTCATCCCTATTAATTTTTCAATTACAGCATCAACGTCAAATAGCAGAGGAGTTCACATGAGTAGATTAGTATCAGCGGCTCAAAAATATTCAGAAGAAGAGAATATTAATAATATAATGAGTAGAATAGTAAAAGAAGTAAATAAGACTCAAAATGAATGTAATGTAATTTCAGAATTCGAATACCCATATGAAGACCAATTTATGAAAATACAAATAATTATGAAAGATAAAAAAGAAACAGAATATAATTTTACTAGAATGGGAATTACTTCATGCCCTTGCAGCAAAGAAATTTCAGGGATTGGTCATATGCAAAGAACATTCTTAACAATCAAAATATTAACCAATAAAAAACTTAATTTTGGCAAAATTGCGTCAAGAATGAATAAATGTTTTTCCACAGTCCCAAAAGAATTTCTTAACAGAACAGATGAAAGTATGAAAATAATCAGCGCACAAGAGAATTCAATGTTTGTAGAAGATGTAGTACGTGAAACATTAAAACAATTTCCTGAAGCTGAAACAATTAAAGCAAAAAGTCTAGAATCAATTCATACCCATAACGCAATAGCTTCATGGAAAAAAGAGCATTAAAATAATTAATTAGAAACAGGATTTAGCTACTGTTAAGAAATTATCAAGAATTTTTAACCCATGAGGATATTTATCTGAACATCTTTCTGGATGAAATTGAACACCATAAATGGGTTTATTAGTAATTTTCATAGATTCATTTTCAACAAATTGAGAGTGAGCTATAATTTGGATATTTTGAGGGATTTCAGTTACAATTCGCCCGTGAGCTTTACAAACAAATAATTTTTCTGGAAGATCATTAAATAATGGATCTTAGATAGAAACAAAGACTTCATCAAAGCCTCTTAATCGGGTTTCCATTAGACTCACTTTTCCATTATAAGCAGTTGCTAGTAATTGATGACCAAAGCATATTCCTAAAATGGGACCATTATAATTTAGAACATAATCAATTTCATCTTGATAATATTCATGAAGTTCCGGTAATCCAGCAAACGCATTAGAACCAGTTAGAATAACAGCATCAAAATCATCATTCACAATATTATTAATCTCTTGAGAACTGATTAAAGTTAATTTACATTTAACAAGCTGATTTAATCTCTTAATCAATAAA
>CAZIZY010000053.1:0-28464 GCA_964544235.1 uncultured Nitrosopumilales archaeon
CAGTGCCACAGGGAAGCCGTTAAGCTCGCCGCCTGGGGAGTACGATCGCAAGATTGAAACTTAAAGGAATTGGCGGGGGAGCACCACAAGGGGTGAAGCCTGCGGTTCAATTGGAGTCAACGCCGGGAATCTTACCAGGAGCGACAGCAGGATGAAAGTCAAGTTGGAGACTTTACTAGACAAGCTGAGAGGTGGTGCATGGCCGTCGTCAGCTCGTGCCGTGAGGCGTCCTGTTAAGTCAGGCAACGAGCGAGACCCCCACCGTTAATTGCTTTCAGCGACCGTAGGGTTGCTGGAGATATTTAGCGGGACTGCTACCGCTAAGGTGGAGGAAGGAGGGGGCCACGGCAGGTCAGTATGCCCCGAAACTCCTGGGCTACACGCGGGCTGCAATGGTAGGTACAATGAGTTTCGACCTCGAAAGGGGAAGGTAATCCCGAAAACCTACCCCAGTTGTGACTGAGGGCTGAAACTCGCCCTCACGAATCTGGAATCCCTAGTAATCGCGCGTCAACATCACGCGGTGAATACGTCCCTGCTCCTTGCACACACCGCCCGTCGCTTCACCCGAGTTGGGTTTGGGCGAGGTAACGCCTAATTGACGTTGTCGAACCTGAGCTCAACAAGGGGGGAGAAGTCGTATCAAGGTGGCCGTAGGGGATCCTGCGGCCGGATCACCTCCTTAGAATGAATGGAGTGCGATTGGATTTCGAAAAATGTGAACGATCTATCTGAAAAATGACGTCCGCGATTTAAATTATATCGTTGGACTGATGACGTAGTGTAAAAACGATTATCGTCATACATAGTTGCGTAAGTTTTCCACTGAAGAAGTTTTTCAAATATCGATGCGCTGACGCTATATGATGAATGACTAGGCTTGAAGGACGATGAAGGGCGTGGCAAGCTGCGATAAGCTTCGGGTAGGCGCATGCAGCCTTAGATCCGAAGATACCCTAATGGGACTTCCTACTAAAAAGCTTCGGCTTTTTAGTGCTTCCTTTTGGAAGCGTGAACCCTCCGGAGTGAAACATCTGAGTAGGAGGAGGAAAAAAAATCAATTGAGATTCCCTAATTAGCGGCGAGCGAAACGGGATCCAGCCCAAACTGAATCTGCTATGGTGACTTAGTAGAGATGTGGTGTTGTTGTTAACTTTGAGTACTTTATTAATTTAGTCGAAATAATCTGGAACGATTTGATGTAGAGGGTGATATCCCCGTAGACTAATGACGTAAAGACTTTGTTATTAACTAGAGTACCTGGCCTTGACAATGGCTAGGGAAGATGGGGGAAAACAGCCTCCAAGGCTAAATACCTTTCAAGACCGATAGTGCAATAGTACTGTGAAGGAAAGTTGAAAAGTACCCCGGAAGGGGTGTGAAAAGAGTCTGAAATCATATAGTTACAGACGTTCGTTGCCTGAAAGTGGTCAAATATTTCTACTTGATCTCGCAAGAGTGAAAGAAGAAATTAGAGCCACAAGGTAACGCGTTCCGTCTAGAAACACGGGCCAGGGAGTTTACTTTTACGGCGAGCTTAAGGGTTTAAAGCCCGAAGGCATAGGGAAACCGATTTTTTGTAGTTATTTTATAGTAATGAGAAAAAGGGTCTGAAAGGGCCTTTAGTCGTAAGGGTCAGACTAGAATCCGGACGATCGTGTCCTGAGCAGGGTGAAGCCATGCGAAAGCGTGGTGGAGGCCCGAAGGGGTGCTGACGTGCAAATCGCTCCTCTGACTTAGGACAAGGGGCCAAAAGCCAATCTAGTCCGGTGATAGCTAGTTCCCATCGAAGTGGATCGTAGTCCAGATTGGGTGGATGTTGCTAACGCTGTAGAGCACTGATGAGTGAACAAGGGGCCGAAAGGCTTCACTCACTTTTCAAACTCCGAAGGTGTTAGCGCAGTAGAAGCCTGAATACGGGTTTATGTGGGGTAAGCCTCATAACCGAGAGGGGGACAACCCAGACTAGAGTTAACGCCCCGGAATATTGGCTAAGTGTCAAACTAAAGAGTGTCATCGAGCCAAGACAGCAGGAAGGTAGGCTCAGAAGCAGCCATTCTATAATGAGTGCGTAACAGCTCACCTGCCGAGCTTAATGGCCTCGAAAATGGACGGGGCTAAAGCCAATTGCCGATACTCTAGGCCACCATGTATAATGGTGTGTGGTAGATGGGCGTGAAAGTTGGGTGGAAGTAGGGCTGTGAAGTCCTGTGGACCGACTTTTATTGCAGATCCTGGTGGTAGTAACAGCGTAGATGGGTGAGAATCCCATCCATCGAAAGAGCAAGGGTTTCCTGGCAACGCGTCGTCGACCAGGAGTAAGACGATCCTAAGTGTAGTCCCAAAGGAGCTACACGAATTGGAAAACCGGTTAATATTCCGGTTCCTTTAATCTTTTGTGTGCGTAAGCACAGATCTAATTTGGTTTGCTTTCGGATAGGGTGAGCAGAGTTTTCGCTCTGTTTAACCTCTCAAGCCTGTGGGAGTGTCTTAATGACGAGAACTCAGGCGAGAAGGGAATAGCTTGCTTTTAGCGAGTTCATCTGATTCCAAGGGACCATGAAACCCAAACTAGTGAAATAGTTTAAAGTTCGTACCGAGAACCAACACAGGTGCTCTAAGTGAGAAGCTTAAGATGTATCGGGTATAAAGCGGGCAAGGGAACTCGGCAAATTAGCACCGTAACTTAGGGATAAGGTGTGCCTGCGATATTAGCGAGGAGCTAGAATTGCAGGTTGCAATAACAAGGGGGTCCCGACTGTTTAATAAAAACACAGGAAGCTGCTAGCCTGAAAAGGTGCGTACAGCTTTTGAATTCTGGCCAGTGGCGGTACCTAAAACCTGGGTTCAACCGGGCTAAGGGCCGCTTAACGCCGGGAGTAACTCTGACTCTCTTAAGGTAGCCAAATGCCTTGTCGGGTGAGTTCCGACGTGCATGAATGGACCAACGAGGGCCCCGCTGTCCCTGTCCGCGACCCGGTGAACCTACAGCGTGGACGAACAGTCCACGGACTTCAGTCGGGAAGAGAAGACCCTGTGGAGCTTTACTGCAGCTTGTGGTTGTGATGTAAGTATGGTTGCAGAGAGTAGCTGGTAGCCGTTATGCGCATGCTTTCGGGTATGTGATAGGCAAAAGTGTAACACCAGCCATCCATAATTATTTCGCTAACCTCTTCGGAGGGACACCTGCAGGTGGGCAGTTTGGCTGGGGCGGCACCCCCTTGAAAAGATATCGAGGGGGCCCAAAGGTCGGCTCAGGTGGTTCAGAACTCCACCGTTGAGGGCAAGGCTAAATGCCGGCTTGACTGGATCTTTAACAGAAGAAGATTCAGGGGCGAAAGCCTGGCCTAGCGATCCTCCAGATCCTCACTGTTGGGGGTTGGAGGTGACAGAAAAGTTACCCCAGGGATAACAGGCTTGTCGCGGGCGAGAGCTCTAATCGACCCCGCGGATTGGTACCTCGATGTCGGCTCTTCCCATCCTGGTCCTGCAGCAGGGGCCAAGGGTGGGGCTGCTCGCCCATTAAAGGGGAACGTGAGCTGGGTTTAGACCGTCGTGAGACAGGTCGGTCTCTATCTGACTGAAGCGGAGGTTGTTTGAGGGGAAGTTGTTCTCAGTACGAGAGGAACAGGGCAACGTAGCCTCTGGCGTACCGGTTGTCTGATAAGGCATGCGCCGGGCAGCTAAGCTGTTGAGGATAAGAGCTGAAAGCATCTAAGCTCGAAGCCTCTCCTAAGAAAAAACAACCATCTATAATATTTTCTCTTTAGGGGGTTAATATGTAGACGAGAGCTGGGGTAGAAGACCCCGTTGATGGTATGGGAGTGTAAGTTGGAAGGTTTCGACCGACCAATTCAGCTCGCCATTTCCAATAGCTCAAGGCATCGACGTAAAACTCTTTGGTGGAATGCGCAATAACTATGTGTGACTTCGTTCTACTTCATGTTTAAATAGTGTGTTCTTTAGAAATGAACAGAATTTATTTTGGATAAACGTTATAAGATTATTTTCTCATCATTGTTTTTACTATTTTTATTCAGTTTTATTTTATTTTTTATTATTCAGCAAGAACAAAATGAAGTGTTTATTCTTTACGCGGGATCTTTAATTCATCCTATGACTGGAAATATTAAAAATGAGTTTGAGGCTTCTACTTCTTATAATCTTATTGGAGAAGGTAAAGGATCTATTCATGCTTCTAATATGATTATGGATAAACAAAGAACTCCTGATGTTTTTATATCCGCTGGTTCTGAGCCTATGAGTCGACTTATTGATACTTCCAAAGTTGATTGGTATCTTGTTTTTGCTACATCTGAACTCGTATTTTCATATTCTTCTAATTCACCTTCATTTCAATTATTAGAAAAAATTCGTATAGGTGATTTGAATTGGAATGATGTTTTAACTAATTCTGATTTAAAGTTGAAAAGAACTGATCCTGAATTAGATCCTAAAGGTTATTACACTATTATGATGTTACAATTAGCTGAGATCTTTTATGATGATAATAATTTGTTGGAAAATGTAATTGATGATTATGATGCTGATCAAATTTTACCTGAAGAAATTCTTGTTACCATCCTTACATTAGGACAAATAGATATCATTCCTACTTACAAACATGAAGCCCTTTCTAAGAATTTACCTTATTTTACCCTTCCTGATGAAATTAATTTACGTAATATAGAGCATTCCGATTTCTATAGTCAAAGTTTTTACAATATGAATTCTGGTAAAAGAATTCAAGGCCATCCTATAATATTTACTATTACTATCCCTAACGATGCTCAGAATATTGAAGGAGCTATCCATTTTATTGAATATTTTCTTTCAGAGAACAATAAAACTTATCTTGAAACAATTGGGCTTCACCCAATTACTCCTATTATTTATGGTGATTTCACCAAAGTTCCTGAGTCATTACGCTAATCTAGATGTGATTTATTGATTCTTAATATTTTAAAATCTAATAATATCTTCTTAAAAGGAAGGTTCAAATTAATCTTCATAATTCTTTCTGCTCTTTTAATCATTTACATAATCTATCCTGTCTTAAATATAATTAATTTAATTACTTCAGAAAGTCTATCTTTAATGGTTAGAAAAGAAGTTTATACTTCTCTTGCTGTTAGTCTTTTTACTGCTACTCTCTCTACAATTATTATAAGTTCATTTGGAATTCCTTTAGGTTACATACTTGCAAAATATAATTTTCGAGGAAAGATAATTGTTAATTTCTTAGTTCTAATCCCTCTTGTTATTCCTCCTCTTGCCAGTGGAGCTTTATTATTGGGGGTGTTCGGTCCATATTCTTCTTTAGGATCTATCTTTCCTTTCAATTTGACACAATCATTGGTTGGAATAATTATATCTCAAGTCTATATCGCTTCTCCTTTTATGATATTATCTTCTCAAACAGCTTTCAAGGCTGTTGATCCTTCATATGAGCATGCTTCTCGAATTCTCGGTAAATCTGAATTTGATACTTTTTTATTAGTTACTTTACCTCTATCTAAATTAGGTCTTTTAGTAGGCTTAACTTTAACTTGGATTCGATCTTTAGGTGAATTAGGCGCTACTTTAATGATGGCTTATAATCCTAATACTATTTCTATAAGAATCTTTGAAGATAATGCTCTTGGCGGCATATATTATGCTGTTCCTAGCATTATTTCTGTTATTTTAGTTATAATGTTACTTCTCTTAATGTCTAATTCAATAGGCAGATTCCGTTCTTCTAATTTATCTTGGATGTAATTTAATTGGCACTAAAAATAGAATCACTCATTAAATCTTTTAACAATTTTAAATTAGGTCCGATTGATCATGAATTCAATCACGGTCTTAACGTTATAACTGGTAGTATTGGAAGTGGTAAAACTACCCTTCTGAATATGATCTCTGGATTAGTTAAACCTGATGATGGCTCTATTTTTTTCCATAATTCTTTACTTAATAATATTCTTCCAGAAAATAGGAAAATTGGATATTTATTTCAAAATAATGCTTTATTTCCTCATTTAACTGTATTTGATAATGTTGCTTTTGGAATTCCTTCATTGAAGGAAGGTAACTCTGTAAATTTAGTTTCTACTATTCTTGATGACTTTGGTCTTTCTAATTTAGCTGATAGACCAATATTTAATTTAAGTGGAGGAGAAGCAAAGAAGGTTTCTTTAGCTCGAACTTTGATCTCTGATCCTAACTTACTGCTTTTAGATGAACCGCTAGTTCATTTAGATCTATCTCATAAACTAGATTTAATCTCAAAAATCAAATTAATTCTGGATACGCGAAAAATACCAATCTTATTAGTAACTCATTATCCTTCTGATGTATATTCAATCTCTAACTCTATTTTATCTATCAATAATGGGAAGTTTGTTTCTAATTACGATTCTACTCCTACTTCAGTGGCTCCCTCTAATCTATTGCCTCAAATGTTTGGGTCTTTAAATTTGATTCATGGTACCGTTATTGAATCATCTGATGGTATTTCCGTAATACGTTCCAATAATTTACTAATTAAAGTAATTGGAAACTGTGAAATCGGTTCTAATGTTGTTGCCGCAATAAATTCTAATGAAATTCTTATTTCAAAATCTCAAATTAATAATAGTCATTTTAATATGATTCAGGCTAAAATTCTTCGTATTTTAAATCAAACTCCACTAGCAGAAATTCATGTTGCTAATGACGATTTTTGTTTAATTGCTCGAATAGATCCCTCTTTCTTAGAAAATACTAGTCTTGTTGAAAATGAAGAAGTTTACATCAGTTTCCAATCTACTTTATTTGAGTCTTAATATCTTTATTCTATTCTATAATGGCTGAAGGCATAGGTATCTCATTTACTATTGTTACTCCAGGTCTGGCTTTAATAACATTAGAAATTGAATTGACTATTATTGCCGCCGTAGCTATATCTCCCGCCGTTCCATTATTAATTACAGTTTCTAATTTTGGATTTCCTTCTATTATTATTTTATCACTTGGATTAGTAGCTCCAATAAACATTTCTAATTTTAATTCTATGAATCTTTTCCCATTCATTGTCCCGATTGCTTCTTGTTCAATTCCGCATACTTTTCCTGCTTGTATTTTAAAATATTTTGTTTCTAATTCAGATTCAGCTATTTTCGGTTTAATTTGTTGTTTCACTTCTTCTAATTCTATTCCTAACCCATATGCTATTATTTCAACTGATTCCGTTAATCCAACATGTCCTATGTCCTCTTTTTTCATCAATTCTTCAAATTCTTTTACATCCATCCCTGCTCCTATTTTCTTCTGTAAAGGTAATCTTCTTGTTGACGCATCTACTACTCTTATTCCTTTGATACTTTCAATTTCTTGACACGCTCCTGATAAAGCAAGTACCAGGGAATCTAAAACAAAACCTGGATTAACTCCAGTTCCAAGAATTGTTATATTATTATCTTTAGCTATTCTATCAATTTTAGTGGCTGCTTCTTTATTCTTTCTCCATGGAAACGAAAGTTCTTCACATGTTGATATTATATTTGCTCCACTTTTTGCTATTTCTTCAAGCTGTGGTAACACTTTGATTAATGATGAACTAGTTGTATGTATTACTATATCTGGTTTAGTTTCTTTCAGTTCTAATTCAGAGTTATCTGAAACTATTATTCCTGTATTTTGTTTTAATTTAATTATTTCTCCTAAGTCCTTCCCTACTTTTTGGGGATCAAGGTCTATTGCTCCGACTGATTCTATCCCTTTCTTTTTTGAAACTAATTCTGCAATTGATAATCCTATTGGCCCAATTCCATAATGTACCACTTTTATTTTTTCTTTCAAATTGAACACAATATTAATTTTCCAATAATTAAGCTATACTACTTTCCATAAATCTTCAGTTTTTTCTTCCCGTCTTTCTCATTCATTTTCCAAGCTATTGGTATTTCATTCGATGCTGCTTCTGATGCTTTTAAAGAATATTCTCTAACTCTCTTTACTATTTCTTCTATTACTTCGTTATCATATTCTTCAATTTCTCCTTTATCAGATAACTCAGCTATTTTAGGGTCTATTGGTATCTGGCCTAACACTGGCGCTCTTAATATACTTGCAGCTCTTTCTACTCCTGATTTGCCAAAAATCTGAAGTTTTTCTTCACAATGTTCACATTTGAAATAGCTCATATTCTCTATAACTCCTAATATTTCTACATTCATTGTTTTCGCCATATCTGTCGATTTACTCACAATCATTAAAGCTAGATCTTGAGGTGTAGTTACTGCAACTATTCCGTCTAATGGAATTGATTGATATACTGTTAATGGCGCATCACTAGTTCCTGGAGGTAAATCAATTATGAGGTAATGTAATTCTCCCCAATCAACCTCAGCATAAAGTTGTCTAATCACATTAGATATTATTGGACCTCTCCAAATTGTAGCTTTTCTTGCATCGTCTATTAGTAAATTAACTGAAATTACTTTTATTCCTGATTTTGTTGTTGAAGGGATAATTCCATTTTCTCCCATTACTGGTCTTTTAGTCATACCAAATATTTTTGCTATACTTGGTCCTGTTATATCTGCATCAAGAACTCCTACTTCGTAACCTTGTTTTTTTAGTTCAGTAGCAATCATTGACGTGACAAATGATTTGCCTACGCCCCCTTTTCCTGAAACGATGGCAATAATATTTCTTATTCCTTTTTTATCTAATTTCTCTATTCCCGGTGGAGTTCTACCAGGTGGCGCATTATTTGCAGCTCTATTCTTAAGTGATTCTTTTAATGCTTCTAATTGTTCTTTAGTCATTGACGTGAGTTCTACTTTAACTGAACTAACATCTTTTTCTTTCATAAGTACTTGAGTAACATCATTTTGAAGTGTATCTGCCATTGGGCATTCTGCAATTGTTAAAGCTATAGTTACTTTAACTTCTTCTCCATTTATTTCTATATCTTTTACCATGTTTAGTTCTGTTATTGGTAATCCTATTTCTGGGTCTATAACTTTCTTTAAACTCTCAAAAACTTTTTCTTTACTGATCAATTTTATAATTTCTTATTATAATTAGGTATTAAAAAAGTAATTCTATTTTATACTAATCTATAAAAATGATTAACACTATCATAGTAAGGATTGCTTTTTTGCAAATTAATGATGTAGTGTCCTCAATATTACTTTATAATGATCAAATTCTTATTTTGAAAAGAAGTAATTCGGTGAAAAGTTTTCAAGGACGATGGAGTGGTGTTAGTGGTTATCTCGAAGGCATTGAAGATCCTCTTTATCGAGCTTATATTGAAATAAAAGAAGAAACCGGACTCTCTGAAATTGATCTTGATTTAATTAAAATTGGCTCTATAGTTTTATCATCTAACCAGCCAGATGTGATATGGGTGATCCATCCTTTTCTTTTTAAAACTAATATTAACGAAATCACTCTTAATTATGAAAACTGTAAGTATGAATGGATTTGCCTTAAAGACGCCCTTAACTACCCTCTAGTACCTGGCTTAGTTAATGTTCTTAATCGGTTATTGCTGTAAAATATTTTTAATTTAATCTTTCCGCGTTAATTTTTTCCCTACCCTGAAAGCTATTATTCTAGCTGAATATTGATCTCTTGTTCCTTTTTTTCCAAATTTATTTTTACCCAAAGATGATGTGCCACTTTCATCTACTTGTTCTATTTCAATATTTTCACATTCATCAAAAATTTCTTTTATTAATTGTTTTCCAATCTTTGGAAATCCTGTTCCAACTCTTATTATTTTCTTAGAACATTTTGATTTCTTTATTATTTTACTTAAATTATCAACTGTAACTTCAACTGAATTAAATGTATTCGAATAAATCTCATAATGCTTCAAATAGATCGATATTCCTATTTTTTCTCCTGGATCTATTCCTACTACCATTGTATCTTCTTTATTATTATACAATGATGAAATTATCAATTCTTTATTTGTGGTTATTTCTTGGCTTAATTCTTCTATTGTTATAATTCTATTAGCCTTGATTTCTTTTTTTTCTTTGGTCGTAGTTAATATTAACGTGCCCCTATTAATGTCATCATTAATATTAATTGAATTATAATTTATCCCCATCTCCTTTAGAAGTTTAGTAAACATATAGTACGCTTTACTGTTTCTAGTAGCTATTGATAAATTAATTCTTGAAGTTTCTTTAAACAAATTTTCACTTAATTGTCTTTCATTAATTATCAAATATTAAGGAGAATATATAGGGATCTTATTTTATTACTAATATATTTGCTAACCACTGGCTTTCCTTTTATTGATAAGGATTTAGCAGGTTTTCCTGAAAATAAGCTTTCATTTGCTCTATGTGACAATCCATCTTCTCGATTGTTTTTTGCATTTAATATTGTTAACCATTTTGTAAAGGAGAAGAAATTGATATATTATATTGATCTTGATACCATTTTCTCCTCTTATATTCTAAATGAACATAATTCATTTTCTAATTCGGACGATTTTGTTCTCTTTACTCCTAAAAGAGATCAACTTTCTACTATAATTTCTAATATCTGTTCTATGCAACTCGAAAAACCGTCTTTAATTATTTTTGATTCATTAAATTTACTGTATCATTCTACTTATATTCGTTCAAACTTTGGAGAATCTAACAGGATAATCTCTTTATATTTAGCTTTATTAAACCAATTTGCTCAAGATAACGATGTTAATGTTTTAGCGTTCTCTTTGTCTAGAACTACTCAAAAAACTGATATCAGTAAATGGCAGTCATTTTATCCTGGAGGAATCTCTATTGAATCTTTTAATTCTACAATATTCCACATTGAACATCAATTCCCTAATTTCAATGTTACGATATTAAAACATCCTTCTATTTCTTTGATGTTAAAACAATACTCGTTACAAATTTCTTAATTAGTTTTTCTATTATACTAGGCTTTTATTTGTACCATGTATAATCCTAATGCGGCAGCTAATAATATTGATGATAATCCTATAAGTAGTAAAAAATTAGGCGAATTACTTGGTGAATTTGTTCTTTTTGACCTATACAGCAAATAAGCTCCAGTGCTTCCTAATGTAAGAGCAAAGAAATTAATCACTACTTCACTCCAAGTTTGAGCTGCTCGGTTTGGGATAATTAACGCTGATGCGTAAATTGGATTAGACCCTTCAAGTATCGTGTTAAATATTCCTGAAATTAAAGCGAAAAAAATTGTTATGTATGCAATTTCTACTCCCCTTTTACTGATTCTATTATTTATTTCTGTTATTGATCTTATTATTTTCCTAAAATAATATATTGAGTATATCTTAGTTTTTATTTTTAATAGTGATTTATTCACTTGTTTTTTTATTACCATTTTTTATCTTCTCTAATTCATATTTAATAACGTCATTCGACCATGTCCCTGTTTCTTTTAATTTCAATAACTCTTTCAAATATGTTTCCCATGTTATTCCATCTAATGCGTTTTGCCATTTCTTATATCCTTCTTCTATATGTTGTTTTGCTTCTTCGTGATATTTGCAAAAAAATATTTTTGTTTTCCTGTGACAAATTGCGCATGATTCTTTATCATTCATGATTATTTTTTTCCACTTTGTATATATGTTTTAATTCTATTTTTCTTCTCTTTAGTTGGGCAATTAATATTTACACATAATTTCCATGAAAACCGTTTATTCTTTGTATATATGATTGGCCATTTGCATTCTTTACATATTCGTTTTAAACGTTTAATTGTTCCTTCTTGTGGAATAGGTGCAGAGGCCCTGCATCCGTTATTATAATTACTACATCCTACGAATCTCTTTTTAGTTTTCTTAGAACGAATAATCTTTAAGTTTCCAGAATTACACACTGGACATTTACCTAAATTATTCTCGTCGTTTACACTATTACTTATAGCCTGCCTAATGTCTTTCCCTATTTCTTGTTCATTTTCTTTAATATGTTTTAACGAAGTTAAAAGACTCCGAACCGTTTCTTCTATTACATCCGATTCATGTTTGTCTAATGTTCCTATTTTTTCAAGACTATCTTCAATATTTCTTGTCATTTCTGACGAAATTATTAAGGGACTGTGATTTCTAAGAGCTTCAATTACTGAGAACCCTATTTCAGTAGCTTTTATTTGTTCACCTTCAATGTATCCCCTTTTGTATAATGTAGTTATTACTTCTGCCCGTGTTGATTTAGTTCCTATTGATTCTTTATCCATTTTCTGTAATAATGTACTATAATTATACCTGTATGGCGGCTGTTCATTCTTTCTTTGAACTTCAATTTTTTTATTGTTAATTCTTTTTCCTTCTACAACTTCAGGTAACGAGTTCTCTTTTATTATATTGTATTGTTTATAATATTCTATCCATCCTTCATTTATGATTCTTTTTCCTAATAATTTGAAATAATGCTTGTTGATTTCTATCTTTGAAGTCGCTATCTCTATTATTGCGTCCTCTCCAAAAACTGAAAAGAATCTTTTAACTATTAAATCATATATCCTGGATTCTTGTGAATTGAGTTTTTTTCTAGGAATCTCTCCAGTTGGATGGATTGATGGATGGGCTAAATCTTCTTTTTCACCTTCATTCGGTTTAATTTTACCCTTTAAAATTTTTCGTGAAATATTATGATAATTGTTTTGTTTGGCGAGCTTCTTAAGAATTTCTTTATAATTTATTGATTCTGGAAGTTTTTGACTTGATGTTCGTGGATATGATATTAACGCGTTTAGATATAATGATTCTGAAATTCTTAATGTCTGTGCTGGATTTATTTTGAAATGCCGATATGCCTCTTTTTGTAAATCTCCTATATTAAATGGAGTTGGTGGCCTTTGATTAATTTTTGTTCTTTTAACTTCTTTTATTGTTCCTGGTTTTCCTTCACAATCTTTTTTAACATTATTTGCATCTTCAGCATTCTTCACTTTTTCATTTTCATATAATGCCTTAATTTGAGTTCTATTCTTTGAAAAAATTCCAATTATTTGCCAATACGGAGTTGGAACAAACGTTTTAATCTCTTCTTCTTTCTCAATTACGTATAATAATGTAGGTCCTTGAACTCTACCTATGCTTAGAGTTCTAAAACCTTTTCCTGAACTATAATACGATTCTGTAAGGGCTCTTGAAAGATTTATTCCCCATATGAAATCTACAACATGTCGTGTCCTACCTGCTTCCGCAAGTTTCTCATTTTCTATTATTTTCGCATTATCTATAGATTCAATGATTTCTTTATCTGTTAAAGTAGAAAATTTAGCTCTTAATGCTCTTTTTTCTTTACTGCCACAAGCATATTTCAGAATATTATGCCCTATTGTTTCTCCCTCAAGATCAAAATCACAACTATTTATGAAAAAACGTGCTTTTTTAGATAAACTTTCAATAATCCTAATTCTTGTTTCTGACTTATTCATTTTGTTCTTTTGGGAATTTGGAACCCATTGAACATCAAATATTGGATATATTTCTCTTCTTTTGTACGTGTCTGTTATTTTATAAAGATGACCTGAAGCTGAACAAATAACATATGTTTTATTTTTTCTTTTAACAATAAATATTTGAACTCTTTCAAAGATTAATACCTTAAAATAATCATCTTTTAGGGCTTCAGCGATTCTTTTGGCTGCATTAGGCTTCTCTGCTATGATTAAATCATATTCTTCCTTAGGGATTATTTCTTTTAGCCCATTAACCTTTGATGACAAACCCTAATTATTTAATTAATATCTTTCTATTTAACATTCTTTAAAATAATTTTAATCTTTTTTTCTTATTTTTTATTTTTTACACTGGAATCAATCAACTATTTTATATGTGGCCTTTATAATTTATTTAATTGCTTAATTTGGATGAATCTCTTAATTTAAAACATAGCCATCCGTTTTTACCTAATCTGCATCCTGATATCAGTGATGAAATGCTTAAATCTATTTCAGCTTCGTCAACTGAAGATCTCTTTCAAGATATTCCTTCGTCTTTACGTATCGACTCCTTAAATATTCCTAAAAGTCGAACTGAGAATGAAGTCGAACGATATTTTGATGATATTATGTCTATGAACAAAACTTTTCCTCTTCATAGGTGTTTCTTAGGTGGTGGTGTTTGGCCACATTATGTGCCTTCTATTGTTGATACTACTTTATCTAGATCTGAATTCTATACTTCCTATACTCCTTATCAACCGGAAGCTAGTCAAGGAATGCTACAAGCTTTATTCGAATTTCAGAGTCTAATCTGTGATCTTACTGGGTTGGAAGTTGCTAATAGTTCACTATATGATTGGCCTACTGCTGTTGGTGAAGCTGCTAGAATGGCTGTTAGAGTTAAGAAAAAATCCAAGATTGTTGCTGCTAGAAGTTCTGGTCCTGAACGATTAGACGTTCTTCAAACATATTGTAAAGCTATTGATATTGATATTAATATTGTAGATTTTGATCATGAAACTGGTCAACTTGATCTTGATAAATTATCTGATGCGATTGATAAAAATACTGCAGGTGTATATGTAGAGCATCCTAATTTCTTTGGAGTACTTGAAGAGAACATTGAAGAAATATCAAAAATCACTCATGAAAATGAAGCTTTATTCATATCTGGGTTTGAGCCTCTTTCATTAGGATTATTAAAACCTCCTAGTGATTATGGAGCTGATATAGCTGTAGGTGAAGGTCAACCTCTTGGTCTTCACATGAATTTCGGAGGTCCTTTATTAGGATTATTGGCAACAAAATTAGATGATAAAATACTTAGACAAATGCCTGGAAGAATTATTGGTGAAACTATTTCACAAGACGGCTCTAAAAGAGGATACACCATGATCCTTCAAACTAGAGAACAGCATATTCGTAGGGATTCCGCTACTTCTAACATATGTACCAATCAAGCTTTATGTGCGCTTGCTGCAACAATTTATCTTTCTACCTTAGGTGAAAATGGATTAAAACAAGTAGCTGAATCGATTGCTATGAATTCAAATTTTGCCTCAAAAGCTATTTCTAATATTCCAAAATTTAAATCGCCTTATTTTGATTCTCCATTCTTCCAAGATTTTACTATAGGTTTCAATTCTGATAAATCTATAGAAAATTTGCCTCAAATTCTTTCAGATAAAGGAATATTAGGTGGATTACCTTTACAAAATTATTATCCTGAACTCAAAAACGCATATTTATTCTGCGCTACTGAAGTTCATTCTATATCTGATATTGAATTTCTAGTTGAATCTTTGAAGGAGGTATCTATTTAAAATGTTTAATCAGGCATATTGGAATGAGCCTCTTCTTAAAGATTTGAGTAAATCTGGACGATATGGATATGCTCCTCGTATTAATGATGAGCTTTCTTCTGATATTGGTAAAATTGATGAGATAATTCCTGCGAAATTAAGAAGATCTAATTTATCTTTACCTAAAATATCCCAGCCACAGCTTGTTAGACACTTTACCAGACTTTCTCAAATGAATTTTTCAATCGATTTAGGAATATATCCTCTTGGAAGTTGTACTATGAAACATAATCCTAAGCTTAATGAAAGACTTGCTTCTGACTCTAGATTGAAGTGTCTTCATCCATATCAACCTCTTTCATCATCTCAAGGAATTCTTAAACTTCTTTATGATTTATCTAACGTTCTTGGTGAGGTAACTGGGTTACCTTCTGTATCTTTATCTCCTGCAGCAGGTGCTCATGGTGAATTTGTTGGAGTCTTAATAATTAAATCATGGATTAAGGAAAAAAATGAATCTGAAACGAGAACAGAAATGCTTGTACCTGATTCTGCTCATGGGACTAATCCTGCTACTGCATCATTAGCTGGATTCAAAGTTGTTAAAGTTCCATCGGATAATAATGGTCTTGTTGATGTTGATTCTGTAAAGCGTTTATCATCAGATAAAACAGCTGGACTTATGTTAACTAATCCTAATACTTTAGGATTATTTGAAAAAAACATTGAAGAAATCTCTAATATTGTTCATGAAGCTGGAGGTTTAATGTATTATGATGGCGCTAATATGAATGCGTTATTAGGAAAAGCTAGACCTGGGGATATGGGGTTTGATATAGCTCATCTTAATCTACACAAAACTTTCACTACTCCACATGGTGGTGGTGGTCCAGGATCTGGTCCTGTATGTGTTTCCAATTCTCTCAGTGATTTCTTACCTTCTCCTATGATTGTAAATAATGATGGTAATTACTCTTTGAATTATAATATTCCAAAAACTATTGGCCGTGTCAAAGCTTTCTATGGTAATTTAGCAATACTCTTTCGTGCATATTCATATATTTGTTTAATGGGTAGTGATGGTTTGAATGAAGTCTCCTCTCAAGCGGTACTTGCCGCTAATTACCTTTTGAGTAAACTTAATCCTAAATATGTTTCACTTGATCATATTGGAACCTCTCGTGTTATGCATGAATTTGTTATCAGTCTAGATAAAATTAAATCGGATACTTCTCGTCCAGCTCTTGAAATTGGTAAAGCTTTACTTGATTATGGTGTTCATTCTCCTACAGTCTATTTTCCTTTAACAGTTAATGAAGGAATGATGATTGAACCTACTGAAACTGAGTCAAAAGAGGATCTTGATCAATATGCTAATTATTTAAATTCACTTTTTGATATTGCTACTACTTCTCCTGATTCTTTATCATCTAAACCTCAAAAAACTTCTATTGGACGTTTAGATGAAGCGAATGCTTCTAGAGTATCTACGATGAAACTTAATTGGTCTCAATCTTCTTCTTTATGATGTGATATATTGATGAACACTATTCGGATTGATACAAAATTCTTTGCTATTCTGCGAGAAACTATTAATAAAACTGATGATTCAATATTACTTCCGTCTAATTCTACTGTAAATGATTTTCTACAGAAACTGATTTCTGATTACGGTACTGTTCTTTCTAAAATTCTTCTTAATGATGATGGATTACTTAATGAACAATTCACCACTTTATTGAATGGACAGTCTATTACTGTTGATTCATTTTCTAATATTAGACTTGCTGATAACGACTTATTAATTTTCTTACCTCCTATTTCTGGTGGATGATTATATAATGAAAGTGCATGTTGAATCTTATGGTTGCAGCGCTAATATTGCTGACGCTGAAATGATATCTGGATTACTTTCACAAAAAGGATATAAAGTTTTGAACAATGATCCTAATTCTGATTTAAATGTAATTGTCACTTGCACTGTTAAAGATCCTACTTCTAATAAAATGGTTAAACGAATTAAAGCTCTTAGTTCTACTGGTAAACCATTAATTATTGCTGGCTGCATGCCAAAAACTGAACTCGATAAAATACTTCAAATTAATGATCAAGCTAGTTTACTTGATCCAGGATCTGTTCATTTAGCTGAAGATGCAGCTAAAGCAGCTTTAGCTGGAGAAAAGTTTGAATCAATATCTTCTAAACGTTCAAATAAGGTTCTATTGCCTCGTCTCCGTTCTAATCCTGTAGTTCACATCGCTGAGGTCTCTCAGGGTTGTCTTAGTAAATGCACTTTCTGTCAAGTTAAGTTTGCTAGGGGTGGATTAGTTAGTTACCGTCCTCTAGATATTGTTAAAGAAATTGAACAAGCCGTTGTTGATGGATGTCGTGAAATATGGTTAACTTCACAAGATATAGGGTGCTACGGTAAAGATATTAAGACAAGTTTACCTGAGCTTCTTAATATTATATGTGATATTGATGGCGATTTCATGGTTCGAGTAGGAATGATGAATCCAATGCATCTTGATGACATTATAGATGATCTTATTACTTCCTATATGGATCCCAAAATCTTCAAATTCCTTCACATTCCAGTACAAAGTGGATCTGATGAGATTCTTAAATTGATGAAACGAATGCATAGTGTTAATGATTTTGAATTAACAGTGAAAAAATTTAGAAATGCTTTTCCAAATATTAGTTTAAGTACTGATATTATTGTTGGTTTTCCAGAAGAAACCGATTTACAATTTCAAGAAACTCTTGATTTAGTTCGTCGTATTAATTTTGATACTGTAAACGTTTCTCGATTTGGGTCTAGACCTGGAACTGAAGCTTACTCTAAGCCTATTTTACCTCATAAGATTGTTAAAGAAAGAAGTAAATTAATGCATACAGTTGCTAAAAGTACTTCTCATTCTAGAAATAAAATATGGATGGGTTGGAAAGGAAAATCTACTATTGTGAAAAATGTTAAAAATGCTCAAGTAGCTAGAAATCCTTCCTACAAACCTGTTATTCTGAAAACTAATTTACCATTAGGTAGTTCTGTAAATACTGAAATTGTTAATTATAGTGCTAATTGTTTAGTGGGTACACTAATATAATTTTTAGAATTATATCCTTCTATTTCTCTTCTGTTGTTTCTGGATTTTCTGTTGTTTCTGGTTCTTCTGTTGTTTCTATCTCCTTTGAAAATTCATGATCAATAAGAAATACTTCTACAACTCCTTCTTCATCTTTTATCATCTTTACTTGAATCTTTCTAGGTGGTGATCCAATTCCTTTTTTCCAAAGTGCTTCGTTTACATCTTTTTGTATGTTGACCTTATCCGTTTTCATATGTTTACTCGTGAATTCTTTAAGAATGGTAACAGCTCTTTTAGCTCTCCTTTGTTTAGGTCCGATCCAAGCTCTCGATAACGGCACTGTATAAATTCTTTCTATCTTTGGCGTATTTGACATCTATTTCATCATCTTATCCTATTTTTAGTCTTCCTCTTCTCCAATTCCTTTTCTTTGGATGTGTTCTTACATTTCTTTTTGTTCTTATGACCACCCATGTTGGCACTGAATAATTCTGTTTTACCAGCTTCATTAATCTTGTTTTAATTCCTGATGTTTTATTTCGTGGCATTTCTATATCCTCTTAATTTTAAATTCTTTTTTAGGTTGCTGCATTGAATGTAATATAGCTTTTAACTCATCATCATTCATTGGCCTTTTCAATCTACCTGTTGAAGCTTGTTGTATTATACTGTTTTCTATTACTTCAGCTACTTCAGGTTTAACCATTTTAACATTCGCTAGTCTTTCTCTTGCTTCTGAGGTTAAAAGCGTTCTTAAAGCATTGTTCTTCATAGCTTTCCTTTCTGCTTCTTCTCTTCTTCTTGCTTCATTTAATTGGTCTTTTTCCATCAATATCTCCTAATTTTCTGTTAACTATATTCTGCTATAACCGGGTTAGATTTTATACTTTCTTTTAATATTTCTCCGCTTAATTTATCTATGAAACTTCTTCCCTTTGGAGTTACTACTCTCCCTTTATTTTTATATTTAGTAACGAATCCTGCGTCATCTAATTGCTGTAATGCGTTTCTAATTATCGCTCCTCCTGCGTCTCTGTGATGACCTGGTCGAAATGAAAGTTTTTTTCTCCCACCGTATTCTGAAACTAAGTTTGTTAATCCTACTGGTCCTCTAAGATATACTTTCCTAAATAATGATGCGCATCTAATGTACCACCATTCTTGATCTTGGGGACTTCTCTCAGCATGAGACCCTGTTTTAGTAACTAGTGACCACTCTGGAGCTTTGATTTTACGGTCTTTCTTCAATTTCTCCGATAATTCTTTTATTAAAACGTCCTGGGGAACGTCATGTACTGTTGGCATCGTCTCATCGGATGAAATCTTCATCTTCTTATTTAAGGGTGTCTAGTAAATCGCTATTCTTTAATATATTGGAAGTTGTTAATTCTCAACTTTTGTCAAAATTCTTCAAGAATTATTCTCCTTTATTATTAATTCTATGTGGTTATAGTGTTTTTGCTATGTCTAGATTCTCTCTAGGAATGATTCTTGTTGATTTGCAATCTATTTTAGGGATAAATTCTTTTGAAGCAGGTATACTATTTTCGTCTACTTCTGCAGCTATGGCTTTCACTGTTATTCTTGCGGGGAAACTTAATGATAAATTTGGTACTTATAGAATGTATTTAGCTGGAATTGCAATCTTCTCTTTAGGTCATCTTTTAACATATTTTACTAATGATTATTTTCTATTAATTTTTTATTTGCTTCTAGTGGGAGCTGGTTCAGGAATAATATCTTCTTGTACTTATCTTGAATTAGGTCGATATCCGTCATCTCGGGCATCAATGTTAGGTGTATCTAACCTTGTTTATAGCATTGGGGGATTCTTTGGATCTTGGTTCACTGGAATTATGATGAGTACTTATAATTGGCAACTTGCTTTTTCATCTTTTTCAGTATTTAGCGCTATTTCTGGTTTATTATATTATTTTTCTAATTCGTCATCTACTTCGAATATGTCTTCAAATTATATTGATGAATCTTCTGATTCCTCTCATTATTTTTCAAAATTTAATGTGGTTCTACTTTATACTACGATGTTCGTTTCTAACCTTGCTTTTTTTGTATTATTAGCTTGGGTTCCAACATTATTAGTATCTGATAAGGGTCTTGATCTTTATACTGCTGGTTTCATTTTTAGTTTCTTTTCTTTAGCTGGAGGCATATTCTCTATTCCTTTTGGATATCTTTCTGATAAATTAAAAAATAGAACGATAGTTGCTTCTTTTACTGCTTTTATTTCAGCTATATTGGGCTATTTCTTTCTCTCAATTACTGGAATATATGAATCTGTACTTCTTTTATCGCTTTTAGGCGCATTTCTTTATCCATATTGGAATCTTCAATTAGCTATGGGGCAAGAATCGGTTTCTCCTAAAAAAATTGGAATGGTTACTGGATTATTACAGAATTCCGCTTATCTAAGTGGAATAGCTGGTCCTCTTATAACAGGATATTTTATTAAAAACTTAGGAATTATTACTTCATTTAATCTTGGAGTCATTGCTCCATTAGTTCTCTATGGCTTCTTGATATTGTTTTGGAAAGCTCCTAAGAGAATTTTACGATAAATATGTCCGCATCTTAAACAAGTTATTTTCAAAGCTTTGGGTTTGAATCCTAATCTGACTCTTGAATTTCTTCCTGGTATAATTAGTTCTTTACATCCTTTGCAATAAATTTGTTTTTTATCATAAGGAAGTCTTACATTGAATTTCATACAAATTTTTCTAGCCATCGAAGCTTGCCTTTCAGCTAACTCCATATCGTCTTTCGAGGTTTTCAATACTGTTTCTATTAAAATATTAACTCTTTCTTTAGCGAGTTCTTTTAGAAACCTTCTTGTTTTCTTCAAATCCTATTAAGTCGTTTTATTTATAATAATATAAAGAGTGATCATCATTTTGCTTCATTTAATTATATGTGATTCCGCGCTTGAGTTATTGCCTGCTAATGTTGTATCAAAATTAAATAATCGTTGTACCTCTAAAAAAAACCCAAAAACTATTAATGAAATTCTTCTTGAGCGTAGTTATCTTCATTTTTATATGCGCAACCTTAAAAATGGAGAAAAAAGAGGAAGACCTGATCTCATTCACTCTTCTATACTTTCTGCAACTAGTACCCCTTTATTCATGGATAACTTGCTGAAAGTCTATATTCATACTGTCAATGATGAGGTCATTTTTCTTAGTGATGGTGTTCGTTTGCCTAAAAGCTATAATCGTTTTGTTACTCTAATGGCTCAATTGTTAAAAAATAAAAAAATTGAATCTGATAATGAAGTTCTATTAGAGCTTAAACATATGAGTATTACTGACCTTATCTCTAAAATTAACCCTGATTCCGTAATCGCTTTATCAAAAAAAGGAACTTCTACAAATCTCCTTTCTTTATCTAAACATTTGTTTACAATGAATAATCCAGTTGTTATTGTTGGAGGGTTTCCTCGAGGATATTTCTCTAATGGTGTTAGTTCTTCTTTTAATGAATTATATTCTATCCATAAATATTCTCTTGAATCTCATACCGTTATTTCTAGGTTAGTATAC
Organism: uncultured Nitrosopumilales archaeon; assembly: GCA_964544235.1. Taxonomy (GTDB): domain Archaea; phylum Thermoproteota; class Nitrososphaeria; order Nitrososphaerales; family CAZIZY01; genus CAZIZY01. The sequence continues at coordinate 21,877 of CAZIZY010000053.1, forward strand.
TCCTATGAATGCGTATTAACTGATTTGCTTTGATTCTATTATAGAAAGATTGATTATTATAACACTGTTTATTATTAAATCTTAATTATGAATTTAGATCTTAAAGGAAAAATAGCTATAGTGACTGGTGGTAGTGAAGGTATAGGACGTTCTATATCTGAGACACTTTCTAGAGAAGGCGTTAAAGTATCTATTTGTTCTCGGAGATTTGATATATTAAACGATGCAGCTATTGATATAACTAAAAGAACTGGTGTAGAAGTTCTTCCAATCCAAGCTGATGTCACTAATGTTGAGGATATCGATAACTTAGTAAATTCCACTGTAACACATTTTGGTGGTGTTGATATTCTAGTTAATAATGCTGGCACTGCCGCTTCTAAATATTTTGAAGATGTTTCTGATGAATTATGGAATTCTGATCTAGATTTAAAATTAATGGGTGCAATAAGATGTTCTAAAGCTGTATTGCCTTTTATGAAAAAACAAAAATGGGGTCGAATAATTAATATTACTACTGTTGGAGGAAAACAACCTGGCGCTTCTTCTATGCCTACTTCAATTAGTAGAGCTGCAGGTTTAGGGTTAACTAAAGCTCTGTCTCATGATTACGCTAAAGATAATATATTAGTGAACACTGTTTGCATTGGTTTAGTTAAAAGTAATCAATGGATACGAAAATGGGAATCTGAAAAAAATCATGAAACTCTTGATGAACTATATCATGAAATGGGGAAAAGCATTCCTATGAAGCGTGTAGGTGAAACTGAGGAAGTGGCTAATGTTGTGGCTTTTTTAGCTTCGGAAAGAGCAAGTTATGTAACTGGATCATCAATTAACTTAGATGGTGGAACTTCTGGAGTACTTTAACATTTAGTTAATGAGTGCGGCGGCCGGGATTTGAACCCGGGTTGACAACTTGGCAAGCTGCCGTCCTAACCAGATTGCCCCTTTTTGAAGTCTAGACGACCACCGCTACTTATGAGAAAGTTATGCTTACACTTAAAACATTTCGCTTCTTTTTCTAAAAATATTTATTATATTCCTACTCTGAGCAGAACTCCTAATAATACCGTAACTGTTCCCAATCCTATTATTATTTCTGATATGATCTTTATTCTTCTCTGTTCGCTTCTTATTTCTTCTATTGAAGCTGTTTTACATTTATCTATTATTCTGCTTAAAACTATTCCTGCAATTATTATTGCTGCTAATAATGAGGCTTTCATCATAATTATTGTACCATAATTTGTTTCAAACAAAGCTTTGTGACTAATATTCATCATTGATAATCTAGTCATTCCTGTTAATGCAATAATTATAATTGAAATGAACGCGATTTTTTTAAATCTTCCACTTATGTCTTGCATCAATTTATTTGCTTGTTCTTCTGATATGTTTGAATTTTTTATTTGAGGAATTAGTCCTCTATTGATAAATATGGCTCCTCCTAGCCAAATTATTACAAAATAAATATGGATCCATCCCACTATCGCGGTTTGTATCTGTATTATATCTACCATTGTTTTAGCTAACTTCTTTATTGTTATTAATGATTGTTCTTTCGTTATTCCCTTATGGCTATCATTCTTTTATCAATCCCAAAATTAAATTTTAACTCCATGCTTTTTTCTAATTCGTCGGGGGTGATTTCTATTTGCCCTATATCTGGATCATTAATTCTAAACATTTTATCATATCCTGTTATTACTATCCAATGTAATATCCCTTGTTTGTATTTATCATCTGAAATATATTTACTCTGATCAACCATTATTATGAGGTAGGTTTTTTCTTTTAATAAATTCTGAATTAGATTTAAATTTATATTTGTTACCTTTTCTTTTATTCCAGATTCTAACGCTTTATTTCGATTGTATCTGTGAGTTCTTTCTATACTTTCTCCAAAAATTCTACAAAACATTCTCATTATTAGTGATTTAGGTTTTAATCTAAAGTCAATATTCTCCGTAATTATTTCCGCTTTTATGTTGTTTATTCCTAATGAATACCCTAAACCATATTCATCTGTAGCTCCAAATGGAATTAACCATGATTTACTCCATAGCCTTAATTCTAGTTTCTTTGTTATTCTAATCTTTGATTTGAAATGCTTCAAGAACATTATGACGCAAGCTGGGCCGCAGCTTCCTATTATCATCTGTTTATGATGAGGGATCTCTTTATTTGATTCGCCATTCAAAAAATGATTCACAATTATACCTTTTTGATATTATTCTAATAATTAATATTATTTGGTTGTTGTAAAAATAATTATCAGTGTTTTCTGTTTTTATTCTATTATGTTTTCTAACGATAATATTTATATAATTATATAGTAGATATAAAAAGTAAAGGTAGTGGTTTGATTTAATATTTATTAAAAACGGGTTAAAATTAACATTCCAATTATGTTAATGATTTAGTTGAGTGAAATATATGAGTAATATTAATAAAAATACTGATTCGATTGCTTCATCTAATGATGAAGTTATTAATGATGGTGAAAATAACTTAGATACTCTTGAAAAAATAATGAATGAAAATAATTCATTAAATGCTAGTCTAATTGAGGAAAGAAAGAAATCAGAAGAATATACGAATAAATTTCTTTATCTACAAGCAGATTTCGAGAATTATAAAAAAAGAATGTTGCAGGAATCTTCTGAAATTGAAGATAATGCTCAAATTAAATCAATGGATAAATTTATTGATTTAAAATCTGATTTAGATCTTGCTATTGATCAAATTCCTGATGATGACTTATTTACAACCCTTAATAGTGGTCTTAAAATGATTCTTAAAAAAACTGAAAATATTCTTAAAGATGAAGGGTTATCTGAAATTAATTGTATAGGTGAACCATTTGATCCTGAATTCCATGAAGTAGTTAGTTCTATTTGGGATGAGAATGCCACTGAAGATATTATTAAAAATGAAATTAAGAAGGGTTACACCTTTAAAGGGAAAGTGATAAGGGCAAGCATGGTTGAAATATACCGCAAACCTAAATTACCAGAAAAAAAGTGTTGACTTAGAACATGACTAAAATTATTGGAATAGATCTTGGAACAAGTAATTCTGCTGCCTCAGTTATGATGGGTGGCCGTCCTACTCTTATCCCTAGTGCTGAAGGTACTACTGTAGCTGGTAAAGCTTTTCCATCTGTCGTTGCATTTACATCAGATGGTCAAATGCTTGTTGGTGAACCTGCCCGGCGTCAAGCTGTTAAAAATCCTGATGGAACCATCTTTACAGCTAAACGAAAAATGGGTACTGATCATAAATTTAACGTATTTGATAAACAATATTCTCCACAACAAATATCTTCTTTTATTTTGCAAAAAATTAAAAAAGACGCTGAATCATTTCTAAATGATAAGGTCGATAAAGCTGTAATTACTGTTCCTGCTTATTTTGACGATAATCAACGACAAGCAACTAAAGATGCCGGTGAAATTGCTGGACTTGAAGTAGTTCGAATTATTAATGAGCCTACTGCTGCTTCGCTATCTTATGGGCTAGATAAATCTGATCAAGAAATGAAAATAATGGTTTTCGATTTTGGTGGTGGAACACTTGATGTCACAATACTTGAATTCGGAAATGGATTATTTGAAGTAAAATCTACTAGTGGTGACACTCAATTAGGTGGAACTGATATGGATAATATTCTTGCTGATTATGTTGTTAAAGAATTTGAATCTGAAACTGGCCTAAATCTTCATCAAGATAACATGGCTATGACTCGAATAAGAGAAGCAGTTGAAAAAGCTAAAATTGAACTCTCTACTACTCTTAGTACTGAAATTAATCTTCCATTCATTTCTGCTGATTCTTCTGGACCTAAACATCTGGTTAAATCATTCACACGTTCAAAACTTGAAGAATTAGTTCGACCTCTTCTTGAAAGATGTAAAAACCCCATTACGCAATCTATCCAAGATGCAAAACTTACTTCTAATGATATTGAAAAAATTATTTTAGTTGGTGGACCTACTAGAATGCCTATTGTTTCTAAAGTAATTCAAGAAATTCTAAATAAAGAACCTGAACGTGGAGTCGATCCAATGGAATGTGTTTCCCTTGGAGCTTCAATTCAAGCTGGAGTTATAGCGGGTGATGTAACTGATGTTCTTCTTTTAGATGTTACTCCTCTTTCATTAGGAATTGAAACTTTAGGCTCTGTTTTTACAAAAATACTCGAAAAAAATACAACTATCCCTACTAAAAGAAGCCAAATATTTAGTACTGCTGCTGATTCACAAACTACTGTTACTGTACATGTTCTTCAAGGCGAAAGACAAATGGTGTCTGATAATATTTCGTTAGGACAATTTAATCTTACAGATATACCTCCTGCTCCTCGAGGGCTTCCTCAAATTGAAGTAACTTTCGATATAGATGCTAATGGCATATTAAATGTGTCAGCTAAAGATAAAGCTACTAATAAAGAACAATCTATAACGATTTCTGCTTCAAATAAGCTTTCAGATGAAGAAAAGGAACGATTAACTAAAGAAGCTGAAAAATTCCATGAAGAAGATAAAAAGAAACTAGAGGAAGCTGAGCTTAGAAATCTTTCTGATTCTGCAATTTATACAGCTGAAAAGACTACTTCTGAATTAGCTGATAAATTAAAGCCTGAAGATAAAGAAAAAATTGATAACGCTGTTGCTGAATTAAAAGGATCTTTATCTGGACAAGATATTTCTTTGATAAAATCAAAAAATGAAGAGTTACAAAAAATAATTCAAGATATAGGAGCTTCCATTCATCAACAATCTCAAGATGCAAATACTGCTTCAGATTCACAAACTACTTCAGATTCACAACCTGGTGAATCTTCTGATGGATCTCAAAAAGCTGATCCGGTTGACGCTGATTATAAAGTCGACAACGAAGAAGATAAATGATTATCCGTTAATTTGGTGTAATTCTTGTGTCTACTAAGAGAGATTATTATGATATACTAAGCGTATCTAAAAATGCTTCTTTTGACGATATAAAAAAATCTTATCGAAAACTAGCTTTAAAGTATCATCCTGACAAGAATAAAGACTCTTCAGCTACTGAAAAATTTAAAGAGATATCTGAAGCATATGCTGTATTATCTGATAGTGAAAAAAGATCTCAATATGATCAATTTGGCCATGAAGGAATAGGCTCTAGATATACCTCTGAAGATATATTTAGTGGCGTTGATTTCTCTGAGCTTTTCCGAAATTCGGGCTTTGGTTTTGGCGTTGATACAATATTTGAAAAGATTTTTGGAGGTTCATCTTCTCATCGAGAACATAGGGGTAGTGATGTTCAATGTAACCTTTCACTTACTCTTGAAGAAATATCTTCATCTGTAACTAAAAAAATAGAAGCCCCTCGAACTGAATCTTGTGTTGTTTGTACTGGAAGTGGAGCTAAAAAAGGCACTTCTCCTAGAACTTGTTCTTCTTGTAGGGGCTCAGGTGAAGTTCAAGTCACTAGATCTGCAGGATTTGCTAGATTTGTTACTGTTGCTTCTTGTAAAGAATGCAATGGAAAGGGAGTCCATATCGATTCTCCTTGTAGTAAATGTAATGGAATAGGTCTTGATCGTAAAATTAGGAAAATAGATGTGAAGATTCCTGCTGGTATTGAAGATGGACAAGTTCTTAGATTACGTGGTGAGGGTGATGAAGTTAAAGGAGGAAGATCAGGAGATCTATATGTTGTAATTAGTTTGCTTCCTCATAAGATCTTTCAAAGAAGAAATAGTGACCTTATCTATGTGAAAAATGTTGAATTTCCTATTCTAGCTCTTGGGAGTACTGTCAAAATTCCTACCCTAAACGGTGATTTTAAATTGAAAATACCTCCAGGAACTCAAGCTGGAACTATTTTTACTATTAGTGGAAAGGGATTACCTGATCCTCACAGTGGAAGAAAAGGAGATGAAATTGTACAGTTAAATGTACTTATACCTACCAATCTTAATTCACGTTCAAAAAAATTAATTAAAGATCTTGAAAAAGAACTTACTTAATCTTTTTTTCATTTTAATCATTGTATATATTCTTAATTATGATTGTTTACATGTATTCTACGATTAAATATGGATACTAAAATCGGTTTCATTGGATTAGGACTTATGGGAAAACCTATGGTTATGCGGTTACTTTCTGCTGGTTATTCTGTAACAGTTAATAATAGAAGCCAATCATCTGTTAGTGAATTAGTTTCTAAGGGAGCTATTAATGCTTCTACTCCTAAAGAAGTTGCTTTATCTTCTGATGTTGTTATTACTATGTTGCCTGATGCACCTGATGTTGAGAAAGTAATTTTAGATAAAAATGGACTTATTGAATCTGATACTAGCTTGACTATCATAGATATGAGCACCATCTCTTATGATTCTACTTTAAAAATTTCTTCTAAACTTGCTGCAAAAAAAATTGATTTCCTTGACGCACCTGTTAGTGGTGGAGTTATAGGTGCAGAAAATGGAACTCTAACTATAATGGTTGGAGGGAATGAAAACATATTCACCGAAGTTCTCCCATTCTTTAACGTGTTAGGATCTAATACTGTTCTAATGGTTAATGTTGGTTC
>CAZIZY010000054.1:0-9914 GCA_964544235.1 uncultured Nitrosopumilales archaeon
GAAAAATAATACAGAATTATAGAAATGTTTTAGAACGATAATAACATAATGAAAATAAAATGGGAACTACTGAAATTAACCAAAAGTTAAAGAGAACAAGTAAAGAAGAACTAGATAAAATCCTTGAAGAATATCAAAAAAAATGTCAACTATATAGACACGGCCGTAATTTCGGTATGGGGTTATATCCGTTACCAGTAGCACTAGATGCTTATTTAAAATTTGCAGATACAAATATGATATACGCTGGAGGAACGTTAGGAAATCCATTTTTAGGTGTTTCAGAGATGGAAATAGAATCAATAAAGATGATGTCAACAATTTTTAATGGAGATGACGCAATAAAAGGAAACATAACTTTTGGAGGATCAGAATCAAACATTTTAGCAATTAAAGCTGCAAGAGAAAAAGCTAGAGAAGAAGGATTAGAAAGAGGTAAAGGAAGAGTAATAATGCCAGATTCGGCACACCCATCATTAATTAAAGCATGTCATTTACTTGATTTAGAAATTATAAGAACTGCAAGCACCGAGAAATATGAAGCAGATCCTAAAATAATAAGGGACAATATAACAGAAGACACGGTAGCAATTGTAAGTACATGTGGAACTCATACAGTAGGAACAATAGATCCCATAGAAGAAATAGGAAGAATAGCAAATGATAAAGGAATATGGCATCATGTAGATGCGGCATGGGGAGGATTCATAAGTTGTTGGCTTAGAATGGCCGGAAAATATGATATTCCGAAATTCGATTTTGAGATAGAAGGTGTAACATCAATTACAGTTGATCCGCACAAAATGCTTTTTGCTCCAATGCCTGCGGGAGGAATACTTTATCGTAATTCTGATTATCAAAAACATGCATTTTTCGATTTTGATGATGAATTAGGAATTCATGGACACTATTTTACAACTACATTTGCAGGAAGCAGAACAGGAGGAAATATGGCAGCAACTTATGCGCTACTAAAACATTATGGAGCGGAAGGATACACAGAACTAGCTCTAAAATGTATGGACTTAACTTATAGAATGGTAGAAGGAGTAAAAGATATTCCTGGATTAGAAATACCGATAAAGCCAAAAATGAACTTATTTGCAGTAGCTTCAGAGACATTAGATGTGAATAAGATTTCGGATCAAATGAGAGATAAAGGATGGTATGGACTTTATACCACCAAAGTTCCTCCAAGTTTCAGAGTGGTACTTCTTCCACAAAATGAACCTCATATAGAAGCATTTCTAAAAGATCTTAGGAGCATATCTACTTCTAGTGATGTTAGACTTTAGCGAATAACCGAATCAAATAAATAAAAACTATAATTTGATGACATATCACTATTAATAGTTGAAATTATAGAGAAAGAAACCATATGAATAAAGTAGCGATAATAGGAGTAGGAAATTCTACATTTGGAGTTAGAAATGATGTTACGCTACCAGAACTTTCATTCGAATCAATAAAAGAAGCTCTTAACGATGCTGAAATAAGCCAAGAGGATATTGAGCTTAGTGTAGTAGGATCTGCTGGAACAAGAGGATACGAATTGATGCCAGCGGCACCTATTAATGAATACTCAGGATTATCAGAAAAAGGACCAATAAGAGTAGAAGCTGCATGTGCGACAGGAAGTGCAGCAATTTATACTGCTTATTGCAGTATAGCTTCAGGACAAGCTGATATAGCAATAGCGATAGGAGCTGAAAAAATGCAAGAAGTTGATACAAATACTTCACTTGCAGCAGGAGGACGAGCAGGAAATTACCTATGGGAATTTCATCTTGCAGGAACTACTTTTCCAGCTTATTATGGATTATACGCAACACAACATATGAATACATATGGAACGAAACCTGAACACTTAGCAAAAATTGCTGTTAAAGCACATAATAATGCTTCTTTAAATCCCAAAGCACATTTTCAAAAGATTATAACAATTGAAGATGTTTTAAAGTCCAAAATAATTTCATCACCTCTAAGGCTTTACGATTGTTGCCCAATGAGCGATGGATCATCTACTGCTATTTTAGCTTCAGAATCAAAGATCAAAGAATTAGGGATTGACACCCCAATATGGATAGAATCAATGGGATATTCATCAGATAGATCTAACATAACAAAAAGAGAAGATTATTTAGGGCTGGGTGCAACGGTAAGAGCATCAAGAATGGCTTATAATAAAGCGAAAATAGAGCCAAACAAAATAGACGTAGCTACAGTTCATGATTGTTTTACTATAGCTGAAATAATGGCGTATGAAGATTTAGGTTTCATTAAAAAAGGTAAAGGAAAAGAGATGATAGATAAAGAAGAAACAGAGATCGGAGGAAGAATTCCCATTAATACTGATGGAGGATTAAAAGCAAAAGGACATCCTTTGGGAGCTACTGGAGTATCAATGATGTATGAACTTGTTAAACAATTAAGAGGAGAAGCAGATAAAAGGCAAGTAAAATTAAAGAATAATATTGCATTAGCCCATAATGTAGGGGGTACAGGACACTTTTGTTGGGTTACAGTTCTTAAGAGATAAGATGAAGTATGAAAGAAAAGCCACCAACCATTAAAAGTAGACCACTAACATACATACATAATATTCCAATTTCTAAGATTGAAACTATATGGAGTAATTTTAAGGAAGGAAGCATACATGCCACTAAATGCAATGAATGTAAAGAGAAATATTACCCACCTCAAACAGATTGTCCAAATTGCATGAACAATAAGATGGAATGGTATAAGCTAAAACAGAAAGGCAAGCTTGTTACTTTTACCGAAGTAACAGTAAAACCACAAGGATTTACTCAATATGAAGAGCCATATTTTATAGCGATTGTAGAAAATGAAGAGAAGATTAAGATATTAGGATGGATAATCGATATAGAATTTAAGAATGTGAAGATAGGAATGCCATTAAAAATATCATCAAGAATGACTTCGGATAATTATCCATCAATAATATTTACAGCAATTAAGAATGAATAGAAATAAACTGAACATTCAGATCAAGTATAAGAATAGAAACCTGTACCTGATTTTTTACCAAGTTTCCCAGAAGTAACAAGTTGAGTAAGTAATTTTTGAGGCTTATAGAATTTTCCGTATGGTTCAGATTTTGAACCTTCATATTTCTTTTCTAAAATTGAAACAATTTCATCAATTCCGTAATAATCAGCTAATTCTAACAAACCTTTAGGAAGATTGTATCCTAATTTTAAAGAAAGGTCAATATCTTCATGAGAACAAACTTTATTTTCAATCATCCAAGCAGACAGATTTATTGCGGGAGCAATTATTGATTTAGGATCGACAGAGTCCCCAAGTTGTTCTTCAAGATTGATTTTAACCCAATTACCCGGAGAAGGATAATTATAGAAGCCTTTTCCAGTTTTAACTCCCAGTAAACCAGAATCATAATATTTTTTTGCTAGAATTAAAGAATGAGACCGAAACATCAAATATGAATCGTGAGGTTCCCAAGTGGGTATTTTTTTCCTAACCGAATCAATAGTAAGAGTTTCTTGTGTCTCAATATCGATAGAGCCAGTAAAATCGGATAATTCAATAGGTCCTAAAGGGAATCCGCATTTATATCTAAAAGCTGAATCAATTTCAGAAGGGGTAGAAATACCATTAAGAATATTAATAAAAGATTCATATCTAATAGAGCGATAAACACGATTAGCTATAAACCCACGAATGTCTTTTTTAACAATGATTGGAGATTTACCAAGTTGTTTAACAAGGTTAATAACAGTATTAAAAACATCATCATCAGTGTATTTACATTTAATGATTTCAATTAATTTCATTAAATAGGGAGGATTAAACCAGTGCATTCCCAGTAATCGTTCAGGACGAGAAATAGATTCAGCCATTAATGTAATTGGTAAACCACTAGTATTAGATACAAATATAGTAGAATCATCAGAATATTCATCAGAATCTTGTAAAACTTTAATTTTGAGTTCCAAATTTTCAGGGACTGCCTCAATAACTAAATCGCATCTGTTCATCGCGTCACCCATATCTAAATGAAGAGAAATATTACTCAAAGCCGACTTAACGGAAGAAGACGTAATTTTATTTCGAGAACATAATTTATTCAAATTAGTTTTTATTTTTTCATTATTCTGTGATAGTAAATCGTCAGAAATATCAAAGATATGAACTTTATAATTATTAAGAGAAAGAGTCTGAGCTATTCCTCTACCCATAAGTCCTGAACCAAGGATAGTAACATGTTTTAATGGTAAAGAATTAGTGGTCAAAATATAATCGTCACCAGATATTATTGAGGGAAAATCATTTTTTAAGTGATCTTAACGTTTTGAGTTCAGAAGCAGTAGGAGGAATAGTTTTCTTCAAATCCTTCGAGATTTTAAGATCCCAATCAGTATTATTCTTTATTTCATCAATAGAAACACCATCATGATATGAATCTAGATACAATTCACCTTCATTAAATTTCATAACACCTAAAGTAGTAATTACTACATCAGGACCATTTCCAGGGATATTAAGACTAGATCGAGGTAAATTATTAATTAAGTGTCCGGGAGTAGTTATAAAATCAACTTTTTCGACAAATCTACGTTTCTCATGAGGCATAATGATTATGGTTCTTTTAGACATAGTCATATCGTAAGCACCACCACCGCCTGGAAATCGTTTTTTAGGATTCTTGTAGTCCCCAACCATTATAGAATTTAAGTTTCCAAATCTATCAATTTGAGCTCCTCCCACAAAACCAACATCAATATTATCATTTTGTACAAACATTGTAAAGAAATCAAAGAAATTAGTAGTCATTAAAGAACCAGAAACAAGAGCAGGATCAGCTATAGAAAGAGCTAATCTTGTAGGATTAGACCCAATAATTCCAGATTCATACGCCATAATTGCGTTAGGAGCATGAGTTCTTTGAGCCAACATTGCCACCAAAAGAGGAAGGCCAATTCCTACAAATACAACTTCATTATTTATAATTTCTCGAGCAGCATTACATATCATAAGTTCTTTCGCAGAAAAATGTTCATAATCATTTATGTTGTTCGCCAATCAGAATACCTCCCATAATTAACAGGATAACTTGAATAATCAGATGGACGAAGAGATTTAAGCCTAGAATCACCCAATTTCCCGACATATTCATCCCTATCTTCAACATCATCAATCCAAGTAAGAAGCCACTTTTCGAAACCTTCTAATGTCTTAGTTGAATCAGCATACTCAGAATAATATTTATTATCACGATCATAATAGCCCTGAGTGTAAGACGGATGTGAACCCCAAGGAGATTTGACAACCGCATCAACTTTAAACCCAGGGATTATAGTCCGGTTAGGGTCTCTTCTAATAATATCATTAGAAACTATTTCTTCAGTAGAAACTATTACTTTTTTAGAAGCAAAAGCACCTTCAACAATATCCCCAAGAACACCCCACGCTTGAGCATTACCATCATAATCAACCCGTTGCACATGTATAAGTGTAACATCAGGATTAAGTGACGGTAACGCGACATATTTTTCACCGCTAAATGGGCAAATTATAGTTTTAATGTTCGGAGTTATTTTTGAATAATCAGAAGCAAACATGCTTTTTGTAGGCAAAAAAGAAAGACCGTAAGAAGCAGCTCTAAGTCTAGTAGTTAATCCATGGTGTGAGTATTCTTCTAACTGAATAGGTTCAGGAATATTTTGATGAATAGCTCGATCAAAACAATAGGCGGGTGCGACTCCAGGATTACCCATAAAACCAAAGATTAATTTGTTAACGCAACCAGCACCGATTAATTGATCAGCTAAAAGTTCTGGACTATGTTTACAAATAGTAAGTGAACGTTTTCTTTGCCGAATAACCTCATGAGTTAGACTATAAGGATAAAGATGACCAAATCCACCAAGATGAACAATCATTCCGTCTTTAACAAATCGGTCGATAGCGTCCTTAGAACTCATTATCTTTGAGTGATTATCAATGGTCAAATTAATTTAGGTTAAGTAAACCTTTCTTATATGTCAATGGTGATAAATTAAGGAGGAGATATTTGCCCAGATGTAGCGCCTCCGTCAGCAACAAAGATTGAACCATTAACAAATGATGCATCAGGAGAAACTAAGAATAAAGCTAGTTTAGCAATTTCCATAGGAGAACCTATTCTACCAATTGGGACAGAATCAACGATATTTTGCCAAGTATCATCAAAACTCTGATTATCACTAGCAGCCTTGTTAGAAGTATAATCTTTAATCATTGGAGTTACCACTGAGCCAGGACAGATGCAATTAGAGCGAATATTATTTGGACTATATTCAAGAGCGAGCATTTTAGTTAACATTATAACTGCAGCTTTAGAAGCAGAATATGCTCCACCGGTAGCAAAACCACGTAAACCAGCAACTGATGAGACATTAATTATAGAACCACCACCAATTTTAATCATGTGTGGAATAATTTTACGTAAGCAAAGAAAAGTGCCCTTAGCATTAGTATCCATGACAGTATCCCAATCATTTTCAGATAAGTTTTCAAGAGTTTTCATTATTTGAACACCTGCGTTATTTACAAGTATATCAATTTGAGGAAATTTCTCAAAACAGGCGTCAAACATTTTGTCAACACTATTTGATTGTGAAACATCTGTCTGAACAAAAAAAGCTTTCCCACCTTTTTGTTCAATATTAGAAACTACTTTTTCGCCCCGGATTTCATTCCTTCCAGTTATAGCTATTGATGCACCTTCAGATGAAAACAATTCAGCTATAGCTTCTCCAATTCCAGAGTTTCCACCAGTAATAATTGCGTTTTTTCCTTCAAGTATCAATTGTAACAATAAGTTAAAGAAAGAAAGAGATAAATTAGTTACGATCAAATATAAGAAAAAAATAGAAGAGTCAATAAATTACTAATAAATTTAAAAATAGAAAGAACATGTGATAATCATAATGATAATAAAATCAAAAGATGTACCTGAAACAGAAATGGAAGGAGCGGGAAATAATACTAAAGCTATAATGAAAAGGATAATCAATAGAGAAGAACATAGTGAGAACATTAGCATAACGTGGGTAAAAATTCAGGGTAGTCATGAGAAATTAAAATGTGAAGATAGTGATAGAGTATATTATATTATTGATGGGGAAGCCGAATTCAAAGTAGGAGATAATACTGGAAAAGTAGAATCAGGAGATCATGTACTTATTCCAAAAGGAATACCTTATGAATTTAATGGAGAAATGACATACATAGTAATTAATGGGCCAGCATATGTTAAAGGATCTGACATTTATTTAGAGTAAAAATAAGAAGAATACGATTAAGTATTATGAATTATTATTACGTAACTTATTGCTGACGATAATAGCGAGCGTAAAGGAAGCTATAAAGATACCCATTATCATGAATGCGCTAGATATACCGAATAGATCTGCTATATACCCTCGAATGGGTCCGTAAAATGCATTTAGAGTACCAACAACGGTAGCCATAACACCTAAAGTTATTCCTCTTGACTGAGATGGAGCGATTCTCATCATATGAATAGCAGAGCTTATCAAGAAGATTCCAAAGCCTAATCCGATAAATGCCATTAAGACTGATTGAGAAAGCAACCGAGTGCTATAAGGAAACAGAAAGATAGCTAAGCTTTGTAAGAATAAAGCAAATATCATCATATTCCAAGTTCCTAAACGATTAGCTGCTGCACCAATTGGAAGTCTTATAGCTACAGTGAATAAACCACGAATTACAAATAGATCGCCAATTGTTATAGTATTTGCACCTAAACTGGATAGATAAGCAGGAACATAATCAAACACTACTTTATGACCAAGCATATTAAGTGAAGTTAATAAAATAACTGAAAAGATAGCAGAATTAAAAATGACTGATTTTAGATTTTCGGTAAGATTTGATTGTGAATTATTATTAACGTTAGTGTTTAAAGGATTATTTTTAATTCCGAGAAATACAAAAAGTATACTGAAAGAACCTATCAATGAAGCTATTAAGTAGGTGTTTACGAATCCAAGTTGAGTAACCAATCTACCACTTAAAAGAGGGCCTAATACTACTCCAAACCCCATAGTTACATAATATATTCCCATTGCAACATGTAATCTTTCAGGCTTAGTGTTATCAGTAATATACGAACGAAAAGAAACCTGATTAGCGCTAAAACCTAAGCCCCAGATAATTCTAGCCGGTAATAAATGCCAAAAAGTTTTAGCTGCCGCAAACATAGTCGGTACTGATGATGCTGTTACGCTCCATAAAATAAAGAATGGTTTTCGACCCCATTTATCTGAAAGCCTACCGACAGGTATACTTGTAAGAGTTTGAAAGATGTAAGTAGTCGAACTTAGAACACCTATGAAAGTCATTGAAGAACCTAGGCTTAGCGCATAAAGTGCAAGGGTAGGTTCAATCATGTATTCTGGAAAATTACTAACCACAGCTATTAGGGAGACTATGAATATATCAATGCCCAAAACATTTTTAATATATTTCTTCTTGTCACTTACAAAATTACTCGTTGTGTCTTTCACCAAAAAAATATTTTTATTTGTTCATTAATGAGTTTTTCAATAAATCAGGTATTTGAGAAGGTAATTCTGCAACAGTAACACCGGCCTTACGAAAAGCATCTTTCTTTCCAGACGCAGTTCCCATACCCATGGTAATTATAGCGCCAGCATGTCCCATCCTTTTTCCAGGAGGAGCAGCTTGTCCAGCTATAAAACCAATTACAGGTTTCCCTAAACTGCTCAAAGTTGAAGAAAGGCGTTCTTCAGAATCACCACCAATTTCACCAATAACTACTATTGCTTCAGTTTTATCATCATCTCTAAACATTTCCACAATTTCTTTAAAGCCTAAACCTATGACAGGATCTCCCCCTATTCCAATAGCTGAACTTTGACCTAAACCTGAACGAGTAATGCTATCAGCTATTTCATAAGTAAGAGTTCCACTTCTAGAAACCATTCCTATAGTACCAGGCTTAAAAAGGTGACCAGGCATTATTCCTACTTTACATTCGCCAGGAGAAATTAATCCAGGACAATTAGGACCGATCACATTAACACCCTTAAGTTTAGCGTATTCGATGAATTTTATCGAGTCATGAACAGGTATTCGTTCAGTAATCACTACAACTGTTTTTATTCCACCATCTATCGCTTCATAAACGGCAGAAGAAGCAAAAGATGCTGGAACAAATATTACTGAAGTATTAATTTCAGGATGAGATAACATTGCTCGAGAAACAGTATTATAAACAGGGATTCCAGAAACTGAAGACCCACCCTTTCCAGGAGTTACGCCAGCGACGATATTAGAACCATACGATTTCATAGATTCAGAATGGATATTACCTTCACGTCCAGTTATTCCTTGAACTAGAATTTTAGTATTAGAATTTATTATGATAGACATTGAATTACAACTCAATTAATTAGAAAGAGACACTGCAAGCTCAGCAGCTTCTTCCATTGAATGTTTAACTTCTACGCCAGCCTCTTTAAGTATTTTCCACCCTTCTTCTTGATTAGTACCAACAAGTCGAACCACAAAAGGAATTTTACTATTTAGATTAGTTAAAGAGCCCACTATTCCTTGAGCTACCTCATCACATCTAGTGATTCCGCCAAGTATATTGATGAATAAAACTTTAACTTTAGAATTTTGTAAAGCAATATCAATAGCTGCTTCTACAACTTCTGATTTTGCGCCACCACCAATATCAAGGAAATTAGCAGGTTGACTACCATAATGATCGATCATGTCTAAAGTAGCCATAACTAATCCTGCACCATTACCCACGATTCCTATAGATCCATCTAATTCCACATAACTAAGCCCATGTTCAAGTGCTTTAGATTCAATTAGAGTTAATTCTTCTC
>CAZIZY010000055.1:0-10528 GCA_964544235.1 uncultured Nitrosopumilales archaeon
TATGTTTTTTCCAATAATCTACAGTTAAATCAAGACCTTTATCTAAATCATATTTGGGACTCCACCCTAAGAGTTTGTTAGCTTTACTATAGTCACCAACTAATTCTTTAATATCTAATGGTCTTTGAGGAACAGTACTCCAAACAATTTTATTATTATAATTAGTTTTTATAGCTATTTTTTCAGCTAAATCCTTAATTAACCATCCTTTACCAGTACAGAAATTAAAAATTTCACCGATAGCTTTCTTATTAGCCAAACAAGTAAGATAAGAATTAGCATGATCATCAACATACATTAAATCTCTAATTGGATCAGGATCGCCAAGTCTCACTTCTTTTCCTGAAAGCATCTGAACAGTAATTCTTTCAACTACAAAATGTGTGTTGTCTTTTCGTCCATAAGTATTAAAGTTTCTGAGAATAGTAACAGGAAACTTATAGGCATCCCATAGATAGCGTAAATATTTTTCAGCAGAAACTTTACTTACAGCATAAGGAGAATTAGGATGCTGAGGAGTATCTTCCTTACGTGGAACAGGACCATTACCATAAGTTTCAGAAGTAGAAGCGAAAATAAATTGTTTAAAATTAGGAGCCTCATTTAAACAAGCTTCAGCAAGATTAACAGTTCCATTGAAATTAGTATCTATTACTTCAAAAGGATGATCATAGCTATAGGATACAGGGCTAATAGCAGCTATATGTAAAACATAATCAGGCTGTATTTCTCGAATTACCTTCCTGACAAGAGCGTATTCCCTTAAATCACCATATACAGTTTTAACTTTTCTAGAAGCGCCAAGAACATATCTTCCAGTAACATATCTTTCTAAAGCATAAACATCATAATCAGTTTTCATTAAATTATTTAATACTTGACCACCAATAAAACCCGAAGCACCGGTAAGTAATACTTTCGCGCCTGAACTCAAGACATAACCCTTCAGTTAAATTAAAGAAATCTGAATATAATAGATATAAATGAAGTAAACAACGAGGATTCTCAGATTAAACTAGTTTTTCTTTGAATCTTTTTTACTAGATGAAGAAGGGGAATCAATAGGATCAATAGGAGGAGGAGGAGGAGTTCGTGCCATTGTCCAACCTATCCATGCTAGAATAACTAATAAGAAAGCAACAGCAAAGAAAGCAGTTATTTGAAGAACTAAAACGGTATTATCAGTATAGAACAGTAGCCAACCATAGACGATAATTCCAATAGTGGAGCAAATTAATATTATTAAACCAATTAATTGATCTTTTTCCAATTTAATAATGATAAAAAGTCCATGAACTTAAGTATTTATCTTTCGAAGTAATAAATTATCGTGGTGAGAAGTATATGATTAGTACAGCGATATTAGGAGCTACAGGAGTAATTGGCCAAGAATTAATTATAGCTCTACAAAACCATCCATGGTATGAAATTACGAAAGTAGCAGCTTCAAAAAGATCTGCTGGAAAGAAGTATAAAGAGGCAATAACTGATGAAGAAGGATCATTATCATGGTACTGCGATGAATATCCAAATGATGAGATATTAAATATGAAAGTGGAAGAGGTTTCAGAATTTGATCCAAAATCAGTCGATGTTATCTTTACTGCGTTAGAATCAGATGTATCAAAATCATTAGAACCAAAACTAGCAAAAATAAAACCCGTAATCAGTACTGCTTCTGCATTTAGATATGAAAAGGATGTACCCGTGTTAATTCCCGGAATAAATTCAAATCATTCAAATATTTTAAACGATCAGAAAAAAAGAAGAGGATGGGAAGGATTTATAGCCCCAATACCAAATTGCACAACAACGGGATTAGCAATAACATTGAAACCCATATTGGATAAATTTGGATTAAATATAGTGTTAATGACTTCATTACAAGCATTATCAGGAAGTGGAAGAAATCCAGGAGTAAGAGGATTAGATATAATTGATAATGTCATACCATTTATTCCTAAGGAAGAATCGAAAGTTGAAAAAGAAACATTAAAGATATTAGGAAAATATGAAGATGGAAAAATATCACCAGCAGACGTAAAAGTGAGTTGTACTTGCACGAGAATTAATGTAAAAGATGGACATACAGAAGCTGTTTTTACTTCAACAAAAAAAGAAGCAGATATCGAATTATTGAAAGAAACAATGTCAAAGTATGATGGAGGATTAAAATCAATGGGATTACCATCAGCCCCAAATAGCCTCATAGTAGTAAATAATGATAATTATAGACCACAACCCAGATTTGATCGTCAAATAGATGATGGAATGGCAACTATCGTAGGAAGAATAAGATCAGACAAAGCTTTAACCAATGGAATGAAATACGTTTTATTTTCACACAATACTAAAATGGGAGGTGCAAAAGGAGCAGTTCTTGTAGCCGAAATGTTGACAAAACAAGAATTCATTAAAGAATAGTTATACCGAATTGTTTTTTACCTATTAAAGAAAAGTTTAATGTAGCTGAGAGTTCAATGGATCCACTTTTTAAAGTAAAAGAGGCCAGTAACAATAAATTAATTCCTAAATCGTTAAGTAATACAATTGAAAAAAAAATGAAGAACGTAAAAGATGGAATTAATCAGGTTGAAAAAGCAAGCGGGTTAAAATATCCACCATATTATATTGAGCCTCAACTTTTTGTAGCAGAAGATCAACAAGAATTTAGTGATATTGGAGTACTTTATGCAAGAACGGTGCCAATCGAATTTTCATCAAAATTAGAGATTTGGATACAGATTTCAGCACCACTAATAGCTTTTGGCGTTAAAACTACCGTTAGAGCTGTTCTAGCTCATGAGTTTCTTCATTATGTAGAACTATCAAGACGATTCATGGAATTTGATATATCATCAAATGAAATGCATACATCATTACTTGAAGCCTCACATAGAGATCAAGAATCATTGATTCCGCCAGCAAGAATATTTAGTGATAAAAAGTTAATTAAATTAGTTAATAAAAAACTTCCAAATGGATTAATAGATGAAAAACTTCAGAATAATACAGCTAAGAAGTGGTTAGATAAGAATCTCCCACATGTAAATATTTCAACACAAGAAAATGCAGTGAACATTTCAGCGTCAATAATTCCGTCATTTAATTTTGATCCGAAACTTAAATCAAAATTAGAAGAAATTGAGAGGTCTTCATTGAAGATTGCGTAAATTATCTCAGCTAGAAATAGATAAAGTAAAAAAAATAATCAATAGCATTGTAAATGAAGGTGAAATTGAAGCATTATGCATTTATGGATCACAAATTGCAGGGTATTCCAAACCAGATAGTGATTATGATGTAATAATTGTTCTGAAAGATTATGCTGAAAAAGTCAAATACAAATATTTAGAAGATGAAATCTACATTTCTGCATTATTAATAGATACTAATTATTTAATTTCAGATGCACGTAAAGGTAGTTTAGGAGAATTTGTTGTTGGGCGCCTCTTAAATCCCTATCTTCCACTAATTGGAAAAGAATTAATAGAATCAATAGAGATAGATTATAAAACTAGAATAGTTACTGAAATATTAACCGAAATAGTTTCAACAAATGGAGATTTTTCGAGGCAGTTATTAATTCCATTAGAATTTTTTCTATTTGAAAAATTGAGAAAGAGATCTGCGATATATCCACCCACCACATATAGTTATGTTAAGAGTTATTTTGGAAATCAAGAAGAAGATAATATTAATCAGACTCTATCCGGATTCAGAAAAGCTGTTTCAATATTAGAAAAGAATAATTTAGTTAAAGTTGAAAACGACATATTACAAATATTAACACCTCAGAATAAAGCAAGCTATTTGAAATATCTTTCAATAATATTTACAGATACAACTAGAGGAGTAAAACAATATGTAATACATGGATATGCAGGAAGAGTAGGATTAAAAATATTCAATAAAGAAGCTAGATCAAAATTCAACAGAATGAAGGAAATAAATAATATACCAGAGAAATTAGCTTATCCAAAGAAATTATGGAGAATTGAAGAAGGAATACTTGTATCAGATTCTGAAGATTGGAGAATTAGATTAAAAGAGAATTTGGGATTAAATGAAGACGCGATAATAAAGGCAAAAAATAGAGACCCAATGGATATTAGAAGAGCAGTATATGACTCTGCTAGAATCTATGAGATTAATTATAAGAATAAATCAACAGAATTCATCGTAAAGAAATTTAATGATCTTAGAGCAATTAAATGGCATGCAATTAATTTATGGATACGTTCATTTAGAAAATTTAGAACAGATCCAACAATAAGACTTTCAAAAGAATATCGATATATTAGAGAACTTAAAGAAAAAGGATTCAATACACCTAAAATATTAGCGGTAAGTCCCAACGATCGAATTTTAATTACAGAATTTATAGAAGGAATACCTTTAGATTTAATCATATCAGATAAGCTAAAAAATAAAAATGTTAATTTGAAGCCAATTAGAGATTACGGTAAAACATTAAAACAGATTCATGATAAAGGGTATAGCTTAGGAGACACAAAACCAAATAATTCCAATTCAAGTAGGAACCAGATTTATTTAATAGATTTAGAGCAAACAGAAAAAGGAGGAAATAAGACTTGGGATATCGTAGAGTTTTTATTTTATGTAGGAAAATTCACTAACAATTTAGATAGCGTCAAAGAGGTAATCAAAGAATTTATTAAAGGATATACAGATGATGAGGAGGAATAAGAATTAAAATAAGCATCATATATTAAATATTGGTCCCCATTTTCACCATTCTTATCTCCCAGTATAACTAAGCTAATAAGGAACGAGTTAAACAGAAATTGAAATAATTAATGTTTACACTAATCAGCAGTTTCAATAAAAGAAACAGATGTTTGGATCTTTAATTAGTTTTAAAAGTAGTATAATTACATTTTCCACAAGTAAAACGGTCAGAATGTTCTGCCATAAAAACACCTTTACCACATCTAGGACAATCACGTTTAGATTTGCTTACAGAATCACCGTCAATAGAATAAAATTTCCATATTTGTGGGTTCACTTTCTTTTTAGCAGGTCCAGATTTACTTTTTTTAGAACTACTTTTAGGAGGGGCTTCAGTTGAATCTTCAGCAGAAGTACCTTCAGCAGAAGTACCTTCAACAGAAGTATCTTCATTATTTTTATTTTCTTCAGACATTTTCAAATCATCTTTTTAATTTTTAATTATCAACAGCATTATTATCTTCTTTGGTATTATTAGAATTATCAGAATCAGATGGTTTCTCTTCAGAAGGAGATTGAGAAGACGCCGATGCATCAGTAACCTCAGCAGGCTTATCCTCAGCAGGCTTATCCTCAGCAGGCGCAGCCTCAGTCACATTTTCCTTTTCATCAGATTCATCTCCACTTTTCTGATCATTTTCAGACCGTTTAAATAGATAATCATTAAGATGCTCTTTAGCCAGATTACTATCAGAATAAACATATAATAAAACAGTAATTTGAGCTAATCCAGAACTTTGATTAATAGAAACAACATGAATATCAGATAAATTAACGCCGATTTGATTAGCGATAGATTCTCTAATATGAATCCTATTTAGGCCAGTAGCATTATTGATAGTACAAGTAATCTCTCGTCTATCTAATAATTCATTTTTGATATCATTTTTAATTTCGATTGACATTATTTTCATCTCCAGAAATAGTTATCCCAAGAGTCTTTAAAATAGATAAAGCTTCCTTCTTTTTATGAGAAACATTAACCATAACTAAGCCTTCATTAGGCTGACCATAAAATAATAAAGTATTTTCAGGATACGATCCAATTACTAATAACGAAAGTAAATCTTCTTCACCCTCAATTAGAATTCGAACAGGTTTTTTAGCGGTTAAAGCAGAATTAATAGCGTGAAGAGATTGATCAGTAATAGTGGAAGGAGGATTTACCGCGTTTAACTCAGTATTATAAAATAGTTGAGGGATATTTCTTTTCTCACGTTTTTCTAAGGAATCAACAATGAAAATATCGGGGGATATTCCAGAAGAGGTTATTGTTTCAGCAGAAGCATCACCCACAGTCACAATGAGATTTGATTTTTTAATTTCATCATTGATGAGGTTAAAATTAATTGGTGATTTAAACAATTGTCCCCAAGGTTCCTTTAGACATTCTAGAATTGAGTAAGGGACATTATAAGAAACCAATTAAGTCACTCTAAGAGCATATCTCCCAGGCTTAGATATGTTTAGGGTTTTTGCCACTTTAGATTTTTCACTGTCAAGAATTACAATTAATCCAGACCAATCAGTAGTTAAATCAGTAGAATGGCATATAGGGCAAACCTTTCCACTAGAAAGATTTTTACATTCTTTACAAGCAAGTTCACGGGCCAAATATATCACTTAGCTTCAGTTTGAGTTTTCTTTGAATCTTTTGAAGATTTTGAATCTTTTGAATCTTTTTTATCAGCAATATCTTCCTCAATCCATTCTAATGCGCCAAGCATAGGCTGACGACAAGTAACACCTATTTTACCTACAGCAGATCCTTGAGATAAACTTACAGCACTCACCCTAACTCGAATCTGAGAACCAACTTTTAATGTTCTTCTACTTTGCGTAGCAACAATAACACCTTGTTTTACATCACTAGTCAAATAATCATCAGTAATTTGAGAAAGATGCAATAAAGCATCAATAGGTCCAATTCGAATAAAAGCCCCAAAATCAGTAATCTCTACTATTTCGCCTTCTATAACTTCTTGAATATTAGGATAGAAAGTTATTGCCTTGAACTTAACTTTATGATATTTAGCTCCATCACCAGGAATTATTTTTCCGAGATTATTTACAGATACATTCAGAATATTAATTATGAATCCATAATCAGGATTAAGAGTACTTTCATATTTTGATTTTAATAATTGATGGGCTACAGTTTTAAGAGAGTCCCCAAATTGATTAGGAAGTACTCTAATTATATCCTCAATTACAACAAGTTGAAATGCCATGTATACACCTAAGAGATATTAATTTTTGATTTAGGTAGTTAAGAATTTTTTGGTGGTAATAGCATTATAATAGAAGAAAAAAGATAAAAAAAGGAAATAGGTAAAGAATCATGACGTTAAAAAGCAGGATAAATAGAAACCATTTAAGTAAATTAGCGTTTGTAGCTGCATTTACATCACTAATTGTATCCAGCAGAATCATAATGGTTAATTTACCAAACATAAAATTAGTTGCTTTTTTTGTAATTACGGGAGGAATAATAGAAGGTCCTCTTTCAGGATTTGTATTGGGATCTCTATCAATGATTGTAAGTGATGTTATCTTTTTTGGAGCAGGTTTTTGGACAATGATAACATCAATTTCTATGGGAGCATTAGGATTAATTGGAGGAAAATTATGGCATAAAAGAAAAATAGAGCCATCAAGGTTAGAATTAGGAATAGTTAGTTACATAATTACATTGTCATACGATATTGTTACATCGATAATAACAGTCCACATAAATCTTAACATTATGCAAGATAGTCCAGCAGTAGTTACATTAATTATATTTAGCACAATAACAGGATTATTCACTCCCTTAGGAAGCTTCTTATGGCCTGCAGGTCCAGCGCATGAATTTAGTACCGCGTTCTTGGTGGCAATTATAACACCAATATTAATGAGGATTATTAATGGAGAAAAACAAAAATAAAAGTAAATGATCGAAAATTAACTAGGTATTTAGTAATTTGTTTAGTTATAATAATAAGCGCATATTATATTAATTCGAATTTTGAAATAAATAAGGAATCAAATGAGATTAATGAAAATGAAGTAATCATAAATTTATTAATTAAAGAAAATGAATTTTCAAAATGGTATAACAATACAATAGTATCACATGAAACATCCCTATTTGAAATTACAAAAGAAATAAATGAAGTAGGTTATTCGAATTCAGATTATGGTAAATATGTTAAATCGATTAATGGAATAAAAGAAAACAAGAACACAAATCAATATTGGATTTGGTGGATATGGAATGATAAAACAGGATGGATTCAAGGAAATTTAGGTAGTGATCAGTTTAAGGTTGATAGAAACATGACTTTAGCATGGACGCTATCAGATATGTATAAGAATGAAAAACCATAAAGTATAGAATTAAATCAAACAAGTATAGGTTTTTCACCCATTAATGTAAGTACATTCAATCCATTTGCTTTCAGTCTTTTTTTAAGCTCATTATCTAAAGTAGCTACAATAGCTCCAGTTTCAATAGAAAAGGATAGAAGAGAATCATCAACAGAATTTCCTTTAGAATAAGAAATTGTTGAGAATTGATTAACATGTTTAAGAGCCATATGAGCACTTCTTCCATTAGAACGAGATTCTAATCTTTTCATTTCTTGAATAACCACATCTAACAAAACAATCGATAAGTCATTTTGAATTATTTCTTCAATGGGATATTTAAGAGGTCCTTGAGATAAACGAATAAAGAAATTTGAATCTAAAGCTACAATAGTTTTATCGAAATTAAAATCACCTGAGAATTATTTAACAAGACCTAAACCTATTAGTCTCCATCTCTCATTGATTCGTCTACTTATTGCAACTTTATCACCAGGATTAGCACAAACTGGTCGTCTTAATTCAATGTCAGCTATTTGATCCCGAATAGCAGTAACAGTTCCAATAGTAGGAGATGTTAAAACATTTAACCTTAATAATTCACCTCGATTAATTTTTTCAACTTTTGCCATATCAGGTGAACCTACAGCAGTTTCAAAAAGTAATACATCCATAGAAAACCTAGTAAAAGTAGGAGGAAGCTGATCAGGTTTCCCTACTATAGAACCCGTAAGAGTATCAGCTTTTGCTAAAGAAGGATCAAGAGTAGTTCCAACAGCTATTAAACCGCCAGGATTAATACTATCAACAATACCAGCACTAGTACCTAAACTAGATATTTTTGTTATAACGGGAACATATTTAGAGCTCCCAGGATCAAGTCTTCCGGGTCTTAATTCAATTTCATCATCAACATTAAGAACTCCTTGAACTAATGTTCCACCCAATATACCTCCCTTAAAATCATCAATTTTAATTCCCGGTTTGTTTATATCAAAAGAACGAATTATTAACATTCGAGGAGAAACATTAGGATCTCGAACAGGAGTAGGAATATTAACATCTATAGCTTCTAACACGGCATCAACATTGATTTGATTTTGTGCCGAAATAGGAATGATTGTAGAATCTTTAGCTACCGTGTTCTTTGTAAAATCTTTAATTTGATGATAATTCTCTAAAGTTTCACTTTCATTAAGTAAATCAATTTTGTTTTGAGAAATTATAATGTTTGTTCCACCTAGCATTTGAAGTGCAAAAAGATGTTCTCGAGTTTGTGGCTGTGGAACTGGTTCATTCCCAGATATAACAAGAACAGCACCATCCATCACTGAAGCTCCAGATAGCATGTTAACCATAAGACTTTCATGTCCAGGAGCATCAACAAAACTTCCCACTCTTAATAAAATAGTATCAGAATTACAATGAGGACATTTATTTGACGTAGTATAAGAAGAAGGAGGTAAACAATTGGGACATTTATGAAATGCCGCGTCTGCATAACCAACTTTGATAGTTATTCCACGTTTAAGTTCTTCACTATGTGCACTAGTCCATACACCAGTTATAGCTTCGACAAGAGTAGTTTTACCATGGTCTACATGACCGGCTGCACCAATATTGACTTCCGCTTGTTGTGGTAATAAAGGCATTTTCTATACTAAATCATTTTTAGTTTTTAAGAAGTAACATCTGGATTATCTTCTTTGGTATTATTAGAATTATCAGAATCAGATGGTTTCTCTTCAGAAGGAGATTGAGAAGACGCCGATGCATCAGTAACCTCAGCAGGCTTATCCTCAGCAGGCGCAGCCTCAGCAGGCGCAGCCTCAGTCACATTTTCCTTTTCATCAGATTCATCTTCACTCTTCTGATCACTATCTAGCACTGAAGATCCTTCTACTAAAGATACATTAATTTGATAGATTTCATCAGTAATTACATTTCCTCTAACAAGCTTACGAACTTTTTCACCTTTGATAGATGGATTAAATCCAGTTCCACCACTAATTAGAATGCGTTTTTTCCCTCCACCTAATACGTCAGAACGCATAGGAAAACCAGCTTTATCGCTACCACCAGTAACTTTAATTTGACCATTTACACCCAAAGATGAACCTTGGAGAACATCACCTATTTTAGAGCCTACAAGAAACTGTGCATTTTGATCTTTCAATTCTTTAACTGATGATTTGCCATTATTTATATCAGATATTATAACTTTGAATTCAGCCATCTCTAATTACATTCGATCATTATTACACTATAAATGTTTAAGCTAAAAAACAAGTTTTTCTTAATTAATTTAAAGAATAAAAGAAGAAAAATAGGGTTAAAAATGAAAAAGAGATATTTATAACCATATTATGATGTTCAGAACAATGATGACAAAGAACGATTCAGTATCAATTCCAATATTAGCAGTTAT
>CAZIZY010000056.1:0-19737 GCA_964544235.1 uncultured Nitrosopumilales archaeon
CAGGAAGTACTCCGTTTTTAAAACAGTTATTATAAAAAATATCAGCGAATGAAGAAGAGATTACAGTTCTGAAGCCATAATCTAATAGAGCCCAAACAGCATGTTCACGTGAACTTCCACATCCAAAATTTGATGCGGCTAAAAGGATAGAAGCGGTTTTATACCGATCTTGATTTAACAGAAAATCAGGTTTAATATTTCCGTTAGGCTCAAAACGCCAATCATAAAAAAGATTTTCACCAAAACCAGTTTTACTTATTGACTTAAGAAATTGTTTAGGGATAATCTGATCGGTATCAACATTTTCTCGATTTAATGGAGCTACAATTCCAGTAAAATCTTTAAAAGGCAACATTAGATTTTACCTCAGAAATCCCAATTACGTATATCAACAAAATGACCTTCAATAGCAGCTGCAGCGGCCATCTGTGGACTAACTAAATGAGTTCTACCTCCACGACCTTGTCTACCTTCAAAGTTTCTGTTAGAGGTGCTAGCACAGCGCTCTTGAGGAGAAAGAATATCAGGATTCATACCTAAACACATGCTACAACCAGATTCTCTCCAATCAAATCCAGCATCCTTGAATATATCATCTATACCAAGTTTTTCAGCTTCGGATTTAACTTGTTGAGACCCAGGAACAACCATTGCATCCAAATCATCAGAAACATGTCTATTTTTAATAATTTTTGAAGCTGCAATAAGATCTTGAAGACGAGAATTAGTACAAGACCCAATAAAAACACGGTCTAATTTTATATCAGTAATTAAAGTGCCAGGTTCAAGACCCATATAATTTAATGCCGATTTAACACTATTTCGAGTAGATTCTTCATTAAAATCATCAGGAGAAGGAACAATTCCATCAACACCAATAACCATCCCAGGATTAGTGCCCCATGTCACTTGAGGGGAGATTTTAGAGCCATCTATTGAAAGTTGTTTATCAAAATTAGCATTTGGATCAGTAGCTAAATTTTTCCAGATAGAAATATATTCTTCAAGAGAATCACCTTTAGGAGAATATCTTTTTCCTCTAACATAATCAAAAGTAGTATTATCGGGAGAAATCATTCCTGCACGAGCACCTCCTTCAATAGACATATTACAAACAGTCATCCTCTCTTCCATAGAAAGTGATTTAATTAAATCACCTCTATATTCGAATACGGCGCCATTTCCTCCAGAAGTACCAATCATTCCAATAATATGTAAAATTAAATCTTTGGCGCTAGTCCCTCTAGGAAGTTTTCCTTGAATATTAATTGCAACAGAATTAGGTTTTTCAAGCCAAACACATTGAGTAGCAAGAACATGTTCAACATCACTAGTTCCTATTCCTAAGGCAAATGAACCAAATGCACCATGAGTTGAAGTGTGGCTATCACCACAAACAATAATTTGACCTGGAAGTGTTAATCCTAATTCAGGACCTATAACATGAACGATTCCTTGATTTTGATCATCAAGATTTAACAAAGTGACTCCAAAATCATAACAATTTTCAACTAATTTTTTAACTTGCAAGGATGTTGTTACATCAGCTATATGAAGAGAACTATCAGTTGTAGGAATGTTATGATCAACCGTAGCATAAGTAAGATCAGCACGCCTTATTTTTCGATCGTTAAGTCTAAGACCCTCAAAAGCTTGTGGTGAAGTAACTTCATGAATTAGATGTCGATCAACATATAATAAAGAAGGCTCATTATCCACTTCACGTATAGCATGAGAAGACCAAATCTTATCAAATAATGTAGAATGCAAATTAATTAAAATAAATATAGAAATGATCTAATTTAAAAAGATCGATTAATGACGATAAATATTACGGTTTACCGGATTGCTTTTGAATAGATAGAAATTGATCATTAGTAATTAAGTCAGAATCGTTCATTATTTTAGCTAATTCATTGATATCAGTAATCGAAATTAATTTCACGTTATGTTGAGCTAATAAAGAAGATCCCATTTCAAGACGATCAATAAGAACTAAAGCATCCGTAACTATTCCTCCAGCAGATCTAATCGCATTAATACTGTTAAGTATAGAACCGCCACTAGTAATAAGATCATCAACAATAAGTATACGTTGACCAGGATTAAGTCGCCCTTCAATTTGTTTCATCAAACCATGAGATTTTGTTGAAGTTCTCACGTAAATTAATGGTTTCATTAGATCATAAGAAAGAGACATCCCATAAGTGAGCCCAGCAGTAGGAATAGCTGCGATAGAATCAAAAATAAGTTGTTTCTCTTTTAATGTTTCAATATAAGCAGATATGATGAACTTAAATTCATTTGGAAAACTAGGAAGAGAACGAAGATCAAGATAATAGGAACTAGAATTACCTCCAGAAGTTTTGAAGTCTCCAAAATGTAAAGAGCTAGTATTAATAAGTACAGAACCAATCTTAGCTATAGTCTTTAGTCTAGATTCGTTATTCAATGTAAAAGATAAATAGAATCTTTTTCTTAAAGGCTTATCCCTTAATATAAGAGGTATAGTACAAAATGCCTGAAATTTGGATTCCATATGGTAAAGTAGAAGTTCCGATAGATATTAAAACAGAGAATCTAGATCAGTTTATCGAAAATAATAATGAGGAAATAATAAAACCAGAATGGAATGCAATTCCAGAGATTAAAGAAAAAACAATAGTAATAATAACTGAGAACAGCATTACAACAGAAAAAGCAGTTATAGAATTTTTAAAGAATCAAATAGAGAAAAAAACAGATTTAAAGAAAATACATTTTTCAAGTAATCAGAATTATCCAAATTTAAGAAGAGCATTATCACAATTCGAAATGCAATTAAATCAACTGTCACAAGAATTAGTAGATATTTCAACACAAGACGGAGTAAAAATAAAGGGGCCAAAAGAGTTAGTAGAATATAAGAATAAAATTGTCATAAGCGAAATAGGGCTAGATCCATTATTTGGATTTTCTGGAGGCCCAATATCATTGTTAAAACTATTAGACAGGAAGTTAATTGGAGAAGCTTTCAATAGAAGAATTGAAAATACTCCTTCTAGCGGAAAAGAAACAAGATCTTCAGAATTTGCATCATCTATTATCAGCAATATAGAAGGAATAATGTCAATTGAAACACTACCACAAGAGAATGATGAATTAGAAGCGATAATAGGAAAAATAGAAACCGGCCATTTGATCAGTAAAAAGAAATTTCAACAAAAATACGAAATAAAAACACCTGATAAAAAACTAATAACAGTAATTTCTCCAGGAGGATCACCAAATGATGATACATTATTAAAAACGTTAAACGCATTATTTAATTCAGTTTCAATAATTCCAAATAATGGAACGGTAATTTTATGTGGAGAATGTAGTTTAGGGATAGGATCGGAATCTCTATGGAAAAAGATAATTGGAGATATTAATTTCAAGCAGTTAATTAAAGAGTAAAAATACATCGAGGGACTAGAGACAATAATGTTCCTAGAAGAATTGAAGAAAGAATCTTCAATATCATTAGTATCAACATTACCTAATTTATATGTAGATAAATTGAATATTAACCGTTATTCAAAAGTTAATGATGCGTTAGAAGATAATTTATCAAAATATAAATCTAGAACTAAAGTACGTATAATACCTAAAGCCTCAAGAACTATTTTCAATAATGGAATATAGAAAACAAAAAGGAAGCGAAATAAATGGAAATAGAAAAATCAAATTACGATATTGTAGAAATGGTGAATGAATTTAAAATAAGAAAAGGCAAATTCAAAGATATACCAGAAGTAATTGAAATTAATATGAAGACTTTACCCGAACATTACTCTGATGATTTTTATGAGGACATGGTAAAAAGTTCACCTGAAACATTCTTAGTAGCTGAGAATAAGGACATAGTAGGGTATATTATATGCAGGATAGAGCATGGTTTCTCCAGTTTTAAGAAGCTTAAAATTGTTAAAAAAGGCCACATTGTATCAGTTGCGATTAAAGAGGAGCATAGAAGAAAAGGAATAGGAAAAGCGCTAATCAATAATGCGGTACAAGGAATGATGATGAGGAATTGTGCTGAAGCATTTTTAGAGGTGCGAATATCAAATGTGATGGCTATAGATCTTTACAAAGTATTAGGTTTTGAAATTAAATCCAGAATGGAGAGGTACTATAATGATGGTGAAATAGCTTATAGTATGAGTTTAAATTTAGAAGAGCCGAAATAATGATTAAGAGATAAGAACAGAAATGTCATCATAGAAAAAGAAAACATCCCACACATTAATTCATCCTAGCCCAGAAATCAACTACTACTTCAAACCATCTAGGGCCAATTTCTCTCACGATTCTGCTTGAAATAAATTTCCACTGATGACCAATAATTTCAGAGATTTCAGAATTTACTTTATCTAAAGCCTCATCTTTTCCACGGGCAAATACATGCCTATAATAATGGATTACACCACCATTAGGAGATAAAGCGTTTAATGCAGAATAAAGATGAGAATTAGAACTTTCAGGCAATGGCATTAAAACTCGAGTGGCTTTACCAAACAAATTCTCTTTAATTATTAAATCAGAATTACCAAGAACGGGTATGACTTTCCCAAATAGTTTATTAATTTTAACATTTTCAGATGCAAGATCAATTGCTTTAGGATTAATATCAACAGAATAGCATTTAACGGTAGGATTATGTTTAGCAATAACAATCGAAAAAGGAGCAATACCACCAAATAGATTTACAACTACTTCATTAGGTTGAATTAAATTTGAAAGGCGTAACCGCTCATATGATAATCTAGGAGTAAAGTATACATCAGAAACATCAACAATAAATTTACAGCCATTTTCTTTGTAAATAGTCTTAGAGAGTTCAACCCCTGCAAGAAATTTAAGAGACCTTAATCTGAAAGGTCCTTCGATTTTTTCAACTTGAGCATATACCGAAGAAACGTTAGGAATATTATCAAGGATCGTGTTAGAAATTAATTGTTCTTTATCTTCAAGATCATTAGAAATTTTTACTATAGCAATATGCCCAACAATATCAAATGCAGATTGAATTGTTTCGAATTCAGAAAGACTAAGTTTTTCTTGTAATAACCTCTTAAGTAATTTCAAAACAATCCATACCTAGAAAGTAATAGAAGTTAATCAGGAACGGTAGATAGATAGTAATAAGAATTAGATTCTTTTTGAAGACGATCTGATTTACTATCATGTTTATTTACTCTTGGTCTTCCACTTTCTAAATCTCGTCTATATGTTACATCTAGCTGTTTCAGAAAGTTATTCATGCCTTCTTCTTTAGTAAGTACTTGAGTAGTAAAGCCTTGAATTCCAGGCGATCCTTCAAATATAATTAAAGAATCAGACACTATATCAACAAGTTGAATATCATGATCAATTATAAGAGCTGATTTAGATACTAAACGGACATATTGTTGAATTGCTTTAGCTAAAGACATTCTATCTTCTATATCAAGAAAAGCAGATGGCTCATCCATAACATAGATTTCGGCATCTTGAGATAAGCATACAGCTACGGCAACTTTTTGCAATTCACCGCCACTTAACTCAGAGATTTTTCGAGGGTAAAGTTTTTGAATTCTCATTGGTTCAAAAATATTTGAACGATATTCATCAGTCATTATCCCTTCTTGAATTTCATAAAAAAGATCTTCAACATATTTTTCATTATTTGATGACAAATATTGAGGTTTATAAGATATAGAAGAATTCTTAGAGATTTGGCCTGTATCAGGTTTTTCTACCCCAGCTAAAATCTTCAAGAAAGTGGTTTTACCAAGAGCATTAGCACCTAATATTCCAATAACTTCACCTTTCCGAATCGAGCCAGATTCAGTACTAAGAGTAAAGCCAGGGTAAGATTTAGTAATATTAGAATAGTTCAATAGCTCAATTGAAGTAGATTCATCACCAATAGGAGCATAAACAGCAAAAGAGATAGGAGTATCTCGAAATCTTACGTTTTCAGTAGGAAGATATCCATCGAGTAAAGTGTTAATCCCTTTCCTAGAAGATTGAACTGAAGAGACAATGCCATAAGCACCTTGATCTCCATATAATATTTGGACAAAATCACATAAGTAATCAAGAAGAGTAAGATCATGTTCAACAATAATTACTGAACGATCATCAGAAGCAAGTTTTTGTATTACATTAGAAACATTAAGGCGCTGATAAATATCATTATATGAGGATGGCTCATCAAATAAATAAAGATCAGCCTCACGAGAAGCAGATACAGCTACTGCAACCCTTTGTAATTCGCCTCCACTTAACTCAGAAACTTTTCGATTTAAAGTTTGTTCAAGATCTAATTCTTGAATCATGGTATCAATGACATTTCGTTCATCATAATGCTTAAGAAGTGAAAGCGTATCACCTTTCCAAACATTTGACAAAGAATAAACAGCTTGCGGTTTTACTGAAACTTGAAGAGTATTAGAAGATATTTTTGAGAAATGATCTTTGTATTCAGTGCCTTTAAAATAATCTATTATTTCATCCCAATCAGGAGGAGAAGAATAATCACCAAAGTTGGGTTTCAGATTACCAGAAAGTATATTCAAAGCAGTTGATTTACCAACTCCATTTCTACCGACTAATCCAATCACATTACCACGTCTTAATGTTGGAAGATTATAAAGTCGAAAAGTGTTAATTCCATATTGGTGCATTCTTTTTTCAAGTAATTCTTCAGCAAGATTAAGAATAGTTATAGCATCAAAAGGACATTTTTGAATACATATACCACACCCAGTACAAAGAGATTCACTTATGATAGCTTTACCGTTATCACCTAAGACAATGCAATCACTATCTTCTTTATTTACAGGACAGAATTTTATACATTCTAACCCGCATTTTTTTGAATTACAGCTATCCATTTCAAGGGCGGCGATTCTATGAACCATAAGAATATACTTAATAATAATCCTAATAAGCTATTAATATTTTAACAAAAGATAGAGTATAAGGTAGAATTAAATGAGTAAAACCACTATAAATGTCAAAGTATTAGAAGCATACACGCGAGATGTAGGTAGAGGAGTAGCTCGTATTGATTATGACCTTATGGATAATGTAGGAGTATCAACAGGAGATATTGTCGAAATATCAGGTAAAAGAAAGACAGTAGCGAAATGTCTTCCTCTTTATCCTTCAGATGAAGGTAGAAGCGTAATAAGAATTGACGGATTAATAAGGAGTAACTTAGGAATATCAATAGGAGACACAGTGACAATTCGTAAGATTAAAGCACCTCCTGCAGAAAGAGTTACAGTTGCACCACTAGAATCAATTCCACCAATAGATGAAAGATACCTTTCAGATGCTTTGGAAAGTGTCCCG
The DNA here is from genome assembly GCA_964544235.1 of uncultured Nitrosopumilales archaeon. Classification (GTDB taxonomy): domain Archaea; phylum Thermoproteota; class Nitrososphaeria; order Nitrososphaerales; family CAZIZY01; genus CAZIZY01. Next base: position 7,366 of record CAZIZY010000056.1, read on the forward strand.
GTAACAAAGGGAGATAATATAATGATTCCATATTTTGGAGGAAGACTTACATTTCAAGTAGTGGGATTTCATCCTTTTGCAGAGGCAGTATTAATAACTCAAGGTACAGTTTTTGGAATATCAGAAAAAGGAAATATGGATAGAGGAGTACCTCAAGTTACATATGAAGACATAGGTGGTTTAAAAGAAGAGATTCAAAAAGTTAGAGAAATGATTGAGCTTCCACTTCGACATCCAGAAATATTTGAGAAGTTAGGAGTAGAAGCGCCAAAAGGAATTCTTTTGTATGGTCCTCCTGGCACTGGAAAAACATTATTAGCTAAAGCGGTAGCCACAGAAAGTAATGCTCATTTCATAAGTATAAGTGGACCAGAAGTAATGAGTAAATTTTACGGTGAATCAGAAGCAAGATTAAGAGACATATTCAAAGAAGCAAAAGAAAAATCACCAACAATAGTATTTATTGACGAAATTGATTCAATAGCCCCCAAAAGAGAAGAAGTTACAGGAGAAGTAGAAAGAAGAGTTGTAAGCCAATTACTTTCATTAATGGACGGATTAGAAGCTAGAGGAAAAGTAATAGTTATTGCTGCAACAAACAGACCAAGTGCTATTGATCCAGCTTTAAGAAGACCTGGAAGGTTTGATAGAGAAATAGAAATTAAAGTACCTGATAAAAAAGCGCGAAATGAAATACTATTAATTCACACAAGACATATGCCTCTTGAAGAAGATGTTGAGGTAGCAAATCTTTCAAGTGTTACACATGGATATGTTGGAGCAGATTTAGAATATCTATGTAAAGAAGCAGCAATGAAAACTCTCCGAAGAATATTACCTGAAATTAGCTTAAATGATGAAAAGATTGCGCCTGATTTGTTAAATAAATTAACAGTAAGTATGAATGACTTTGAGCAAGCGCTTAAAGACGTTACGCCATCAGCTATGAGAGAAGTTTATATTGAAACCCCTGATGTAAAATGGGAACAGATAGGAGGATTAAACCAGATTAAGAAGGAACTTACAGAAGCAGTAGAATGGCCATTAAAATATAATGAATTATATAAGAAAGTTGGATATGAAATGCCTAAAGGAATATTACTTCATGGCGCTTCAGGAACTGGGAAAACATTATTAGCTAAAGCGGTAGCCACAGAAAGCGAAGCTAATTTCATCAGTGTAAGAGGGCCAGAGCTTCTTTCAAAATGGGTAGGAGAATCTGAACGTGGAATAAGAGAAGTTTTTAGGAGAGCAAGACAAGCTTCACCTTGCATTATATTTTTTGATGAAATAGATTCATTAGCACCTATTAGAGGAATGGGAGGAGATAGCATGGTTACAGAAAGAGTTGTAAGCCAATTACTTACTGAAATTGATGGAGTTCAAGACTTAGTTGGAGTAGTAGTATTAGCAGCTACAAATAGAATTGACATGATAGATCCGGCTCTTCTTAGAGCAGGAAGATTTGATAAAGTATTATCAATTACACATCCAGATAAAGAAGCAAGAAAACAAATTCTTCAGATACAACTTAAAGGAAGGCCATTAGGTAAAGAATCAGATTTAGATACGGTAGCAGAACTATCTGAAGGTTTTAGTGGAGCAGACGTAGCAGCTGTAGCTAATACAGCTATGTCACAAGTTATTCAAGAACATATATCGAAATTTCCAAGTCCTCAAGAAGCAATGAAAAATGTTGAGGAAATTAAGGTTAAGATGGAGAATTTTGAAGATGCATTAAAGAAAGTTAAAACCTCAAAAGAAGGTAAACCAGTAGAAAAGATAAAAGTTCCATATTATAGATAATAATTATTAAAAATAGTATAAGATTACAATTTAACATCATGAGGTTTACTTTCTTTTAAACCTGATTCAGTTATTCTTACAAAAGAAGCATTTGAAACAAGTTCAGAGATAGTATTAGCTCCCGAATAACTTAAACCAGAACGAAGTCCTCCTACTAATTTAGAGATTACTTCAGAAGAACTTCCTTTGTAAGACACTAAAGCTTCTACACCTTCAGGAACATATTCTAATAATGTGTCATCCTGCTGAAGAGAATGTTTAGGACTATTAGTTTCTCTCGCTTTTCGATCAATAGCCGCGGAAAGAGAAGCCATTCCTCTACTCATTTTATACCTACCATCAGGTCGATTAATTATAAATCCTGGACTTTCATCAGTTCCAGCTAATAAGCTTCCAACCATAATACTAGAAGCACCAGCAGCTAAAGCTTTACACATATCACCAGAATTTCTCACACCACCATCAGCAATAATAGGTATATTATGTTTTTTTGCAATATCACTGCATTCGATCAAAGCCGAAAGCTGAGGATAACCAGATCCAGTAACGATTCTAGTAATACAAATAGAACCTGATCCGACACCTACTTTTACAGCATTTACTCCAGACTGAATTAGTTCTTCAGTTCCTTCAGGAGTAGCTACATTTCCAGCTATAATTTCAACATCCCCTAAAGAACTTCTCAAATCGCTTATAGTATCAATAGCAAGATCTGAATGACCATGAGCAATATCAACTACAAGAACATCACAACCAGCATCTACTAATGATTTTGCACGTTCAATAGAGTCGTCTTTTACGCCAATAGCAGCACCAACAAGTAACCTACCTTTAGAGTCTTTTGAAGAAAGAGGAAATTGTTTACGTTTTAGAATATCTACAGAAGTTATTAAACCGCATAGATTCCCTGTAGAATCAATTACAGGAAGTTTTTCAATTCTATTTTCATGAAGAATCGTTTGAGCTTTTTCAATCGAAGTTCCAATAGGAGTAGTAATAAGTTCTTTAGTCATTACATTCTCAACAATTTGAGTAGAATCAGTTTCAAAAAGCATGTCTCGAGAGGTTAAAATTCCTACAGGTTTTTCATCAACTGTAACCAATATTCCATTGATATCATATTGAGCCATTAATTGCTTAGCTTCAAATAAAGAACTATTAGGTGAAATAGTGACAGGGTCATCAATCAGTATACTTTCAGATCTTTTTACTTTTTGAACTTCAATAACTTGGTCTTGAATAGACATAAATCTGTGAATTATCCCGATTCCACCCAATCTAGCTATTGATATAGCCATAGTAGATTCAGTAACAGTATCCATATTTGCGCTGATTATAGGAATATTAAGATTTATTTTTGGAGTGAGATTAGTAAACAGATTAGCTTGCTTTCTAGATTTTAACGATGATTTTTTTGGTACTAATAGTACATCATCAAAAGTTAACCCAATTGGAATATCTTTTTGCAACCTTCGCCTCGTATTAATGGGAGGGGTAGTTCAAATAGTTTTGCACTAAAATGATAATAAATAAGTAGAATTACAAGAATAAAGCCGTAATTTGGTTTTTGATGAAAATGATATAATGAAAATAGATTCATTCAATTAGATTTTTGTAAAATAGAGAGAATTATAGGTCGATTTCTAATTACGAGTAAAGATAATACGCTAAGAAGTAATAATGAAACGAATAATAAATAGGAATAATCAGTAGACCAATTAGCAACAATAATTTTAGGAGAATCCATAAAAATAGATTCGGAAAAGCTATTTGTATTCAAATCCCCTGACCAACTTTCAAAAACATCTCGAATTAATAATTGTGACAAATTAGAAACAGTAAAAGAAGAAAAATCAATAGAAGGAGAAAATACTGAAAATTTTGCATTGGTTCCTTCATCATACCAACCTTCGCCTTGAAGGACTCCTAAATTAGAATCAAGTTCTAAATAGAATTGATTAGTCCATAATGGATCAATAGATGCAAAACCAGTCATATTTAATAAAAGATAAGGAGAATCATCAGGCTGAAAATAATCAGAGTCTAAGAGATTAGATTCAGCACCCAACGGAAGATTCCAATTCTTAAACATTAATCTAGATTGATTATCTATTAAATCAGTTGGAGATATAGCTTTAATCAGAAGTATTGAATTTGCATCATTCCAATAAGCACTTAGTGGAACTATTTTCATTCCGGACTTAATATCTTCATTAGCGTTTAAGCCAATTTTAATCGTTCTCTCTTCCCATCTCTCCAGATTCAATATAGTAATTTCATTGACTTTAGAACGGTTTTCATCTAATATTTGAAATAAATCAGATACATTATTCATTTCTATATCATTTACCTTTATTATAATTTCATTAATCATTATTCCTGATTCTTGAGCAGTCATCCCTTCCATTAGATCAACTACTTTTAGCCCATTAATATCGGGAGATAGAGCTGAATCAGAATCAGATGCTGCAGCAATTGATGAACTTTCGTTAAAGATTTTTTCAATACTTAATTCTCCTGTACTAGAAATTATCAATAAATGTTGAATTATGGAATCGAAGTTGATAAAATGAGGAGAATCCATAACGATTTTAGGAGTGATAAAAGTATTATTCCTTAATTTATTTAACGTATAGATAGGTTGAATTGTTTGAGCAGGCGAATTAATGCTTGATAGCTGGGGAAGATCTAATGGATCAAGAATTATAGGAGAATTTTCATCTATAGTTAATGAAGAGATATACGTTCTGCTTTGATCATTAAGATAATGCAAGCGATCAGTAGATATTTGAGCTACAGCCCCAGAATCATACCATTTATTGGTCTTTAAGACTAAATCATTATTTTGTGAATGAAAGTAAGTTATACGATAATCACTGAGATTAGTAGATAAAGCGTATTGCGGTTGCCAATATGCAGTAACATTATGGGGTCTAGACATTGTTAACCCAGTATTTTCTAGAAATGGCGTTTCATAAGGCAGCCAATAAGTAAATAGATAACGAGAAGTATCTGATGAATAAACAGTTTCAGGAGTAGGAATGGTAACTTTTTCATCACGATCATACCATCCAGGAATAGCCTCAATATTTTGAGGGAGAATTTTTAAGATTTTTGGAGTTTTAGAGATGAGCGAATCATTAGTTTCCAATTGAAAGAAATTAATGGATAATAAGAATTGGACATCAAAAACAGGAGACACAGATATATCAGAATCAGGAGCATAAACAAAAGTTCTAGATGTAGAGCTAATACCATCACTCCATTTGGTAAAACTAGAGCGAGTTTGATCATTATTAATAAAATGATGATCATTAACAATTTCAATTTTATGCGAAGTAGAGTAAGGCCAAACAAATGCCACAGGTAAGGAATAGAATTCACTATCATCATCATCTACAATTATCCGGGGAGTAGGAACATTAGTTCTTATTAATTCGTGTGATAAATCAGAATCAAAGTCAAATATAGCTAATTTAGTAATTGCAATACCATGACCATAAATATTATTCACTGAGCCTAATTTGTCAACAATATTTTCTTCTTGAATAGCTCCTTGAGTTATAAGATCATATAGATCATCAGAAGTTAAATCAGGATTGGCTGAAAGCAAAAGAGCAGCTAACCCAGCAATATGAGGACTAGAAGAGGAAGTTCCTTTAAATCCACTATGATATATAGAGCTAGAAGTGTTAGTAGGACCAATTACATCAGGTTTAATTCGACCATCATTAGTAGGTCCTTGAGAACTATAACGAGCTAAAGAATTAGTTTTTAAATCAAAAGCACCAACAGTTAAAGATCCTCTAGCATCAGAAGGAGTATAGATACTGCTAGAAGGGTCAAGATATTCTGCGTTTTTAATGTGGCTAAAGAGCAATTCAAAATTAGTTTTTCCAAGTTTTTCATTTAATTCTGAATTTGGGTTTTGACGAATTACAAGCCCATATTTAACAGAAGGATCATCAAAATCACGATTATAACTAATTACTTCTCGAGGAGGGTGTTTTCCTGTTTGAGGATCTTCAGATGAAGCGACAAGAATTAAATCATCGTCAACATATTGGTATAGAAACACATCAAGATCTTTAGAAGATGCAGGCCAATCGTCCCATGTTAATATAACAGAGAATCTATAACCAGTAATATTCATATCCATATATTCATCTTTTCCATTAAATTCGTGAAGCCCATTGTTATTTGAATCAGTAAAAACACCATTTGAATGTGTTAAAGCAGAATTACCAGCTGAAATTACAACTAGCATTCCTGAATCACGGGCTTGATCCACTTTCTTAGCCAGTTTACTTTCACCATCAGCTCTAAGAGTTGGCCACCCTACTGAAATTGAAATAACATCTAAATCCAACTCAATTGCACGATCAATCGCTTTAAGAAAACTGGTACTATCATCAATCGCAAAAAGATAAAGATCAGATTTAGGAGCTACATCAACTATAACTTCAGCACATGCAGTTCCATGAGAACCACGCCCGATTGAATTACTACGAAATGATTCATATAAAACGACGTTATCAGCAATTTCATTATTAGATATATCGAATCCGCCATCTATAACACCGATTTTTACACCTTCACCATGAATACCAAAATTATGTGCAATTTGCGCATGAAGAGAATCAACACCTTCACTAGTTATTGAATGGTATACAGGATATTGAGGTTCATCAATATATTTAACATCAGGATGATCAGATATTACCAATAATGAATCAATATTTGAGACTATTTGGATCATATTATCATAATTAGTTTCAACAGTAATGTCATATTGATCTAATAAAGAAAGAAAAGAAGGAGAAACAGAATGTAAATGTATAATGGAAGTAATTTGATCAGTATTTTGTTCATTTTGAATTTGTAAAGAGTTAGCAAACGAATAATCATTTCCATAATTAATTAATTCATCGAGAACAGTAATCGGATGAGATTCATCATCAATTGTGTAATTTGAAGTTGAAGGAAATGCAAAAATAACCGGAAATAAAAGAAAAATAAGAAATGCTGATAGTAATGAAAGCTTAAACAAAGACAATGCCTATAAAATAAGAAGTAGTAAATAAATTAATGACTAGAATACTTACGACGGTTATTAAAGGAATATTAGAACAAATGAAGGTTAAGGAAAATGAGAAAGTGATTCTACTTACTACAAGAGAGATTGATCCTACTTCACCAAATATTGCAGAACATTGGTTTGATGCTTTAACTGAATCAGGGGCCCAATCATTAAGGATAACTGTACCATCAGTCGAAAAGAATGGAAAACTTGTAAGTAGCGTACAAAATAGAGAATTCGATCATCAAATATTGAAACAAGCTGATTTAATAATAAATTTACAGGTGAAGTTTCCAGGAAACATACCTAAACCAATCAATATTTACTCGGATGAATTCAACGATATACTTAGAGGAGGAACAAGATGGCAAGATGTAATGATGAACCATCCTGAAACTAACTATAGGAGGTTATATCCTCGCGATGAAATAATCAAGAAAACACAGGAAGGAGCAAAATTAATGCAAGAAGCTAAGACAATAAGAATCACATCAAAACATGGCACAGACATGACGATGGATAAAACAGGGAGAAAAGCAATGGCTTGCATAGGAGTAGCGAATGAGCCTGGGCGTTGGGAGAATTTGGGAAATGGACTAGTGTGTTGTGCCCCTATTGAAGATAGTGCAAATGGAAATATGGTAATAATGCCTGGAGATGTATTTCCACATGAAGGGGTTGATTTGTTAGAAATAAGAGAACCAGTGAAAATAAAAGTGAAAGATGGAAAGATTAAGAGTATCGAAGGAGGATTAGAAGCAGGAATTATTAGAAAACATTTAGCTAGTAAAGATGAGGATGCATATTCAATATCAGGTCACATTGGATGGGGAACACAAGACGCAGCGGTGTTACCTAACTCTAAATACTTTACAACTCCTGATTATGAAGGTTATGCTGGAAACATGCAAAATCATTGGGGTAAAAACATTTTTGACGCTCCTGCAAAATATAATGGGTTTGCAGGATTAAATAGATCTAATGGGCATGGGGGCCCAAGCTGTTTGAATAATACGTTTTATCTTGACGACGAAATAATAGTCAATGAAGGAAAATTAGTACATGATAAATGCAAATAATCAAGTAAGAACATAAAATAAAGGAAATCACCAGAGTGTTAAGTTGAAAATAGAATTACTAAATATTTTCAGCAAATTTCAAAGAGATCTGAAAAAATTTAAAGTAGTAGTTATGCCCGATTTTTTTGTAGATACAATACTTTCAGGATCTTATAACTACAATTTCGATAAATTTAAAGAAAAGATTAATTCAGGGGGAGGAAGTATAAGAAGAATTTCACATGTTGATAGAGTAGGAGGAAATGCGGTAAATGTCGCACAAGCACTCGGTAAAATTGGAGTATCTACAACATTATCTACAATTTCAGAAGATAAATATGTAAAATTATTAAATAGTGCATTTGAATCAAATGAGAAAGTAGAGTTATCAGTAAAAAAAGGAAAGAATGGTAGAACTACTTCGATTGAATTTATGGACAAAGGAAAAATGGCGAATGTAATGCTAAGTGACGTAGGAGACATATCTAGATTTAATTCAAAAATGATCAAAGAAGCCGCATGGAAAAGAATATCTGAAGCAGACGCAGTAATACAGACTAACTGGTCATCGAATAACCATGGCTCAGAATTAGCTGAATCAGTATTTAATAAAACTAAACGAAATTGTTTGAAAATGATAGATCCAGCGGACATAGAAGGAAGAGAAAAAGAATTTGAAACAACAATAAAACACCTAACCAATAATGGAAAGATAGATGTGTTATCATTAAATAATAATGAGGCCTCGATTTTAGGAAAGATTACAGTTAATAGAAAATTAGAACAGGATTATGATATAGAATCCATTAAAGATTTAGCTTCAAAATTATCAGATGAGCTATCATTAAGAATTGATCTTCACACTCCAAAAGGATCAGTTTCAGCGAAAGGAAAAGAAATCGATGCGAAAAAAGCATTTAGAGTAAAGCAAATAAGTGTGACAGGAGCGGGAGACATGTGGGATGCTGCAAACACTACAGGGTATCTATTAAAACTAACAAATCAACAAAGGATACTTTTAGCAAATTATTATGCTTCAATCTATATTAGTAAACAGGATGGAATCCCACCAACCTTGAAAGAGGTAATATCATCAATAAAAAAACAAGAGTAGTTCATAATTAATGAGGTTCAATAGTAGAAGGAGGTTTACTAGAAATAGCGTAAGTAACCCAAGTTACACCAGGAACTTCATTAGTGATTCTGTTACTCATATTTTCAAGAACATCATAAGGTAATCGAACCCAATCAGCAGTCATGGCGTCAACAGACGAAACAACTCGTATAGTAACTACATGACCAAAAGCTCGTTCATCTCCTAATACACCAACAGCCTCATCATCACCAACAATAGCAAAAGCTTGCCAAACGTCAGAATAATTGTTAGATTTTTTTAGTTCTTCTTCAACAATAAAACTTGATTCGCGACATATTCTTATCTTCTCACGAGTAATAGCACCCATTATTCGAACAGATAAGCCAGGACCAGGAAAAGGATGTCGAGAGAATAAATCTTCAGGAATTCCTAAAAGAGAAGCTAACTTTCTGACCTCGTCTTTGTAAAGATCACGCAAAGGTTCAATTAATTGAAATTTCATATCAGGTGGCAAGGCAGCTACATTATGATGAGATTTAATTTTTGACGCTGGACTTCCAGAACCTGCGCTTTCAATAACGTCAGGATAAAGAGTTCCTTGAGCAAGCCATTTAAAGGGACCATATTTATTACTTTGTTCTTGGAAAACATAAATGAATTCTTCACCGATAATTTTCCGTTTTTGTTCAGGATCAGATATTCCATCTAATTTAGAAATAAATCGTTCAGATGAATTAACATAAATAAAGCCTGAACCTAACAATTTTTCCAATATTTTAACAACATCATCATGCTCCCCTTTTCGTAGAAGCCCATGATTAACAAAAACACCAACCAAATTATCACCAATAGCCTTATGGATTAATGCTGCGGCAGTAGTAGAATCAACTCCACCACTAATTGCGCAAAGAACTTTGTCAGAGCCAACTTGATTTTTAATTCTTTCAGTTTGAGTAGTAATAAAAGAGTCCATGGTCCAAGATTTAGAACATGAACAAATTTGATAAAGAAAATTATTAAGAATATCAGTGCCATTAGGAGTATGGTTTACCTCAGGATGAAATTGTACACCGAATAGTTTTCGATTAGAATTTTGTATTGCTGCAAAAGTAGAATTATCAGTATGAGCTATAGTTTCAAAACCGTCAGGAATTTTAGTTGGAGTATCACCATGACTCATCCAAGCTACAATTGATTTGTTTAACCCTTTGAATAATGAATCATTATTAGAAATGTGAAGATCAGCTCTACCGTATTCTTTCTTTGATGCGTTTAAGACATCACCACCTAACATATGTACCATTAACTGCAAACCATAACATATTCCTAAAATAGGAATATTCAGATCGAAAATTGATTTATCCATAATAGGAGCATTTTCAGAATATACACTAGAAGGTCCTCCAGATAAAATAAGTCCTTTCGGAGAAATATCTTTTATCTTTTCCGCAGATACATTATGGGATATAAGCTCAGAATAGACGCCGCATTCACGTACTCTTCTAGTAATAAGGTGGGCATATTGGGCGCCAAAATCGATCACAACTACTTTTTCATTACTCATTATGAATTATCAACCGAATTGTAAAACAACATGTTTAATATAAATCAATAATTAAAAGTTAATTTGCTTTTTCAAGCATTCTGCTAAAAGTCCAACTAACAGTATTTAATATTTCTTTAGCTCGATGGTTATCCCCATAGTTGGATATTTTGATTTCTTTTATTAATCCACTATCATCAATAATTTCATAATTTAAGATTTCATTAGAAGAAAGTTCTCCTTTTTTAGATAGATCAGAATCTTTAGAACGCATTCCTTCTAATATCCTATCCAAAAAGAAACTTTTGAAAGGAGGAGTATTAAGATTAAGTGAAGAAGCAGGTTCAATTTTTAATTGTGATTTAGATAGATATGCATTACCAAGATTTTCGCCACCTTTAATAGAAGAAAGGGGGTGAACAGTAAATTGAGAAGACTCCGGAGAAGAAGTATTAGAGGCGTCAGAGGCATCAGAGGCATCAGAGGCATCAGAAGGAGTAGAAGGAGAAGAAGAAGAATCAACAGTAACGTTATCACGAGTAGATTTAATTTGATCGGCAGATGTAAAACTATTTTGTTTAAGAAATAGATCTAATATATTACTCAGATCACGTAAATTATTTAGCTCTAAAGTTAATTCATCTATTTTACTTTGAATCCATGCCCGTTTCTCAGCGACATTTTTAATTTCGTCATCTTTAAAGCCCATATAGAGAATATCAACAACTTAACAGGTATTAATGTTTCAATTATCAAGATTATTTGGATAAAATTTGTTCAGCTCGAGAACCGATAGCATCAGACATCATACTAGTAGTTGCATCACCACCAAGATCATAAGTTAAGTATTTACCTTCACTAATTACATCTTCAGTAGCTTGAAAAATAGCGTCAGCTAAATCAGTTTCACCCAAATAACGTAACATCCAAGCACCTGAAAGAATAGTAGCAGTTGGATTAGTTTTATTTTGACCTTTATATTTAGGTGCACTTCCATGAGCTGGTTCAAACATAGCATATTTATCTCCAAAATTGCCAGAATAAACACAACCAATACTGCCAATCAAACCAGAGGCTTCTTCAGAAACAATGTCCATAAACAAGTTAGTGCTTAAAAGAATATTTTTGTTAAATCGAGTAGGATTTTTCACTAATTGTTGAGTAATATTATCAACAAAATATTCCTCTACTTTAATATTAGGAAATTGTTCGCCAATTTTATTAACAGAGTCAAGAAATAGACTATCAGTTTCTTTTAGAATATTACGTTTAGTAATAGCTATAATGGTGTCCCAATTACGATCATTGCAAATTTTAAAAGCTTGTTCTGCAATTCGTTCAGAGCCTTTTCTACTAATTTTACGCATTGCAATAGCAACATCATTATCAATTTTGAAATCAATTCCACTGTAAAGTCCTTCAGTCGCCTCTCTCACACAAACAAAATCAACGTCACCTAAAGGACCAGATTGTCCGGGATAAGATTTTATGGGACGCACATTTGAATATAATTCAAATTTCTGACGTAAAGTAACAGCAACACTTCTAGGGGTACCAGGAACAGGTACAGTAGTAGTAGGTCCCTTAAAGCAAGCATCAGATGAAGAAAGTATATTCCAAGTTTCATCAGGAATATAAGAAGGACCACCAGCTTTTTCCCACCATTCAGAACCAGCTTCACATGAGATTAACTCAACATTAGTACCAACCCTATTAAGAACACTAACCATTGAATCTACTAATTCAGGTCCCGTTCCATCTCCTTTAATTAAAGCAACTTTTGCCAATT
>CAZIZY010000057.1:0-5456 GCA_964544235.1 uncultured Nitrosopumilales archaeon
ACCAGGTTCAACAGTGAATACATGACCGTTTTTGAGAGAATTAGAAGATCTTAAAGAGATGTAAGGAGGTTCACCAATAGTAAGGCCAACACCATGACCAAGACTATGAATAAAGCCCTTCAATTTATTTTCTTTATTAGAGAAAGTATCAGAGATAGGGGTGTTAAATCCTCTAGAAGATAATGATTTACAAGATTTTTCCATTATAGAACTTTGTTCAACATCAGAATTAATCAAATCAAGAGCTAATTCTTGAGATTCTAATACCGCAGAATACATTTCTTTCAATTTAGTAGAAGCTTCACCAATGACATATGTTCGGGTACAATCAAAACAATAACCACTAGAATCGATTGGAAAAATATCAAAAACAATAGGCTCATTAGCACGAATTATATCAGAATAATCACCATGTTCATGAGGATCAGAAGATTTAGTCCCTATTGCAAGGATAGTTTCACTAATTTGGCTCATGTTTTTTTCAGCTAAAAGTTTTCTTATTAAATTTTTAACCATACCTACAGTTAATTCTGAATCATCACAATATACCGAATCATTCTTTATTACACAACTTTTAAACATGTTTTCAACTTCATGAATTATACTAACTGTTTTTTCTCCGGCAACCTTAATCAAATTTATTTCATCATGACTTTTAGTTTCTCGAATAGTGTCCAATAAAGTAGGAGATGGTTCACCTTTAACTAAATGACCAAGAGTCTTTAACTGTTCAACAATAATTAAAGCATTAGAGATAGATACCCGACCATATATTCCGATCACTCCATTAGAATCAATTTTCTTCAATATTGAATCAAGTAATCTAATATAAGCTCCATTACCATAAGTAGAAAGAAGAGAATTATAATCATAATCATCATAGGTATAGATCTCATCTATTCGCCCTTTTGAAGCACTTCCAAGATCTATTTGACTAGTAATTAAAATTGGATCGCTGTTAATTTTTTTTGCGAATATTCCGCCTCTAGGAAGCTCAACACCAAGTAAATACTTAAGATCAGGATTCCCCACAGTAGAATCACCGTAAATCAGGACAGTATCAATATCGCGATTATTCATCTCAGTATCAAGGTCATTAATCAATAATAGATAAATCAACCACTCATTATTAAACAAACTAAAATAATTTAAGCCCCTGAAACTAAAAGAAAAATGATATGAAAAAAGAAACTATGACAGATTTAGCGATGATTTAGAATATCAAAAATGGTAATGGCGATGATTTATGCCCACATATGATTGTAATGAGAATCAATTTGTAGAAAACATTAGAAGACTTTTAAGACTTAGAGTAAAATTCATTGTAAATAGAATAGTAAGTCAATACGATGATGGGAAATATTCATTAGGACATTTGCCCGAGAAAGAATTTGAACGGTATTTACTGATAGCTACAAGAACAAAACAACGTTCAACAGTATATGCTAAGAAACACTTTTTTGACGAAGGCCATCAAAAATTAATAACAGAAGGCGAAATCCTACACACAATAAATAGAACGTCTAGACCGAATATGAAAATACCCTACTATAGAGTAACATATACATTCACTTTATGGGGAGAGACATATAGATATGAATTCAATGTATTGTTTAAACCAGAAATAAAAATAGAAAAGAAAAAAATAAGAAAAGCAATGAGAAATAGAATACAAGAATCAGGGACAAAAATAAAGAGTGAGCCGATGTTAATGTATATATTAAATTTTATTCCTCCGAAAGAAGAAGCGCTAAATATTTCATTACCACCATCGGTAATAACGTTTGATGTAACCAGAAAATACAGAAATTATTGAAGGAATGAAGTTACGAATTAGATTTAAACATAACGTGAAAAGAGTTGAATGAAATTCAGGTGGACATAAAGGACACTCCTTTTAATTTAGACTATACTCTTTCTTCAGGACAAGCATTTAGATGGGTTAAACAAAACGAATGGTGGAATGGAGTAATAAAAGGAAGGTCCATAAAGATTAAGCAAGAAAAAAAGGAAATAATAGTAAAGATATATCCTGGAGACTCAGATAAAGATGAAGATATAATAAGAGAATATTTCAGACTAGATGATGATCTTGAACATATTTTAAAAACAATTCGATTAGATGATGAGATTAAGAAATCTACAGATCGATTTAACGGTTTAAGATTAATGAAGCAAGAACCGTGGGAATGTTTAGTTTCATATATTTGTGCAACAAATAAGAATATTCCAGCAATAATGAGGAATATAGAATTAATTAGCAGAATGTTCGGAAAGAAAATAATAGCAAATGATAAAGAGTATTATTCATTCCCAACACCTTCAGATTTATCAAAAGCCAAAATAAAAGAGTTAAGAAAATGCGAATTAGGGTATAGAGCAGAATTTGTTAAAGCGACAGCTAAAAGAATTACGATAGAAGAGAATGAATTAAACAAATTAATAGAAACAGAATACGAAATAGCTAAACATTCATTGTTATTCAAAAATAAAAAGGAAAAGATCTATCTAGGAGTAGGCCCAAAAGTCGCAGATTGTGTATTATTATTTTCTCTTAATAAAATGGAAGCATTTCCGATAGATAGATGGATAAAAAGATGTATAATGAATAAATATTCCAACAGATTTAGTGATGAAGAATATAAATGGTTAATCGGAAGAACAAAGAAAGGAGATAGTTTAACAGATTCAGAATATAATATTTTATCAAAAACTATGAGAGGCTATTTTGGAAAATATTCAGGATACGCTCAAGCTTATTTATATATGAATTCAAGAATGGAAGATAGTTAAAAATGACGGAAATATTTAAGATTGCCAACCCTAAATGTTCAAATTAATCATATTAATGATTAAGAAAGATATTTACATAGCGATTTATTTAATTGAATGTATGCCGTGGTCGCCTAGCCTGGTAGGGCGTAGGATTGCTAATCCTATGTTCGCAAGAACTCGTGGGTTCAAATCCCACTCACGGCGCTAACAATAACAAGTTAGAAAGGGTAAATCCCAATAAATAATGATCAGGATAATGTTGAAAGAATCTCTTTTGCACGATCAAATCTAATTTTTCGTTCAGAAACCATAATCTGAGCAACTTTATCAATTAATGGTCCAGAAGCTCCAGCTGAAACAGCTACATTTCTTGCATGTAATTTCATGTGACCCCGTTGAATTCCTTCAACAGATAATGCTCGTAAAGCAGCCAAATTTTGAGCCAATCCTACAGCTGCAATAACTTCAGCTAAATCATTAGAAGAAGAAGTCCCTAATATTTTAACAGCGGCCTTAGCAGTTGGATGAGAAGCAGTTGCGCCCCCTATTAATCCTATAGCCATAGGAAGTTCAATAGTACCTACTAAATCACCATTAGAATTAATTTCATAATTAGTTAAAGGAAGATATTCACCATCTCGACAAGCATAAGCATGGGCACCAGCTTCAATTGCTCTATGATCTTGAGCCGTAGCTAAAGCAACAGCTATTATTCCATTCATTATGCCCTTATTATGAGTAGTACATCTATATGGGTCAGAAAAAGCAAACGCATATGCTTTCATTATAGCTTTAACTACTTGTTCACCCCCAAGATCATCTTTAGAAAATACAGCACTTGCTCTAACAAGACGCTTAACGGCAAGATTAGTAATAATTCTTAATAATACTTGGCCAGAAGTAATTTCTTCTACTAGTGGCGCTACAGCTTCACACATGGTATTAACTGCATTAGCCCCCATAGCATCTTTACAATTAACATGTAATCCCACAATTATCATTGGACCCTCAGCACTTTCAATCACTCGTGCATCTAGATCTTTAGCTCCACCACCAAGGGAAACTAACATAGGATCCTGTTCATTAGCTTTAGAAAGTATTTGTTCTTTAGAAGAAAGAATATCAAGACGAGCTCGATTAGGATCAGCTACTCCGATTACTTGAATTTGACCAATCATAACAGGTGGAGTACTACTAGTTCGAAATCCTCCATCAGAACGAGTCATTTTTGCAGCATTGCTAGCAGCCGCAACAATAGATGGTTCTTCAGTCGCCATAGGTACAAGATATTCTTTGTTATTTACTAAGAAATTCATCGCGACACCCATAGGCATAGAAATGAAACCGATTACATTTTCAATCATTCTATCAGCTAAATCCATTTTCAACCCACCTTCAAGATCAATAGAACGTTTTTCATCATCAGATAATCCAGAATGAGTAGCAACTAGATTCAAGCGTTCTTCAGGTTTTAATTTATAGAACCCGCTCCAATTAGAATTTTTTTCGTCGACCAAACTTATCATTATATAAAACATGTATCATATATTTATTCAGATCTAATAGAGAATATCCATAAAAAATAAAAAACTCTAAAACATAAGTAATAGAAAAAACTCTAGAACATAAGTAATAGAATAAGGGCCGATCGTCTAGCCTGGTTAGGACACTGCTTTGACATGGCAGAGGTCCCCGGTTCAAATCCGGGTCGGCCCACCACATTATATTAGAACAGAATAATAATGAGATCTAATCATCATCTTTGATTCTATAAACATCATTATCAATTCGAGTCTTAGAAAACTGATAATAATCTTCAACTATTTCAAAACCAATATACTGTCTACCTAAACGCTTACTAACAAACGCGACTTGACCAGAACCATGAAATGGATCTAAAATAATATCGCCAGGATTACTTGAATACATTAATATTTTTTCTATTAATTCAAAAGGTAATTTTGTAGGAGTTTTTTTATCACCAGGCCAATATTCACGATTAATGACCCATACATCTTCTTTATCTTGATAGTGTAAACTTCGACCTTGATCATTTTTTTGATCTTTACTAAAACGAGAATATGGAGAAAAGAAGCGTTTTCCTTCATTCTTACAAAGGTATAAACAATGATAATGAGAAGTCACATATTTTCGAGAAGTAACTAAGCCGAATTGGTATTTCCAGATTAAATGATTAACAGTAATAAATCCAAGTTTACTACTAGCGTTAAGAATGTCACGCAGATTATTCCAACCAGAGAATACATAAAGGCTTCCAGAATCTTTTAAGACTCTAAAACATTCAGCCATCCAATTAAAGGTGAAAGAATAGTAATCATCTTCAGAGATTTCATTATAGCCATCAATCACTCGTGATTGAATTCGATGATAATTAGCTCGTTTAGATTTAAAATTAATAGCGAAAGGAGGATCAGTAATAATTAGATCAATAGAATCATTATGAATTAATTTGAGCCCTTCATTACAATCCATATGATATATTTCATTAAGTTGTAAATCATCACTAATTGACAAGGTATATAGTATAATATAATGACTATTAATAGGATATAATTATTTTAAAGAAATAAAAAAAGAGATCAATCAGATGTATTTTCATCAGATGCATTTTCATCAGATGTATTTTCATCATCAGGACGCCATGCGATAGCAGTCAATCC
>CAZIZY010000058.1:0-27293 GCA_964544235.1 uncultured Nitrosopumilales archaeon
GAAACTTTGGAAAAGAATTATTTAGAATTACGTTCTGATCCTACGTTTAAAAGTGATTTAACCACTCTCTTAAATGAGTATGCAGGGAGGCCAACCCCTTTGTATTACGCTAAAAATTTAACTAAAAAGTTAGGGGGACCTAAAATATATCTTAAGCGTGAAGATTTTCTTCATGGAGGTGCTCATAAAATTAATAACACTTTAGGTCAAGCTTTATTCGCTAAAAAAACAGGGAAAAATAAAATTATAGCTGAAACAGGAGCTGGTCAACATGGTGTTGCGACGGCTATGGCTTCTTCTTTGTTAGGGCTTAATTCTGAAATTTTTATGGGTAGCGATGATGTTAAACGACAAAAACTAAATGTTTTTAGAATGGAATTATTAGGTGCTACAGTTAATTCCGTTACAAGCGGATCTAAAACTCTGAAAGATGCTATTAATGAGGCTATGCGTGAATGGGTCGCTAATGTTGAGACTACTCACTATTTACTTGGTTCAGTTGTTGGACCTCATCCTTATCCTATGATGGTGAGAGATTTTCAAAAAATAATCGGGGATGAAATTAAAAGTCAGATTATAGAAAAAGAAAATATGCTGCCTACTGCAATCCTAGCTTCAGTTGGTGGTGGAAGTAATTCTATGGGGACATTTTACCCATTTATTGACAATTTAGATGTTGATTTGTTTGGTATAGAACCTGGAGGTGAGGGTAATGAATTAGGAAAACATGCATCTAGTATACTTAGTGGTTCTGATGGAATATTTCATGGAATGAGATCTTATTTTCTACAAAATGATGAAGGACAAATTGCTTCGACTCATAGTATCTCTGCTGGATTAGATTATCCTGGTGTAGGTCCTGAACACGCTTTTCTTAAGAAAATGGAAAGAGCTAAATATGTTTCAATTAGTGATGAAGAGGCATTAGATGCTTTTATTGTTCTTTCTAGAACTGAAGGTATTATTCCTGCTCTTGAACCTGCTCACGCAATCGCGTATGCGATTAAATTATCTAAAGAGTTGAAAAAATCAGATGTTATTGTTGTAACTCTTTCTGGTCGAGGTGATAAAGATGTCGATAGTGTATCTTCTAGGGTTGGAATAAATCTTTGACTCGAATAACTGATACTTTTTCTAATTTAAAACAAAAACAAGAAGGTGCACTTATTGCATTTATTATGGGAGGTGATCCTTCTCCAAAACACACTTCTATTATAGCTGATGCAATTATAGAAAGTGGAGCTGACATTCTGGAAATTGGTGTTCCTTTCTCTGATCCAATTGCGGATGGACCTGTAATTCAAGAATCATCTGATCGAGCGCTTAACTCTGGAACTACTATTAACAATGTTTTAGATATTGTTAAACAAATACGAAAAAAACATGATATCCCTTTATTACTTCTAAGTTATTATAATCCTATTTTCAAATTCCAAGTTAATAATTTTATTTCTAAAGCTAAAAATGCTGGAGTTGACGGTGTTATAATTCCAGATTTACCGATTGAAGAGTCTTTAGAATATCTTGATGCCGCAAAAAAATATAATATTGATACTGTTTTCTTAGCGACACCTGCTACTAGTGTTAAGCGTTTAAAGCAAATATCATTATTAACTTCTGGTTTTTTGTATCTTGTTTCTCTTTATGGTGTAACTGGGTCTAAACATAATTTTGATGTATCTGTGAAGAATATTATATCTCAAACACGTACTTCTATTGATTCTTCTGTTAATTTAGCTGTAGGATTTGGAGTATCTACTCCTGATGACGTTTTTTCTATTATACGTGCTGGTGCTAATGGTGCAATAGTGGGAAGTGCTCTTGTAGATATAATTGCTAATAATGATAATTTCGAAAAAATGATTGAACAGCTTAAAGATTATGTTAAAAACCTAAAAGCTGCTACTTATCGCTCTTAATTCTATTTTCTGTTAAAGATCAAAATACAAATAAAATTCATATGGATGTGGTCGCATAGATACTTCCATATGATCCTTTTCAGCAATTTCCACAATTCTTTCTAATGCTTCTTCTGGGAAGATTGGTTTTAGGAACGCATTATCTGATTTGAATGCTTCTACAGATTCTTTAAGACTTCCAGGCAATTCTTTTATTCCCATACTTCTTCTCTTTTTTGCTGATAACGTGTATACGTTTTCATCTATTGGATCTCCTATGTCTATTTTCTTTTTTATTCCATCTAATCCAGCTGCAAGAAGAGCAGCGAAACATAGATATGGGTTAGCTGAAGGATCAGGAGGTCTATATTCTACTCTTTTACTGCTTGCACTTCCTTTTTGATAGAATGGTATTCTAACACAAGAAGATCGATTACGTTTACTCCACCCTATATACACTGGAGCTTCATATCCTGGTACTAGTCTTTTGTATGAATTTGTAGATGGAGCCGTTATTACTGTTAAGGCTTGAGCATGTTCAAGTAGTCCTCCTATATAATATCTGGACATTTGACTTAATTCTGATTCAGTTTCGTCTGGATCATAGAACATATTTTTATTGTCTTTCCAAATACTTTGACTAACATGCATTCCTGATCCATTATCTCCAAAGATAGGTTTTGGCATAATAGTCGATACTAATCCTTGTTGTGCTGCCATATTCTTGATTACAAGTTTATAGCTTTGAACTGCATCTGCCATTCTGACTAATGTGTTTCTATTAATGTCTATCTCACATTGTCCTGCAGTAGCGACCTCATGATGATGTGCATCTACTTCTACTCCGAAATCTTCTTCAAGTGATTTAGAACATTCGCCTCTAAAATCCATCAAGGTATCATGTGGTGGAACTGGGAAATATCCTTCTTTAAATCTAATTGGATATCCTTCTGATGTGTCTTGATTCCAAGCTGCTTCTCTTGATTCAATACTATATCCTTGCCCTTTATGTGGATTCATTACATCCCAGCTGACTTTATTAAAAACAAAGAATTCAACTTCAGGTCCAAAATAAGCAAAATCATATCCTTGATTCTTTAATTCTTTTTCTGCATTTTGAGCAATTGCACGTGGATCCCATGCTAGTCTCCCTTGTCCAAAACCCCAATATATGTCACAAATTAATCTAGCAGCTTTAACATTATCATCTGTCCAACTCATTAATCCTAATGTAGTGGGATCTGGTTTCATCATTAAATCTGATTCATTGATATCAACAAATCCTCTAACTGATGATCCATCAAGCTGTGGGGCTCCTTCTGTGAATATCTCTTCGTCTAGTCTTTTTAATGGTATAGTTGTATGATGTAATCTTCCTGGAAAATCTGTAAATTGCAGATCTACAAATTTAATTTCCTTCTTTTCTAGGGTTTCAATTACTTTCTTGGGGGTCATGTTGTCTGAACCGAATATTTCGTTTTTGAACACATTTTTTCTAGCCATGTCTTGATCACATATATGGTATTTTACAATTGAACATATGCATATAAACTTATTTCTATAGAAAAACACTACGTTCGTAGATAAATTAGTATAGTTTATTAACAAATGTTAACTCATATTTATTGTGAAGAAGAAAAAGTTAGATCTCTTAGATTTGGATATTTTAACATTATTGAAAGAAAACTCCAAAATTTCTTTTCGTGAGTTAGCTAAGCAACTAAATGTTGCCACTCAAACAGTTCAAACTCGTATTCAACATATGCAAAATGATGGTGTTATTAAAGGAAATTACATAAGTCTTGATTATGAAAAACTTGGTTACGGTCTTACTGTAGTAACTGAAGTAACTGTTTCTAAAGGTAAATTAGATATTACTGAACGTGAAATTGCTAAAATATCTGAAGCATGTGCTGTCTATGATACTACTGGATTAACTGATGCGATAGTGATTGCTAAGTTTAAAAATAGAGAAGATCTTGGGGTTTTTACCAAAAAACTTCTTGCCATGCCTTATGTTGAACGAACTAATACTCATGTAGTTCTAGCTATCCACAAAGAAAACTTTAATCTTCCTCTTCAAATTGAAGTTCAAGAAGATTAATTATTCTTTCAGCTTTTTCTTTTCCTATTCCTTCTATTTCAAGCAACTCTTTTTTCGAAGAAGAAAATACTCTTTTAACACTAGACATTTTCTTCAATATTCTTGTTGCTAATTCTGGTCCTATTCCTGGGAAACTTGAAACAGCTAATATTTGAAAATCTTGTTCTGAAATTATTTTAGGTTGTTGTAATATTGAAACATTCTTTTTACCTTTTTTAGCAAGCCTCCTTGAAAGTGTAACAATCACATCAGCGCTTTGAGCTAAATTAGCTGTAGTTATTACAGGGACTTCCCAATCCATTTCTATTCTTAAAAGAGCTCCCCAAAATGCTCTTGTGTTCTTTCTATCTTGAAGCCCTTCTGATAAATCCCCTTCTAATAATAAAAGTGGTTTTCTATATGTATTCTTTAATCTTTCTACTTGCTCAAATAATCTTCCACTAAACAGCGAAGAAAAAAAATCGTTGATTGTTTTTCTTTCTATAGCATATTCATCACTTAGAACATAATCTCCTGGAGATATTTGTTTTCTTTCCACATTTATTCCAGATTGTAACAGAATTACTGACATTAATTCAGGCTCTCTTTGATCTATTATGACATTAGTTTCTTTTGTCAAGTGGATTCTTACTCTTTAATTAAATACCACATTTAATTTCAGTTTTAAGGTAAGGTTGATTTTAAACCACTTCCACTAAGAACTATTACTACTTTATCGTCTGAGTTTATTTTATTTGCTTTAACCCATTTTTTGAAACCGGAATATGCTACTGCTGAACTTGGTTCACAATGGAATCCTTTTTTCGATAAGATCTTGTAATTTTCTATAATTTCTTTTTCAGAAGCAATTTCAACATTTCCCTTATTTATTTTGATCAAATTCTCCATTTCTTTCAGTCTTGGTGGATTTACACTAGTTAATGCGTCGGCTACGCTGGTAATTGATTTAAGAGGAGTATATTTCTTACCATGAAATTCATGATAAAGTGGTGACTCTTGTTCTGTTTGGGTAGCTATGATGGTGGGCATTTTAGGGATTATGTTCGAATTAAACATTTGTCTAAATCCCTTAATTACTCCTAATAACATTGTTCCAGCTGAACAAGGAAGAAAAATGTAATCTGGAACATTCCAGTTTAATTGATCACTAATTTCGTAGGCTAATGTTCGTGTTCCTTCAGCAAAAAATGGATTAAATATGTGACTGGCATAAAAAGTATCTCCTGAAGCCGCATCTTCTGCAGCTTTCATAAGCTTGTCTCTACTTCCTTTAACCTTAATCAAATTAGATCCAATTACTTCAATTTGTTTAGCTTTGGCGCCACTTACTGTTTCTGGTGCATAAATATTACATTCCAATTTTAAATATGCTGAGTATGCAGAAATTGAAGCTCCCGCATTTCCTGATGAATCTTCAGTAATTCTTTTGATCTTTTTATTCTTAAGATCTTGAATAATTGATGAAAACATCATAGCTGTTCCTCTATCTTTGAAAGAGCCTGTTGGAGAAACATATTCAAGTTTAAATGAAATATTATTTCCATCTTTAATTAGTGGAGTTCCGCCTTCCCCAAGAGTTACAATGTTATTGTTTTTAATCCATGGAAACATCTTTGCGTATCTCCACATTGAACGCTCGTTAAGAATCTCTTTTTTATCGAAATAATCTTCGAAAAAAACCGCAAATAAATTATCACAATTATTACATCTTAATTCTTGGTCTTCTTGATTTTTCTTACAAATAATACACTGTATTTCATATTTCAATTTTGTTCACTATTCTATTATTGATTTATCCTGTTTTAAAATTCTCTTTTTTTTGTTACTGTGCTTAATTCTACCATACATTTCAATAAATCAACTATGTACAATGATGCTTTTTCAGTACCATCACATGTAGGCGTGCTCAATATAGTTGATCCATCTGCACATCCAAGATTATTTATCGCATTTAACATTCTATCCTCTGTTTCACTATCATGCATTATTTTTGGGTTCTTCAGCAGTAAAGCAATACAAGCTTCTATTCCATAAGCTCCCCAATTTGATGTTGAGCAAGGTACTAATAAATCAGTTTTAACTATGGAAGCTATTCCTGAATTACATTCACATTGACATTTTTCTCCGAACATTTGTATTTTTTTAACATCTTCCAAAATGTTACCATACCCAATTTCATTTCCATTATCGCCAATACCTATTGTTAAAATCTTTCTATTTCTCGCTTCATCAATAATATAATCTAATTTTGCTTCATATTTACTTCTAGGTGTTCCAAGCACTGAATGATATTCTCCTTTAACATTCCTACCTTTCCGTTCAACTGAAATAACGGCTGATGGATTAAATTTATCAAGTAAGTTTTTAGCTTCTTTTTTTGTTTTTTCAATATCTGTCACTGGAAATCCTTTTACAGTTACACTTCTTGGTCTTACTTCTTTTTTTGAATCCCATTCAGAAACTAAACCAGCTGATAAACATGCTTGAGACATTACTTCTGTTGTAGCGTTCTCTGAAACAATAATTGGATGAATCCCTAATCCAAAGCTTAAAGCTCTAGCTAAAGCTGCGGCTCCAGTAGGGCCGTCTGTTTCTCCTTTAGGAAAGTATATGGGATGTAATACTCCTGTTAAAATTACTATATTACTTCCTCTTTCACATTGTATTAGTTTTTTTGCAGCATTCATGCAAAGGGAATCTTGTTTTTGTTTCTTTACAGCTGCTTCATGCATCATATGAATCCTTCCAGCTCTGAATCTTGTTTCATCAATTCCTTTAGGAATTCCAGAGGAAGGTCTAGTTGCAGGCATTATAAATGATGTAACTATTTTATCTACAGATATACCATAATCATTTTCTATTAATTCGTTATCTGATTTGATATTCATTATGATTAGAATCTCTTTGAACTATATTAACTAGTTTTTATTAATTATCTATAATTGGAGCCTATGTAATTTATGAAACTAGAGCGTAAATGGAGAATAATGTTTTCTATTCTTCCTGGAACTTTACTTTCAGGCTTTAGATTAGCTTCTGTACCCGCTGCAATGTATCAACTTTCAAAAAGTTTACGTTTATCAGGACTCCAAGTAGGTCTTATTCTAGGAAGTACTTCTATAAGTGGGGCTATTTTTGGAATTCCAACAGGTATGATCGCTGATAAAATTGGATTAAAACGAACTTTTCTAACAGGAGTTTCTTTAATGGCTATTGGAACATTATTTACCGCATTCTCATTAGGATTCTATTCTTTGTTTTTCTTTACTTTATTGTCAAGTTTTGGGTTAACTCTTTATGTACCTAGTTTAATTCAGTTATTATCTAGATTCTTTGAAAAAAATGATAGAGGATTAGGTATTGGTTTATTAGGTTCTACTGTTCGAATAAGTGCAGCTTCAACTTTCATGATTGCTCCACTAGTTTTACTTGGTACAGATTCTTGGAGATGGTTATTCATGATATTAGGCTCAATCTCTTGTATGATCGCCCTTTTTCTTTATCACAGATTGAGTTTATTTGATATTGAAGAAGAACCATCATCTGATTCATCATCTTTAGTAACTACTTTTAAAAATATTTTAAATGAAAAAATTATAATTCTTACTGCCATTTGTAGAATCTTTCTTGGGGGTTCATCTCAGTCATTTGCTGGATTCTTACCATTTTTACTTCAACTAACTGGAACTTCTTTAGGTTCTTCTAGTTTTGTTTTAGCATTATTTTGGATTTCTCAAGGTGCAGGAACAATTCTTGTTCCAAAACTTTCTGATATTATTAAAAAAAGAGTCATTCTTGTTACTATTTTAGGACTAATCGCTTCATCTTCTTTAATTTTATTAGCTTTTACTTGGGGAAATATTATTTTATCTATTGTTCTTTCTGTTATACTTGGGTTTATTTTTGCTGGAATTACTGAAATATTGTTTTTAATACCTATATCTGATCCAGTAATCGCAAAAAAATATTCAGGCGGGGCTACAGGATTTCTTATGACTTTTGGAGCGTTAGGAGCTCTATCCTCCAATCTTTTCTTAGGTTATCTTTTAGATTATTCGGCAAGTGTTATCTGGACTAGTTTAGCCTTTATAGCTTCTTTACAACTTCTTTTGGCTTTCTTTTCTGTCTTCATGAGAAGATCTGTTTCTTAATTAATTATTATTTTACCTTAATCTTCTTTCCAAGTCATTAATATTGAACCTGTTATTATTGCAGCTATTCCTATTGGAAGAACTATTGCAAAATTCGACATTGAAGAACTTAAATCTGTTCTAATCATTGAATCTCTTAATCCTTCGTTGATATATGTTAATGGAAGTATACTAGCTATTATTCTTAATAATTCTGGCATGCTTTCTATTGGCCAAAATGTTCCAGATAAAAACATCATTGGAAATGATAATGCGTTACCTGCAGCATTAGCAGCTTCTTCTTCGCTTACAAACCTAGTTATTATCATCGCCATCCCTGGAAAAGTTATAGCTCCTGATAGCATCAATAATATCGTTGGAATGTTTAAAGCAACTTTTACTCCGAATATTAGATATCCTGATGTCAGAATTATTGCTGAAGATATTAATGCCATTATCATCTGATATAAAATTAATCCTAAAATCCAATCTAATTTTGATATAGGTGCCGTAGCTAATTTTTTGAGAACTTTATTCTGTTTATATTTTGTATTAATTCCAATCGTTCCAAATATTCCAGTAACCATTATTGTCATTCCTAATACTCCTGGTACAAAGAAATCGATATATTTTAGACTTGGAGAAACTGTAGAATCTTCTCTAATTTTTATCATTCTTTGTGCTCCTGAAAGCTCAATATTGAATTCGTTAATTATTCCTGAAACAATATTATATACTGCAGAAGATGAAGACTGAGCTCGATCATTTATTAATGTTATTTCAGATTCTCCATTCTTTGAGTTTTCTTGGAATCCTTTCGGTATAATTAGTAAATTTGATAATTCATCAGAATTAGTTTTTGTCTCTTTTAATATCAAAGTCTGAGTTGAATTAAGGGCTCTTATTAATTCGTTAGATAAATATGTAGAATTACCTAATTCATCTATATCTAAATTCTGAACGTTCAATTCAAACTGCGAATTTTCCGTATTGAACACTGTTCCAAAAATCACCATTAAAAGTATTGGAAATACTAAAGTCCAGAATAACGAACTCTTATTTCTGTACCAACTTTTAGATATAATTCTAAATATTACCAGAATCTTAATTATTGATGGCCTCATTGAGTATTCCCTTCTGAACTTATCGTTTTCCCTGTAAGATTTAAAAAGACTGATTCTAAATTTGGTTTCCTAATTTCTAATTCATCTCCGAGATCATTGTCATTTAGTTTAATTATTATTTGTGAAATTTCTGAAAATTTATTGTATGGAATTAAAATATATTCTTTATCTTTTTTAATTTCATTTAATTTCATATTTAATAGCCTTGATACTTCTTTATTGTTTTTAATAGCTAATGTATTCATTCCTCCATGACTCTTAATTAACTTTCTTGGAGAATCCTGAGCAACTATTTTACCGTTGTCCATTATTGTTATAGTGTCAGATAATGCTTGTGCTTCTTCAAGATAATGTGTAGTCATGAAAATAGTTTTCCCTTTTTCTTTTAGATCTTTAATTACATTCCATACATCTTGTCTAGCCATTGGATCGAGTCCTGCTGTTGGTTCATCTAAAAATATTAATTCCGGTTCATTTACCAGCGATATGCTGATACCTACTTTTTGTTTAAGTCCTCCTGATAAGTTTCTGTATCTTTCATTAGTTTTATCATTTAGTCCAACAAGATTAATTAATTCTTCCACTTTAATTTCAGAATCAAATAATATTCGAAAATAATCTATATTCTCTTTAACGGTTAAATTATCAAATGTGTTAAATTCTTGTGGCATTACTCCAATCAGTTTCTTTATTTTCTCTTGGTTTCTTTCATTTTTTATGTCAACTCCTAATACCTTTATTACTCCTGAACTAGGATTCTTTAAACATTCTAATATTTCGGTAGTAGTTGTTTTACCTGCCCCATTAGGGCCTAATAATGAAAAAACTTCTCCTTTTTTAACTTCGAATGAAATATTGTTTACAGCAATAAATTCCCCATATTTCTTAGTTAAATTTTTTACTTCTATCGCGTTACTACTTGACACTTAATTCACTTACTCATAATTCTGTTATTACCTGATTTCTCATGGTTTCTCGTTAATGTTGTGCATTGATTTAATATCATTTGAATATTTTTCTAATTCATTAGGTATTTCTAATGATATTGGATCTCTAAAAGAAATTCCTTTTTCTTTTTTTAAGTTCCAAACATTTGAATTAAACTCAAGTATTCTTTTGGTATCTATGCAATCTTTAGTTTCCCATTTATCTTCTGGAAACATTCTTTTATGAATACCTTCTTCTCCATATAAATTTCTCCAAATATGATCCGTTATAAATGGAATTATTGGCGCGATCAATAATAAAATTGTTTTAAGGCAAATATGAAGTGTATACCACGCTGATTTTTGTTGTTCTGGTGTACAGTTTACACCATATGCCCTTTTCTTTGCTAGCTCCATGTAATTTGCTGCAAATATATTCCACGTAAACTCCCTAACATTATTCGCTATTATGAAAAAATTAAACTCAGAATATCCTTCTTGACATCTTTTAATTAAAGCTGAAATCTCAGCAAGTATCCATTTGTCTGAATTCTCTAATTCAGCTTCTTTAGGGATGGGAAAATTCGATATATACCTTGAAATATTCCATAATTTTGTAAGAAATAATCTCGTTCCTTTTATTCTTGTTTCAGAACATCTAAAATCTGATCCTATGTTGGATTCAGATGCTGCCCATAAACGAAAATTATCTGCTCCAAATTGTTCTAATACTGGAATTGGATCAATAACATTTCCTTTACTTTTACTCATCCTTTCTCCTTTTTCATCTACTCCATATCCCATTATCCATGCTCGTTTAAATGGTGATTCTCCTGTAAGTTGATAGCATCTAAGTAATGTATAATACAGCCATGTTCTAACTATGTCTTTTCCTTGAGGCCTTATTTCTACAGGATATAAGTCAGTTTCTTTATTATTTACGTAATTTGAAATAAATAAAGGTGATATGCTTGAATCCATCCATGTGTCTAATGTTCTATCTTCTCCTACAAATTTATCTTCATTACATTTATTGCATTTTGTAAATGGTGCTTTTTCTTTCCAGGGTTGATAATATTTTTTAGATTCAGGTATGTGGATTTCTTTACAATTAGCACAATACCATATCGGTATTTCTGTAGCATAATATCTCCTTCTAGATATAGGCCAATCTATTGACACTGAATCGATCCAATTATTAAGAATCTGTTTATGATTTCTTGGGTGGAAAGTAATTTCGTTTGAAATTCTAGTAACCTCATCAATGTCTTCAAGTTGTTTTAAGTAAAATTCATTCATCGGAATTATTTCTATAGGTGTCCTACTACGTTCACAAATTGGTGTTCTATGCTTAATTGATTCTGATTTAATTATTACTCCTTTATTCTTGAGATCACTAATTATTTTTTTCCTCGCTTCATTTATTTCTAATCCACTATATTCTTTTGCATTTTCAGTCATTAAATTTGATGTATTAATCGCAATAATTTCTTTTAATTTCAACTCTCTAAATAATCTCACATCAGTATAATCTCCATAACTGCAAATCATTACTGCGCCACTTCCAAATTCAGGTTTAGCACTTGAATGAGGTTTAATTTCTACTTCTCTATTGAAAATTGGTATTATCACATGTTTACCATGGAGTTCATTATAACGCTCATCATCTGGATTAACTATCACAGCTTGACAAGAACATAGTAGTTCTGGCCTAGTTGTTGCAACTAAAATATCATCATTAGTTTCTTTTATTTTAAAATTCATGTAAACTAATTCTGTTTGTAAGTCAACATAATTTACATCTGCGTCTGCAATAGTTGTTCCGCAATCAGAACAATAATTATTAGGCCTCGTTGATTCATAAATTAAACCTTTTTTCCAAAGATCGATGAATGTTGTTTGGGTAATCTTTCGATATTCATCTGAATCTGTTCTATAATGATTATTGAAATCACAACTCATACCCATGTTCTTCATGATGGTTATCATTTCTTCTTCTAATTCATCTAATGCTCCAGAACAAAGTTTGATAAATTGTTCTCTAGATGTTTTTTTCATATCTAGTTTGTATTTCTTTTCAGTGTAAATCTCAACTGGTAACCCATTACGATCTATTCCTATTGGAAATAGGACTGAATTTCCTTTCATTCTAGCAGTTCTAGCGATCATATCAATTTGAGAATAATGAGAAGCAGCTCCTATATGCCAAGGCTTTCCAGAGGGATAAGGTGGAGGCGTATCAATTACAAAAATTGGCTTATTTTTATTTCTGTTAAATGAATAAATATCCTCTTTTTCCCATTTAGAATATAATTCATGTTCAATATTTTTATCCCATGATTTGGCTTCTAATTTTGGCTTGAATTCTGTTTCCATTCTCTTATTTCACTTATTTCTAATTCTTTTAATGTTAGTAAATTGTTAACAATGTTTAATTCTTTTTATTTTCTTTTCACTTGATTTATTTCGTTTAGACCTATCTCATTATGATTTTACTAGATTAATTAATTCTTGTTAACCCATTCTTTATTTGTTGCGATTATTAGACATAAAGCTGATATTATTACTGGCAAATAATACGATAACATTCTCCATATGATTATTGCTGACCATAATTTCTGATTATATATACTTGATAAAAATAGACTCATTCCAAATTCACTTAACCCTGATCCTCCTGGGGTTATTGGAAGTGAACTAATTGCTATAGATGAATACACTAAAATTGTAGATATGAATAGGTTGCTTTCAACTCCAAATTCTTGAAGAACTACTAAAAATATTGCTCCTGCAAGAATTACTTTCATGGCTGATAGAATACATAATGCCGTAAAATTCTTAATTGAAGAACTTCCTAGAAAACTTCCAGCGGCTTTTCCATATGATTCGGTGGCTTCTTTTATTCTTATTTCTACTGCATTAGTTATTCTTTTTCCAGCTATTCTTTTTAGAATTCTTATAACTATTTCTGGTAACTTTACTTTACCTTTTCTTGACAAGATTGTAACTGTTAAGAAAAATGCTAATGATGGTATTGTTGTAACTAATACTAAAATAGCTATTTGATTAGCTCCTAAATATATTGCATAAGATATTGCGGCTAATGAAGCTAAACTCGCGAATATTACATCATAAAAAATTTCTAGATATGATGACCATATGGCTTCGCCAGTTTTAATCCCTTTTTTTCTAAGAAAAGCTATTCTTATGGCTTCTCCGCCTAAATAGCTAGGTGTTATTAAGCTTATGAATTCACTTCCAATTCTAACCATAATGTTTGATGATATATCTAATTGCTTTGAATTATCTAATTGTTTTGCTATTATATGAAATCTTACGCCTTGAATTATTAATCTACATAATACTAAAATTATAGATATTACTATCGCTTCTGTTCCTAATGAGAGTATTTCTTTAGGTTTTACTCCAAATATTATACTTATCGATAAATAAACCGCAAGACTGATTGTTGCTCCAATTAATGCAGCTTTACGAATATTAATTCTCTTCATTGAATTATTATTGCTCATTATTCTACCCTGCTATCTATATCTTAGTAATGCTGCCATTCCACTAAAACTCTTTAACATTGAACCTTCTTCTGTTTTTGAAGATATTACTTCAATTTGCGTTCCTGAATTTAGCGCTAAATCTGTAAAATGATCAAGAATATCTTTTTCAATTGTTTCATAATCCGTTTTTGAGCATTTAGAACATGGTTTATTATCCCAAGTCCTTTGATTAAATTCTTGAGTTGTTATTATAACTTCATTATTGTTCTCACATTTAAGACATTTTAAATTAATATGCATCATATCGATGTCATCCGTCACTAATACAATTTCAGCACTTCCTTTTTTTAATGAGTCTTTTACTTCTTTTAACCCGTATGATACTAAAGCTTCTGACGAATTAACAGCTTTCAAGAATTTTTGTACAAATCTTTTCTCTTCCATTAATCGGATATCTTTGAGAAATTCTTCTGATTTATCTAACGTTTCTCTAGCTCCTTCTGCACCTGAATAAGCTGTATCAATTACTGTGATTATTGATTTTTGTAGCCTATAATCAAGTAATTTCGTTTTAATGAATTCTGATTTGGTGTATCCTGGACCGCCTATTATCACTCCTGCCACTTCTTTTTCTTCTAAAAATGCTTTATATGCGTAATCTGCAATTCTATGGAAATACCCATTCATTTCCATTTCTCTTAATCTTTCAAACCTTCTAGCTGATTGTCCTCCTGCTCTATGTTTTCCAGCAATTCCTGAAGTGAGTACATTAACTACATCAAAGTTTGATCCTTCTACTATTCCAATACCTGTTTCAGATGCATCAATTGATAATATTCCTATTGTTTTCTCTTCCTTTAGCATTTCATTTAGAATATCAAGATGAAAATGGTGATCACATCTATAGAGATATGTTCCAACTGTTTTTGGTGGAATTACATCATGTATGGTGAGAATTTCATTTCCAGAGCTATTTGCCTGTAAAGCTCCACAAAATATAGCTAAGCCTGTCGATGGAGTCTGATTATAAAGTTTTAATCTTTGCATCGTTTTTACTAATGCTCCTTGGACGTTAGTTTTAGTTTGATCTGATTTAATATTTGCAGCAGCTCCATGCTCATCTCTTAATGCAGATACAACATCATGTAGAGCTTTTTTAGGCGGAATATATAATGAGATTAGTTCAGTTCCTTTTCCTGTTTTTGAAGAAAGCTGACTAAGTATCTTCTTCATTTTATGCAACGCAACTGAATTCATTTTCGAGGACAATTCTTTCACCTATCTTATTCTTCTTTTGATAACTTTAGCAACAATTAACAGCTTTATTACTTATTCTAATTTTAATGTGTTATAAAATCTAATTTGCTCCTTCCTTTGTAATTATTATAATAATTATAAACTCTTATCTTACATTAATCGAATTTACTCTATGTTTAACTTGTTTCAATCTACTTCAGTTAAATGGACTTGGATCTTTATAGTTATCTCTATTCTAGGATTTGTCTTTCAACAAGTATTTAGTCCAAATATTTGGATATTTCTTGCATTTGTTCCAGCTTTTTCAATTAAATTTCCTTGGATGTTTATAACTTCTATATTTCTTCATGCTGATTTATCTCATTTATTCTTTAATATGTTCTCATTATTCTTCTTTGGAATATATTTAGAAAAAATTATTGGGTCAAAATCATTTGTATCTCTATTTATTGGTTCAGGTATTGCAGGAAACATCGGTTATATGCTGACTACTTATAATGCTTTAACTCCATCTATAGGTGCTTCAGGTGCAGTCTATGGCATTATAGGTACATTAACTACTTTACAACCTTTTATGATGATCTTTGTATATGGCTTACTTCCTTTACCTATGATTGCGCTTGCCGTTATGTATGCATTCGCAGATCTTATTGGACTATTTTCACCTTCAGGAATTGCACATGGTGCTCATTTAGCTGGAATGCTTATTGGTGTGGCTTACGGTCTTATTTTAAGATCCAGATTCAAGCGTATGGTTTTAGAAAATTATTCTTATTAATTATTGATTGCTTTCAAGCGTTTAACTATATTCGGATGAGTTGATAAGCTTTCCATTATTCTGTCTCTTACAGTTATTTTTCTTCGGAGAATATCTTTAACTAGCTTTTGATCACATTGACCTATTCCACTTTTAGCAATTAATACTTCGTCTTTTTCTGATCTATCTGGATCACTTATGAATAATGATTTGAAGGAACTAGTTTTTCCAGTATTTCTATTCTTGAGTTTATATTTTCCACTATGGATTGTAATTTTAGCTAAAGCTTCAGAAAGTTTTCTTGATCCATCATCCACATTATTTATCGCCATCTGATCTGCATAATATTCTCTTAATCTACTTAACCTCATTACTCCTAAAGTCAGTATCCAATAAAGTGCCATTGATACTATTCCAATTGCAATTCCATTTCCGCTATTAGTTCTTCTATTGCCCCACATGCTTGAGAACATAAATGAAATTCCAATATAGTAAAATATTGCAGGTAATACTGATGCGAACATCATTACTTGAACATCTTTATGTTTCAAGTGACCAACTTCATGTGCTAATACAGCTTCAACCTCTTCTTCTTCTAATATTTTTGTCAGTTCTGTGGTGACTGCAATTCTATTTCCTGAAATTGGTGATCCATATGCAAATGCATTAGGTATAGGCATATTCGCAATCATTATCTTAGGAATTGGGAACTTAGCTTTATCGCAAATTCTTTTTGTTAATTCATGTAATCGTGGCTCATCATTTCTTGTAACTTCTTTCATACGGTATAATGACTCAATCATTTTTGGCGCATATAACCATTGGATCAGGTTAAAAAATAACACTATTAGAATAGTGAAATAAATATTAAATGATCTTGTTAATGTTAACAGGATGGCCACGAATAAAGTTGATAGACCGATTATTCCTGTTATTGTAGCTAAAATTGAAAATTTAAGTCTAATTAAATGCAATTATCTCTTTCATTATATTGTTAACGTATTTCTTATATTTTATGGATTAAGCTCTATGTTTTCTTCTTTTAATTATTAGAATAAGGAATAAGTTAGTATTGTCCACCAATAAGTTAAATAGTCAATTATTCTGATGATCATATCTATAACAAATAATGTTAGAAATGATGTGGTGTGAATTCTTACAATTGAATAACAGTTACGGTGAATATGATGCTCCAAGTGAGTCAAATATCCCAGCCTTTGGCAATAAAAATATACGGATTATTATATTCGGTGTAATCTTATTTGTCACATTATTATTAATAGGGGGTCAAGCCATTTCAGCGTGGCTTAATTTAGCTGAATTTGACGACTTATTTGTAAAACCTCTTTATTATTCATTATTATCTGGTTTAATTTTATCCCCATTAGCTTTTATTCGGTTCGATTTTAAAAATCGTCGTTCTCTTACATGGTGGACTATCTCGATGCTTTTGGCATCTTTTCGTAAAGGAACTACAGATAGCCCTATAGAAATTGAAAAAATAGATTTTAGTAGAATTAAATTGGCTCCACAAAAATTCTTGGCGTGGCAATTCACTAAATTAATACTGGGCGTTATATTATTTGGAAATGTACTTTTCGGTCTTACAATTAGTGGAATGATTGGAGAATGGAATCTTGGATTAAGTAATCTTTGGACCTTGTTTTCTTTACCTTTTATTACTCCTGGAATGGATGCATCTTTCTCTCAAACGAAGATAATACCTATGATACCTTCTCTCACTCTTTTTGTTCCTCCTTTGGCAGGAGCTCTAAGTGTTAGGCTTGTCTTATTAGTTGGTTTAACTCACATAATTCGAATTGCTACTGAACTTTATGTTGATAGTATTTCGGAAAGGCCTCTGCGTATTCCATATTTGGCTATTCAATCATTAATTGCTTTGACTGCTTTTTGGATAGCTTTAAGCATGTTTTTCCCTAGTTATATTGATTTTAACACAAGATACATTATAGCTGGTGTTGCATCAATTGGTTTCGCTATGTCCCTCTTTATAATCTATGAAAAGTTTAAGAGAAGACTTGATTTTGGTTTTAGGAAGAATATAATTATACGTGTTGCGGCAGTCTTAGTCATTATATTACTTACTGGTTCAGTAGTAGTTGCACAGAATACAATTGCTGATGCTAAAAAGGTTGAATGGAGAGGTCCTTATACTGTACAAGAAATAGCCGTTAACCAATATTTAGCTGATATTGAAGATGTTAAAATTGAAAAATATGATTTTAGCAAATCTCTTTCTCCTGTACAGTTTTCGCAATTAGAATCATATATCGATCAAAATGAAGATATTCTTGATAACGTTAGATTATGGGATTGGGAAGCGGCTTTTGCTAAACTTAAACCTGAAATTGGACTTATTCCTTATATTGATTTTCAGGATTCAGATATTCTGAGATTTAATAATACTCTTTATTGGAGTGCTTCAATGAAACCTGAATTACCATCTACAGTTACCTCCCAAGATGCATGGTATAATACTCATTTAGTTTATACTCATGTTCCCGAAGGATTTCTTCTTCTTGATGCAAATGCTGGAACTATTGCTGATACTGAAAATTTCTTTCAGCAACGTAAAATATACTATGGGGAAGGAGGTCTTTTTCAAGAAAATTGGGCTGCTTATCCTACCGATAGAACTGTAAGTGATGAAATTAGTGGATTTTCTTATAATGGTGATGGTGGTGTAGATCTTTCTCCTCCTTTAAGTTGGATATTCGAATCTACCTTCTTACTTTCTTATCCTGATACCACTATACATGTAATGAGATATCAAGATGTGTATGATCGTATGGAATTACTTTTCCCTTATTTCTTATACGAATTTAAGGGTAAACAAGTTGATATGCTTCCTGTAACCGATGGTGAAAATACTTACTGGATGATGCCTCTTTTAGTCGGTCTAAATGGTGATAATATCCCTTGGAGTGGAGGAAGTCCTATAATTCGTTTAGTAGGCTATGCTTTGATTGATTCTTTTGATGGAGATGTTGAAATATTAATTACCGGTGATGATTTCTTCAGCGAATTATTTGCACAAGAATATTCTGAATATGTTATTTCTGATGTCCCTAAATGGCTTGAAAAACAAATAAAATTCCCTGAAGAATATTTCAGATGGAAAGTTGACATGTTTAGCTTTTATCATGTTGACGATGCAAGAACATTTATTGAAGCTAAAGAATTCTTTGAAGTTCCAGAAGGAGTAGATACTTATTTTGTTATCGAAAAACCTCCTGGATTTGAAGAATCTGAGTATTTAGGATTAATATCTTTAGAACTTCGAGGTAGCGCTGGAAGAAATCTTGCTGGCTATATGATTGCTAGAAATGATCATCCTAACTTAGGTGAATTAATTTTCTATGAAGTTCCTTTAGATTCTTCTACTAAATTACTTGGTCCCTCTGCTGTATTAGAAGCATTAGAACGCAATCCTACTTTCGCTACAAAAAGAACTTTACTTCGTGATCCTAGGGTGGGTGATAACATATTATATCGTATAGGCAATCATGATGTTTACTTTATTCCAATTTATACCGCTGGTGCTGGAGGTGTAGTTTCTGAGCTTGGTGGAATAGCTGCTGTAGGAGCTGCATTTGATGGTGAATATAATGTAGGTATTACTGATAGTAATTCAGCTAAAGATGCTTTTAGAGAATTCTTAAAAAAACTTGGTGAATTTGATTCTACTTCTACTTCTACTAGTGATGATTCAACTTCAATTATAACTTATGAGGATAAATTAAGTAATACTATGAAATTATTTACTGATAATGGATTCACTATTTTATTACCTGAATCTATAGATCTTCCTTTGACTTTTAATGAAGGAAATATACTTTATCTCGAAGATAAAGATCTTGATACTGTTCAAATTGAAGTCGATGATTTTCTGAATAAATTATATGACTTAAACGAAATTCAAGATGTTACCCGTATTTTCTTATGGGAAGATGCTAATAGTGTTAACTTTGGAGCTATTATTGTAGTTGAAGGTATATCTGAACTTCATTACATTTCTATATTCTATGAATAGAATCTAGAACATTTTTACTCTTTTAATTTTTCTGCTTCACATAAATTTATATCGGAATTTTACTTATTACATATGTAATTTGACACGTCGAATCTTAAGTGTTGGAATAAACCCATCATCTCCTGAAAGAAATCTTGAAAAGAAGAAGACCTTAATGAGTTATGCTCGATCCGATACGGTCATTGATCATGTGGGAAACGAACATGGTCTTCCACTTGAAGATTTTGAATATTATTCTTATGAATTAATGACTGGTAAAGAACTTCTTTCAACTTATAAAAAAGCAGAATTGGCTAAATATGATGTAATACTTCAAAATTGTTGGTATGATCCTGGTGTAAGAGAAGGTAGAGAAATTCTTAATATTCCTATTACCGGAATATGTGAAGCAAGTTGCCATATAGGTGCAGCTTTAGGTAATAAATTCTCTATAATTGTTGGACAAAAGAAATGGATTTCAAAAATGGAGGAAAATGTTGTGAGATACGGTTTTGGCTCTAAAATCGCCTCATGGAGAGATTTAGATCTTCATGTTCAAGATTTACATGATGATCATGATAACACTTTGAATATGTTAGTAGAAGTTGGAACAAAATGCGTGAAAGAAGATGGTGCTGAATCAATTTTAACTGCATGTGGTGGTTTCGAACCATATGCTGAAGAAGCGTCTGAACTAATCGGAGCCCCTGTAATTAATCCGACCAAAGCTGGTGTAATGTTTGCTGAATGGCTATCAGATTTACATACTTCAGGGTTTAAATTCAGTAAAGCAATAACTTATCAGTCACCTCCAGAGGATAAAATAAATTTATTATTATAACGGTACTGATTATCTCTTTTCTGAAATATATGTGTTATTTAATATCTTTAGAATTAACAAGAAATTAACGTTATTACTTCTTTATTTGTTGGGTGTTTTGAATTATTAAATAAAAATATTCGATTATTAAAAGTTAGATTTGTTAGTTTACTTGGAAAGATAGGTATCAAGCAAATAAATTATAATTGTGATGGCATCTTGTTCAAAACACGGACAAAATACACTGACGTTTTGATGATTGAATTATTACATGATCTTAATTCTATGAATTTATTTAAGCCACAAAAAAATAATGTTGTTTTAGATATTGGGGCGCATTTAGGAGGATATTCATTAAGAGCTGCAAGAATGGTTGGAAGTAAAGGAAAAGTAATCGCAATAGAATCTAACAAAGAACGACATGATTTACTTGTTGAATCTGCGAAATTAAATAAACTTGTTATTGAACCAATGAACATCGCCGCGTCTAATTATGATGGTCATCTAACTATAAAAAATGAAGAATATGGTGGCAATGATTATTCTGTAGTAGCGAAAAAATTAGATAATGTTGTTAAAGAGATAAATCTTAACCATATAGATTGGATAAAAATTGATGTTGACGGTGCAGAAAATTCGGTTGTTGATGGGATGAAAAATACTCTATCCATAACTCATAATATTCTGATAGAATCTAGACATTATAATGTGGATTATATCTGTAACCTGTTGAAAGATAAGTTTACTATAACTATTCATGATCATGTTTCGTATTTAGGTAAAGGTGGTACTTGTTATATTCTTGCAAAAAAATTGAAAATTGATAGGGTAAAGAAAACTTAATTTATGTATCTCTTTATACTACATTGAACTTTAGGTGTTATGACATATTTTGAAGATAGCTGTCCTTTATTCTGGTGGAAAAGATAGTAATTATGCGGCTTATATGTCTAAAATTAATGGGGATGAAATCTCTTGTTTATTGACAGGACTGCCTGATAGTGAAGAAAGTTTCATGTTTCATTTCCCTAATATTGGTTTAACCAGTCTTCAATCTGAAGCTATGGATCTTCCTCAACTTTCTTTCAGAACTCAAGGAATACCTGAAGAAGAACTTAATGATCTTGTTAATGCTTTAGTTAAAGCTAAGGATCTGTATGATATTGAAGGAATATACACTGGAGGATTATCAAGTAATTATCAGAAAAAAAGATTCGAGGGCATATGTTCTGATTTGGATCTAGAATGCGTTAATCCTTTATGGGGTATTGACCCAAAAACTTATTTTAATAAAATCTTGTCTTTAAATTTCAAAGTAATGGTTGTTGGAGTGGCTGCTGAAGGGCTTGATGAAAACTGGTTGGGTAAAATATTTGATTATGAATCTATTGAAGAATTAAAAACGATATCCAATCAATTCAAATTTGATCCTCTGTTTGAAGGTGGAGAAGGTGAAACTCTTGTAATTGATTCTCCTCTTTTCATAAAAAAACTTGAAATCTTGGATAGTTCTATTTGTAAAATAGGGGGCTATTCTTATCTTAAAATAACTGATGCTGTTCTTTCAGATAAACATCTAATAGAAAGCGAGGTAATTTCATAAAAATGCTTGAGAAACTTAAAGATAGCCTTCAATCGACACTAAAAAAATTTGCTAAATCCGATCTCGTAGACGAATCTGCAATTAAAGAATTCTCCAAAGATATACAGCGCTCTTTATTGCAAAGTGATATTAATGTAAAACAAGTTTTTGAGCTTACTTCTAAAATTGAGGCAAGAGCATTAAATGAAATTCCTCCTCCAGGCCTTTCTAGAAAAGATCAAATTATTAAAATTCTTTATGATGAATTAGTTGTTATCCTTGGAGACGGCGGTGATGTTTTGCCTTCTCGTGATGAATGCAATACCATTCTTCTTATGGGTATTCAAGGTTCAGGAAAAACTTCTACTGCAGCTAAATTGGGCCGTTACATGAAACAAAATGGTTATGATGTGGGAATGATAGCTGGTGATACATTTAGGCCTGGAGCTTATCTCCAATTGAAAACTCTTGCTGATAATATTGGAGTTGATATATTCGGACAAGAAAAGGGTGGAAATTCTATTGATATTATTGTTAATGGAGTTAATCATTTTAAAAATAATAATAAAAATATTATAATTGTTGATACTACAGGGCGTCATAAAGAAGAAGGTGATTTACTTGAAGAAATGAAATTAGTTTCAAAAAAAATCAAACCTAACTATGTCATGTTAGTTATTGATGGAACAATTGGACAAGCAAGTAAAGGACAAGCTTCTGCTTTTCATGAATCTGTTCCTGTCGGTGGAATTATTGTTACTAAATTAGATGGAAGTGCTAAAGGAGGAGGTTCACTTATTGCCGCTTCAACTACTGGCTCTTCAATATTCTTTATTGGAACTGGAGAACGAGTGGGTGATTTAGAGCCTTTTTCACCTACTAGATTTGTAGGGCGATTATTAGGCATGGGTGATCTACAAGCTCTTCTTTCTCATGCTCAAGAATTAGAAAATGAAGCTGACGATCTTAAAATTAAACGAATAATGTCCGGTAAAATGACTATAGATGATCTTTATAGTCAATTTGAACAAATGAAAAAATTCGGTTCATTACAAAAAATACTGGAAATGATTCCTGGTCTTTCTTCTAATATACCTGGGAAAGAATTAGAAGGACTTGAAGAGCAAATTGAACGATGGCGTTATGTTATTCAATCAATGACTAAAAATGAACGACAAGATCCTGACATTCTAAAATCTTCACGAATTAAAAGAATAGCTGTTGGATCTGGAACTTCTGAAAAAGAAGTAAAAACAATGTTGGCAAAGCATAAACAAGCTAAATCAATGATGAAAGCAAGTAAAGGTAGAGCATTTAAGGAGATGGCCAGAAGATTTGATCCTAACGGATAAACTTAGTAATAAAAACCAATCACAGCTTAGATTTACTCCTCTTTGCAATGTTTGCCTACTCCGACAATTTCCTAATTTATTATCTGGTTCTAATAAACAGTTTAATCAAAAACAAATTCAAGTTATTGATTCAAATTGTTTTATCTGTAAGGGAATTATGACTTCTATTCATAAATCAATGGATATTGTTTGTTCTAGTCTTAGTGAATATCAATTTGAAACTTTCGTTATTGGTACTAGAATTGATTCTTCTATTATTGAAAGAGAAGACGAAATTCGTTCTAAACTTAAACTTAAAGGTGGGGAAAATATTAAACAGAATTTTAACCGTTTACTTAGTTCTGCAGTATCACAGAAATTAGGTAAATCTGTTAATTTTCGTGATCCTGATATAGAATTGATTCTTAATATTCATGATAATGGAATAGAAGTTAGAAGTAAATCCCTTTTTGCTTTTGGGCGTTACACTAAATTAAAGAGAGGAATTTCGCAAAAAACATCTAATTATAATGAATTTAATTTAATAAGCATTGAAAATATTTTATCCAAAAAAATAATTGAACTTTCTCAAGCTAATTATATTAATTTCACTTGGATTGGGGGTGAAGATAATAATAGTCTTGTTTCTGGGGAAGGAAGGCCTTTTTATTCTGAAATTGTAAACCCTAAAAATAGGAAACTTGATCCTAAAGACTTCTTAAATCTTGATAATGACTTTGTCATCTTGAATTCATTTGAATTTCTAGATTCTAAACCTCTAACTATTCCATCTTTCACTGTTGAAGTGAAGGCACACATTAAAATCTCACCTATTCCATCTAAAAATAGCATTAAAAAACTAGAAGATTTCTATAATGATCGTGAAGTTACTTGTGTTAATAGAAAAGGAAATCGAAATAATCTGAAAAAAGTTTACAGCTTATCGGTTGAAAAAATCTATAAATCTAAAATAGTTGCTAATATCCATTGTGATGGTGGCTTAACTATCAGGAATCTAGTTGAAGGTGGCGGATATGTTTCTCCTAGTATTTCTGATATTCTAAGTGGCAATATCAAGATCGATAAAAAAGTCCCTTTTGATATTATTAATGTGTCTTTAAATTGTTCTTGATTAATTCTTTAGTCAATCTCTATCTAATTCAAATTTTTATATTGGAATAAATATCAATATACTGCTGTAAATTGTCGATATATAAAGTTCCAGTAATCGCAGGAGACGGAATCGGACCTGAAATCATTGATGAAGGGAAAAAGGTAATTGAAGCTGTTGGTGATATTGATGGCTTTAGTATAAATTGGGTAGATCTTCCTTATGGTGCTGATCATTATCTATAATCTTTGGAATTAATTGAAGATTCTTCAGTAATTGACTTAATAAAATATAAATCAATATATCTTGGTTCTTTAGGTGATCCTAGAGTCGAACCTGGAATCTTAGAATTAGGGATTCTATTAAAATTACGTTTTGCTTTAGATCAATATGTTAACCTTCGACCTGTATACCTTTTCGAAGGAATATCTACTCCCTTACGTGAAAAAGGACCTGAAGATATACAATTTAGCGTAATACGTGAAAATACTGAAGATCTATATCTTGGAATTGGTTCAAGATTTGCTAATAGTAAAAATAAAGAAATTCATGATTTGGT
This sequence comes from uncultured Nitrosopumilales archaeon, assembly GCA_964544235.1. Classification (GTDB taxonomy): domain Archaea; phylum Thermoproteota; class Nitrososphaeria; order Nitrososphaerales; family CAZIZY01; genus CAZIZY01. The sequence continues at coordinate 25,145 of CAZIZY010000058.1, forward strand.
ACGTCAAACATATAATGCTAAATTTAGTATTGATGTAGAAACTAATGCTACTGAACTTGCTTATCAAATTGGAGCTTTAACTCGAGAAGGTGCTGAAAGAGTTATAACTTATTCATTTGAATATGCTAAAAGGAAAAACCGAAAGAAAGTAACAAGTGTAGATAAAGCAAATGTTCTTACTTACATGTATGGACTCTGGAGAGAAGTCTTTGAAGATACAGCTAAAAAATATCCAAGTATAGAAAATAATTCAGCATTTGTTGACGCAGTAGCAATGTGGTTTGTAAAAAATCCTGAGTGGTTTGAAGTAGTGGTTACTCCTAATTTATTTGGTGATATTCTAACTGATTTAGGCGCTATTATTCAAGGAGGCTTAGGAGTTGCTCCTGGAGGAAATATTAATCCTGATGGAACTTCTATGTTCGAACCTATACATGGTTCTGCACCTAAATATGCTGGTACTAATACCGCTAATCCAATAGCCACTATTTTATCTGGTGGTTTACTTTTAGAAGATCTTGGACTGGAAAAATCAGGTAAAAGAATTGAATTAGCTGTAAAGAAAGTTCTTCGTGAGCGCAAAACTATTCCACGAGATCTTGGAGGTAATTCTAAGACTGATGAAGTTGGTACTGCAGTTGTTGCTTCACTTGAACAGATTGAATTATAACAATTATTTTTGTTTTCGTTTTTGGAGTAATCGATTGATTCCATCTATCATCGCTTGAACACTTGCAATAACTATGTCCTCTCCAGCAAATCTTGATGACGCTACATTGCCTTGGTCATCTCCTACTTTTATGCTTACTTCCGCTAACGCATCTGATCCTCCTGTTAGTGCTTCCATCCTGAATTCTTGTATTCGTATATTAGCTAAATTACCCGTTATCTTCTGAATTGATTTCAAAGCTGAATCAATTGGACCTACTCCCGTTTCTGACGTTGTATACGTTTTTCCATTGAAAATAATTCTAACTGATGCCGCCGGAACAGATTTCAAGCCAGTCATTACTGAAACATCTTGAAGTTCAATGTGTCTTTCCGATGATTCTGTTAACCCTGTTACAGTTTCAGATATTGCTCTCAAATCATTATCTGTGAGTGTTTTACCTTTATCCCCCATCTCTTTTACTTTGTTTAATATTTCTTTAACTTGGTTCTTATCTGCATCTACCCCTATTTCTTTAAGTTGAGATACTAACCCATGACTTCCAGAATGTTTACCAGCTTGAATCCAACGTTGTCTTCCTACGAGTTCTGGACTAATTGGTTCATATGTTAAAGGTTTTGTAAGAACTCCATGTGTATGTATCCCTGATTCATGTCCAAATGCGTTAGCTCCTACAATTGCTTTATTCGGCTGTACTATTACTCCTGTTAATCTTGAAACTAACCTTGAAATATTATAGATCTTTTTTGTATTTATCCCGGTCTTCATATTGTACAAATGATGAAGTGCCATCACTATCTCTTCAAGAGATGTATTTCCTGCTCTTTCTCCTATTCCATTAATTGTTGAATGAACTGATGATGCACCTGCGGTTATTCCTGCAATACTATTTGCTACTGATAACCCAAAATCATCATGGCAATGAACACTTATGGGCACATCAACCGTATTCTTTATTTCTTTTATTATTCCTGAAAATTTTTCTGGGGTAGTCGTTCCAACAGTATCAGGAACATCAATTCTATCTGCTCCCGCATCAACAACAGCTTTGAATACTTGTTTAAGGTATCCTATTTCTGTTCTAGTCGCATCTTCGGCCGAGAATTCTATTATCATTCCTTTCTTTTTAGCGTATTCTACTCCTTTTACCGCTTGATTAATCGCTTCTTCTTTTGATATCTTTAGTTTATGCTTTAAGTGGATATCTGAAGTCGCTATGAATAAATGAATATGTTTCAAACCAGTGTCTGCTACTGCTTCTATATCTTTCATATCTACTCTAGCTAATCCTATAATGTCTGCGCGAAAACCTGATGCAGCTAGCTGTTTTATTGTATTAAATTCTCCTTTAGATACTTGGGGAAATCCCGCTTCAATAATATCTACTCCTAACTCAGATAAAGATTCAGCAATTTGCATTTTATCTTCTAGGGTAAGAGAAACTCCTGGAGTTTGTTCTCCATCTCTGAGTGTTGTGTC
>CAZIZY010000059.1:0-6134 GCA_964544235.1 uncultured Nitrosopumilales archaeon
CATAACCTTTTTTTCTACCAGCATGTCTTCTAGACCCAGCAGCCATAGTTCTTGCTTGACTAGGCTTATATATTGATAGTGAATGTGAAGCAGATTTTCCACATTTAACACAAAAAGTGTTTAATTCTTTAGGAATTTTCATAATTAATAGTCAATCTCACAAATTATTTATTTTTCTAGTCGTTTTAACTCATCAGATTTCTGTTCATTTGTAGGAGTTAGAGTTTTAATAGATTCAGAAGTGGCTAGAACATTATGTTCAAGTAAGAAAGAATGTGCTAACAATTTATCTCCTTTAGAAGATGAGTCATATAAACTCTTCATTTCCTGATATATTTCTAGATGTTCTTGTTTTGCTCTTCCTGCAATAACAAGAAATCTAATAGTCCATGGGTCTTCAGAATTTATTTCTCTTATAATAATACATCGAGAAGCATCACCTGTTATATAACCTGATAAAGCAGCCTTCATTTCTGATACTAGATCAGGGTTCCAAACTCCTCTTGGAGCAACTACAGTAACCCAGATGTAATCAGTCTTATATTCACTAGTTAGACCGAGAGTTGATGGTAAACGTAATCTTCTCATTGTGGCTAAAAGATATTCATTTAATCTTCCTTTATCAACTATTTCATCTAACATATTTTCTCTAGTAAGGGATTCTTCATCTTCATCCAATATTTTTTGAGTTATACGTAATCTTTCATCGTCACCAAGTTCAGCTATACGATCATAATAACCACGGTCCTTAGAAATATTATTAAATGTTTTAGAATACTCAGACCCAAGATCAATAGTTTTTCTTAGATTTTTACGATAGTCAGAATTTATTTCAAATCTTCTTTCTATTTCAACATATTCTTTAATTTTTTTCTCAGTAGTTTCAAGTTTATCATGAATTGTCTCTAATTCACCTTCAAGTAGTTTACCTTTATGTTTAATCTCATCCAATTGAGAATTTATTTGTTTTTTATTTGAAACAAATCCTCTACTCTTATTTAAATCAGTTTCAACTTTTGTTAATTCATTTTGTTGGCTTCTTACTCTATGTTCTATTCCATCTCTTTCCATTTTCAGATGTTCAAGTTGATCATTTAAAATTCTTTTAACAGATTTAATAGAACTGAGATGAGAATCAATGGTTTTTAATTCTGATTTAGGTGAAGTAAATAATCCAGATAAAATAGAGAATATAACAACCAATTCAGGATTTTGAATTTTACGAACTGTAGAAAATAATTTTTGCGTAGCATCATCTTTTTCAACTTTTGATAGATCTTTAAACAGTCTAGTAGCTAGAGATTTAGTTTTAGAATATTTTCTTAAAGTAATTAGATAAGAATTAACAAGTTTCATTAGATCAATATGATCACCAAGTAACATTTTTTGTTTTAAAGTAATATTTGGAGTTCCAGCAATAGCACTATTAAGGTCATCTTCCATTGCTATAGAGAATTCATTATACGCCTTATGATTTTTATAGATACCTAGAGTTTCAGTAACAATTGATTCAATAAGACCATGTAATCGAGCTTTGGGAGTGCCTTCAGCAGCTTCTAATCCAATAGATAAAGTAGAATCAGACAAGTCTTTCACCATAGATTGTATAGAATCTTCCATTCCTTTAATTTGAACATTGATATCAAGTTCAAGAGATTTATCTTCTTCAATATTATTTTTTATACTTTGTTCAAAAGTACCTTCTTCATATGTACCACGCTTTATAAGTAGATTTTTATAAATATCTATTAGATCATCATATGCATAATTAATAAGTTGGTTAAGTCCCATAGGTTTTTCATCATCAACAGCCCCACAAATATCATTTTTATCAGATCGAACAGGACGAAAAGTATCCATTCGGTCAACATATAAATGGATTAAGTCAATATGTTCATCTACAGGATAAGTAAGTTTTAAACAAGATAGAGGATTTAGCCATCGGTCACCTAAATGTGGCGTGGTTCCAATATTATTAAGAAGATCAGATAAATCAAATCTTAATGAATTAAGTAATACATCAACAATAGCATCATCGATCAGCTGTTTAGCGTCAACAAGACTTCCAGTTTTCATATAGGGTGGACCTAAAGACATCATAATAAATCCTGTAAAAGGGTTTGCATAAATTTTCCCATATGATTTTTTTATAATTTCATTCTTGTTTTTATCTAATAATAATTCAAGTTCATTTAAAGCAGCATAAGCAGAAGCGCCTTTAGCAGGTGGATCATCACCTTGACATGGTAATATACCAAGACCAATAATAGGATAACTGGACCCCAATTTTTTTCTAAGATGTCTTACAAAGTCTACAGCCATACCTCCACCACTTCCTCCTCCAATACCAAATACAGTGAATATTACTGGTTGAACTGTTGAAGATGAAACAGCTTCTTTAAACGTATCAGCAAAACCGTCTATAACCTTGAGATAATAGTAATTTAGACCGTATATAGCCTTTGATAAAGCTCTACGTCTACCTACACCACCAGATAATGGTGGTATATCAAGAGAACTAGATAACCACGGTCTATAATTTGCAGAAACATTAACATCTTCCATTTTTAGAAAGTCAGGTAACCCAGAAATAAAATCAAACATAGCTTCTGGAGTAGGAAATTTAACTGCTTTAGCAGTAAATGAAACTTTATCGGCAGCAACATTTTTTTCTTCTAGTTCATCAGCAAATTTGTCATATGCTTTTCTTAGCGATGATAAATCATGATCTGCTACATCAATAGCTAAACATGAAACTTTAATACCAGGTTTAGAAAGAAAACTATGGGTGTTTCTGTGTTTAAAAAACGCTTCAATTACATTAGCACCAGTTCCACCTAGGCCTACAAAATGTATAGAATAGTCATTTGGTTGAGACATTTAAAATTTAACCCTCTTTTGCGATAGACTCGATGTCTTCTTTAATTTTTAGCATATCATCAGCCATAGATTTATCAATTCTTCTCAGTTTAATTAATAACAAGTCTAATTCTTTAGTACGCTCATTAATTTTACCAGAAACATTGGAAGTACCAGATTTACTTTTACGCCATAAGAATGCAAACAATATAGTAATAATTGATAGTCCAACAGTTGAAATCATGAAATATTGACCAGTTTGAGGCGGATCAATAAATTCAGAAGATTCAGGCAGTGCATTAAGAATGGAATTAGCGTGATTCAAATAACCTGCTCTTCTTAAAGTTAATATTTGATTTAGCATATTATTATAAAAATCTCTAAAGCGTGTATCCACAAGAGAGTTTTCTAATGTTTGAGTTGCAGCATCAAATCGAGAATCAAAATCCATAATATCAGGATCAGTTATCACAGATTCATGGAAATCAAGAAGTTCATTATTTGCTGATTGAGAAACTGTTAAAATAACCACATTTTGTTCTTTATGTAATTGAACATTATTATCAAGATTTATTATAGTTACATCAGAGGGAACTTTACCACGTAATACAAGATTAGCTGATCCTTTAATTACATCAGCTTCAAATGAGTTAACACCAGGTTTCCAGCTTTCAGTATCAATTCCTACAAAATCATTTTGTAACTCCCAAAATCTATCACCAACTTTAAGTAAATTAGTTGAAATAGTAACAGAATTACCAGGTTGATTTACTTCAATTACTAGTTTGAAACTTATAGTATATATACCGCCTGCAACTAAAGTTTTACCAGTCCAATCAACTCCATTACTATCCACGATTTGAATTTCTTCAATATGTGGAACTTTAGATACTTCAGCACCCCATACAAAAGGGAATCCTAGTAACAAGGATGTGATAAATAACGTGGTAATTATTGGATTTAACTTCATATTAATTTACACTAGGTATAGCATTATTACTAAAATACTAGTATTTATATATATTATTAATATAATAACATAATTTAAATTTATTCACATGTAAAAATATTTAGATTTAGAAATTAACAAATATTTTCAATTATTTTTAACACGTTCCCTTATAGAACCAAGTTTATTACCATAATTAACCACATTTTCTTCAATTTGAGTTAATTCACCACGAGAAATAAAAGGTGTTTCATCATTATCAATATCAATTCCAGAACTTATACTTCTGCTGACTACATTATAACCCTGTTTAGATCTAGAAAGTATCTTTGATACATCAGCTCCACCTAACATAGCAAATACATCAATCTTATCCGAAGCCACATCAGAATATCTTATATCAATTTCACTAATTAATTCTCTAGGTAAATTCTTATCTTTCCAAACACTATATTCTTTTAACACTTGATTTTGTGTAAATCTATCTCTCATAGTATTTGGTATTTGCAAAATTATAAAAGAAGCCACGACAGACTCTAGGTCTATATTAGCCATAGGTCTAATTGTAGCACTTTCAAGGATAGCCTCTAAATTTTCATATATCCGAAGACTGTGATTAAGTGCAACGCAAGGAACAAAATGAATTATTCCATTAGAATTACAAGAATTAAGTATGCTTAAGAAATCAATTGTAGTTTTAGAATATTTTGGTTGTGAAAGAGAATTAAGTAGTAAACTCAATAATTCATTAGATGGTAATGGTTTACCATTTTCATCAACATGATTATATTTACTAAGATAAGTATTATCCACAACAATAATTAAATCAGCACAGTTTTTATTTTGAAATCTTAAGAATCTTGAAAACGCACAAAACGCATTAAAATGTAACTGTTCAGCTTCTTTTTCAGAAGGTAAAACAATAAAAGCAGTTTTATTAGCGTTAAGATTAATCCTACTAATATTATTAAAGAGAATTGGTCCAACACCACAACCTGTACCACCACCAAGAGAAGAAAGCAATAAAACAAGTTCAGATTGATTAATTCCAGATTCGAGTAGATAATCATTTAGATATCGATCATTAATAGCTTCTGTTTCAGCTTTTTTCCAATTTCTAGCAGAACCTTTAGATAACTTACCTAATTTTCTAAATAAAATTTGAGAATTAAGTTGATTACGATTTTCTAGATCTACATCAGTTATTTTATTTGACGTATCAAGAAATAAATAACTATTATCAACATCTGATACATTACTAACTTGGAATTTATCCAATATATTAACTCCAGTTTCTCCAAGACCAATAAACAAATTTTTAATATTTCGATTTAGTTTAATAGAAGATTTATTTGTTTTAATATTAGCTCCACAAATTTCACATATTTTATTTGTTAAGGGCTGAACATGGCCATTATCACAAGTAATTATATTATCAGAGAGAATTGCCATTTTAATATATTACCTTAAAGCATCATTATCATCTAATAAAGGAACATTTTTTCCTACTAAAGTTTTGGTTTCACTATCATAGATGATAGAAGGATGTTTAGACGCAAATAGTTTAAGATATAAATCAGAATGTTTAACTTTGATATCATGTGGTTTTAAAGTACCTAATTGTTCTAATCTAGACAATATAATTGATTCAACATTATGATAATTTAATGTAAATTCACGCATAGTCAAGTAATGATCCAAAGTATTTGAAAGAGTTTCAATTATATCAATTGCGTTATCTAGCGATTCAATGGATTTTTGACCTAACTTAATAGAATCCTCTTTAAGGGATTTAATTGCCAAAGAAGACATATCATGTATTGAATAACTTTGATTCCAAATAAAATTTTTAGGCAGATTTGAATTAATGATTTTTTCAAGTTTAGTAAGTTTAACATCAATAGTTGTGATTAATCTTATAAGACAATTATTAAATTTAGATTTCATTTCAGGTAATAAAGCAACATCAATAATAGAATCACTAATTTTATATGAAGCTATTAGATCATCAAGAGTAGTCATTATATCAATTTCATCTAGAAATTGCTGCGCTCCAAATTCATTAATAAATGGTCTAACATGTGTTTCAAGTTTTTGTCTTAATAATTTAGAAGAACGTCCAAGTTTCTCCAACATTTCAAAACCAACTTGACCATATTGATTATGCATCAAAGTTAAAGATTCAGTTATGATTTCAAGAGATTTCTCATAATCTTCTTCAGTTAAAAGGCTTCTAGCAATAGGAACAGTAGTTAATTCATATGTTGAATCAAAATTATTTTTTAGAACATCCATAAATGATTCTCCGGTGGATACTACACTAGAT
>CAZIZY010000060.1:0-25489 GCA_964544235.1 uncultured Nitrosopumilales archaeon
GATTGAGTTAAATTAATTACTGCAGCTTTAGAAGCAGAATAAGCTGGGTTTCCTGTAGAAGACCCCATTCGTCCGGATTGAGAAGCAATATTAACGATTTTACCATAATTATTTTTTTTCATTAATTTAGATACGGTTTCAATAACTAAAACAGTACCATGAACATTAAGATTAAAGATCGTGTCCCAGTCTTCTTCACGAAGAGATAAAACATCAGAGAATCCAGGAGCACCTATAAATCTACCAGCAGAATTAATTAGGACATCAATTTTATTGAATTCCTTAGTTATATCGTCAACAACACTAGTAAGGCTTTCAAGATTAGTAATGTCAACATGATAAGATGTAGACAAATTAGATTTAGAAACCAAATCTTTTTCAAATTCTTGAGCAGCAGATTGGTTTATATCAAGTACTAATACAGTAGCACCATATTCAGCCATTATAGTACTAATACCACGACCTATACCACTAGCACCACCAGTAACTACTACTACTTTATTTTTTAGATCCATAATAGAAATATAGAAAGGTAGAATAAAAAAATACATCTTTAATGAATATAATTAAAACAAATAATTAGAAACAACTGGCTTTAAATAAAAAATGGTGAAAGAGGGGCCGGTGGGATTTGAACCCACGACCTTCAGCTCCGCAAGCTGACGCCCTATCCGTGCTGGGCAACGGCCCCAAATAATACAAGTATGCAATAAGTTTAGTTCTATTTATTCTTCAGATAAGTATCAGATACAGAAACAATTTTTTCAATAGGATCTTCCATTTCATTAAGAATATGAGAAGCATCACTAGTAATCTTTTTCTTTAATATATCATCATTAAGTAAAACATCCGATTGTGGAATAATTTTATCAAGATCATGAAGGCGGAAAATAAGTCCTTTTTTAATTAAGAAATCTTCAACGATGGTAGTTACTCCCGGATAAGCTGAAATGGTTGGAGTGCCTAATAAAGCAGATTCTGCATTCATTGTACCTCCGAGTCCAATAAACAAATCAGATTCTTGAAGTAATTTACAGCCATTTACAATTCCTTGAGGAATAATACATTTGGAACCTAATTTTTCATTAATCATTTTTAATTGTTGAGGATATCTACTTAATACTATTAGATTATGATCACGGAAATGATTTACCAGATCATTAACAAGATTAAATGAGTTAGATAGATCAATACCATGTAAATAAGAAGCCTGAGATTCTTCCAGCCTAATAGTTATTGTTTTTTTGTTAGAATCAAGATTCAAATTCTCGGAATCATTCCAAGAAATATTTCGTTTAAGCCAAGCTGCAGGATCAATCGCATTATATTTGATTATTTGAGAAGAATCAATACCATAATCAGTCCAATTATTATCAGGAATTATCCAAGGGGTAAAAAGAAGCTTTGATAGGGGAATAGTTAGCCTAGCCACTTTATCCGAATGTGGGGAATCATTAATAGAGAAATGATCAATATTCAACCCATAAGATACTCGAGCACAATCAGGGGAACTAAAAGAAATAGATAAAACAGGACTCCAATCATTGATTAGCTTTGTAAGTTCAACAACACGATCATTAGAAGACGATAATTTACCGTATAATGAATGACCGCCATGTTTACCTATATAATGTAAAGGCAATCCAATATTATCAGATATTAATTCGACTTCCCTATATTTTCGAGAAGTTAATAGAACTTCATATTTTAAAAGAAGCAGTTTCTCATAAAATAGTTTAAAGAATAATACTTGTTTAGGAGTGTTAATATCTATCCAGATTCTCATTCTTCGATAAAACTTCCAAACGAAATGATTATTCTATTTCTTCATTAGGATGCATCATTCTTCTCATTTCTTTACCGACTTTTTCAATTGTATGGTTATCAAGATCATTCATATGTGTTTCAAACGAATTTTTACCTTTAGTTTTGTATTCATTAACCCATTCAGAAGCAAACTTTCCAGATTGAATTTCAGCCAAAGTATCTAACATCGATTGTTTAGAAGACTCATTAAGAACTCGTTTTCCACGAGTAAGTCCACCATAACGTGCAGTTTCACTTACTCTACGATACATTCCAGATATACCATATTTTTGGATTAAATCTACAATTAGTTTTAATTCATGAAGACATTCAAAATAAGCAATCTCAGGTTGATATCCGGATTCAACTAAAACTTCAAAGGAAGTTCTAATTAATTTATCAACACCACCACATAAATCAACTTGTTCTCCAAACCAATCAGTTTCTACTTCTTCTTTAAAATCAGTTTTAATCAAACCAGGCCTAGCACATCCTGTAGCTTTACCTAAAGCTAAGACCCTATTCCAAGCTTTACCAGTATAATCATTTTTAACTGCAACTAAAGCAGGTATACCAAATCCGTCAAGATAAAGCTCTCTTAATCGTTGACCAGGCCCTTTTGGAGCAAGCATTATAACATCAATCCAATCAGGAGGAGATATCCAATTACATTGGATTGCAGCACCATGAGAGAACCCTATAGCATTACCTTTTTCTAAATTGGGGCCAATATCATTTTTATAAACTTCTTCTTGAACCATATCAGGAGTTAAAATATGAATTATGTCAGCTGCATTAACAGCTTCAGGCACATTAAAGACTTTTTGTTTATCATTAACAGCGATTTCCCAAGAAGGACCTCCTTCCTTTAACCCCACTATAACATCTAGATTAGAATCTTTCATATTAAGAGCTTGAGCTCGGCCTTGAATTCCATAACCTATAACTGCAATAGTTTGATCATCAATATCATTCAGATTTATATCATCATCATTCCAAGTGGTAACCATAGTGAGTCCAGATGATAATAGTGAAACTTATTAAAAGAGTCTTCGATCTAACTATTTCTTTAAAGAATTAATCATAAGAGGGTACATATATCCTTCAGATAAAGAAGAAACAGATGCCTCTAAGATATTTGTAGAAACTGAAACAGTGGACCATCGTAAAGACTTATTTCCAAAAGTTATAAAGACTCTAACTTTTGAAGCAGTTCCATCATCATCGTCAATTACAGTAACTTTATAATTAATTAGCTCCACTTTTTCAAGTTCAGGAAAATGTCTAAAAATAGCTTGTCTGAAAGCCTGATCAAGAGCATGAACAGGCCCATTACCTTTAGAAGTTTCATGATAAACACTATCATCTATTTTTACAACAATTTCACCTATAGAATTAGTAAGCTCATCGTTGGAAGCAGTAGTTCTCCAATAATGTATACTAAAAGGAGATGGAAGAGAAGAAATAGTTTTTAGAATAATAAGATGTATACTAGCCCGAGCTATTTCAAAATAATATCCTTTTGACTCTTTATCTTTAATTTCCGTTAGAATCTTATTAATTTTAGAGTCTTTTTTAGATAGAGCAATCCCAAGTTTTGAAGCCTCTTCAATTATAGCTGAACGCCCAGAAAGTTCAGAAACAGATAATATTCGAGTATTCCCAACAAGAGCGGGATCTATATTCTCATATGAACTAGTATGCTTAAGAACCGCATCAATATGAACCCCTCCTTTATGAGCAAACGAACTGGAGCCTACAAAAGGCTGTCTTGGATATGAAGAAAGATTAGCTAACTCGTAAACTAATTTCGAAATAGACGTGATATTTTTGACAAGCAAATCTTGGGAAAGAGAAGAGTTAGAGAATTGTAAGCCTAATTTAAAATGTAAAATAGGAATAACTTGACATAAATCAACGTTTCCAGTTCTTTCACCTAGACCATTCATAGTTCCTTGAACATGTAAAGCACCTTCATTAACTGCAGATAAAGTATTGGCTACGGCCAGACCTAAGTCATTATGAGTATGGATCCCAATTTTTGTTTTTATTTGTTCAGATATTAATGATACGACTGAAGCTACATTTGAAGGTAAAGTACCACCATTAGTATCGCATAAAACAACGGTAGAAGCTCCCGAATCAGAAGCTAATTTAGCAACATTAATAGCATAATCAGGGTTATCCGCATAACCATCAAAGAAATGTTCGCAGTCAAAGATCACGTTAATATCATTATCAATAAGATATTCAATAGAATCAGAAATTATAGATAAATTTTCTTCTGCAGTAGTTTTAAGAATATTTTCAACATGAAAGAGCCAACTTTTACCATATATAATAACAGTATTAACTCCTGAATCAACTAAAGTATTGAGTGAAAGATCATTTTTCGCACTGTTATTTTTCTTACGAGTACTTCCAAAAGCAACGATTTCTGAATTCTCGAACTTAATTGATTTAACAGCTTTAAAGAATTCTTTATCTTTAGGATTAGAACCAGGCCATCCGCCTTCTATATATTTTAACCCAAGTTGATCGATCGCATGTGCTAAAGTTATTTTATCTTGAAGTGAAAAGAATAATCCATAAGACTGAGAGCCATCTCTCAAAGTAGTATCAAGAATTTCAACACGGTTTATTGTAAACTAACTCCATATATTAGTGAAAGACAAAGTTAAACTAAGAGACATTAGGAACACAAACAGCACCATCTGAAGCAGAAGATACAAGATAAGAATATTTAGCTAAAGCACCCCATTTATATTTTAGAGTTAAAGGACTCCAAGCCTTTTTCCTAATTTCTAATTCATCAGGATCTACATTCAAATTAATCGTCCTATCATTAACGTTAATATTAACAATATCACCGTTTTCAATCAAACCAATAGGTCCACCTACCATGGCTTCAGGAGAAACATGGCCAATCATCATTCCATGAGTAGCCCCAGAGAATCTGCCATCAGTAATAAGAGCAACTTTTTCACCCAACCCTTGACCAACAATCGCGCTAGTCACAGCTAACATTTCTCTCATTCCAGGACCTCCTTTAGGACCCTCATAACGAATTATTACAGCGTCACCTTCAATAATGTCACCCTTAATAATAGAATCGAAAGCATTTTCTTCTCTATCAAAAACTTTTGCAGTACCAGTAAATTCAAATCGCGATAAACCAGTAGTTTTAATCACAGCTCCATCAGGAGCCAAACTTCCAGTTAGAATATTAATCCTTCCAGAAGAATAACGAGGAGAATCAATTGGAGATATAACTTTATTTGAAACTATAGAAATCTTTTCAAGATTCTGCCTAACAGTTTTCCCAGTTACAGTCAATAGATCACCATTAAGTAGATTCTTATCAAGAAGTTTTTTCATCAATAAAGGGATTCCTCCAGAATCATCTAAATCAACCATCACATAGCTTCCACCAGGTTTTAAATCAGCTAACTGTGGAGTTCTTTTTCTTATTCGTTCAAAATCATCAAAAGTAAGACTGATACCAGATTCCTTTGCAATAGCAAGAAGATGAAGAACCGCATTAGTAGAACCGCCTAACGATTGAACTATAGCTATAGCATTTTCAAAAGCTTCAAAAGACATTATGTCTCTAGGCTTAATTCCATTTTCCAGGAGGTTCATTATAGTTTTACCAGTATCCAAACATTGTTGAGAACGTTTATCACTAAGACTAGGAGAAGAAGCAGTACCAGGAAGTGCCATTCCTATTGCTTCACTAACAGATGACATAGTGTTAGCGGTAAACATTCCAGCACAAGAACCAGCGCCAGGACAAGCTAAATTTTCTATTTCTTTAAGGGATTCAAGATCAAGAGCACCTGAAGAATAAGCTCCTACTGCTTCAAATACTGTTTGGATAGTTATATCTTTATTATCATATACTCCAGGAAAAATGGTGCCACCATAAACAAAGATTGAAGGAGTATTAATACGGGCCATAGCCATTAACATTCCAGGAAGACTTTTATCACAACCTGCAATCCCTACCAACGCATCATATTGATGAGCATGCATTGTAAGCTCGACTGAATCAGCTATAATTTCCCTACTAATTAGAGAAGCTTTCATTCCTTCATGTCCCATCGAAATTCCATCACTAACGGCAATAGTAACAAATTCTCGAGGAGTACCTCCAGCAGATTTAACACCTTCCTTTGCTTTCTTAGCAAGAGTATCCAGATTAAGATTGCAAGGAGTAACTTCATTCCAAGTATTAGCTACACCAATCAAAGGTTTAGATAAATCCTCATCAGAAAGTCCCATAGCTTTATACATTGAACGGTGAGGAGCTCTTTCAGGTCCTTCAATAACAGATCTACTTCTAAGTTTTTTAGAATTTGAATCAGCGGCTAACATCAACTATCTTAATGAAATCATCGATAATAAGAATTTTATGTCGAAATAGGCGATATGATTATCTATTCCCTAATCCATTATAAAGTGAAGAATATTGTTTACAGGAGAAGCTGAGCTTAAAACACGTAGAAGAATTTTAACTACATTACAAGATGAATCAAGAATAGTTTTAGAGGGAGCAAGAAATTTGAGGCAACTATACGATTCAGTATTGAGTAAGAATTCAAAAGAAGTAGAAGAAATAATGGGTAAAATTAGAATAGCTGAAGAAGAAGTAGAAGACTTACGAAGGGGATTAGCTAGACAATTAGCTGACGTGGGATCACTAATGGATAACCGTGAAGATGTTTTAAGAGTAGCATATAATTTAGAATCATTAACATCTTATTTAGTTGGAATGTCATTTAGAATATCTCACTTAAATAGTGGAACAGTAACTAAAACAAAACTAGAAGAGCCATTAAGACAATTAGTCGAATATGTGCTTGAAATGGTTCATCGACTTAATGAAGTTGTGAGATCACTAGCAATTAATCCTGATTCAGCATGGGAATTAGCTGGAAGTGTACAAAGTGTTGAACGTGAGATTGATGACCTTTATAGAAACTTAACTATAGAAGTATTAAAAAAAGTAAAGGATATTCCAGAGTTATTATTAATAAAAGATATTATAGAAAAAGTAGAAAATATGGCAGATAGTTGTCAAAATGCTTCTGATGCAGTAACAGTATTAGCATTAGGATTCTAAGATTAAACTAGAAAAGGGAAAATAAGTGTTCAGAGGAGAACTTGTTGAGAATAGAATAGTAATATGGGATATTGAGCAATCAAGAAAATTATTTACTTCAGGATTCTTTGGCAAACCTCTTGGAATACCAAAACCCAAAGGAGATGAATTTACAGCCCCATTAATTTTAGATTTAATTGAAGGATACTATTTAATGAAAGAACGTAAATTAAAGATTAAATCGTGTGAAGATAAATCAGATGTTAATCTAAATAGAATCCAAGAAATATGTACTAAAGAATATGTGGATTTTGACCATAAATACACAGTTTATCAGCATCTTCGAAAGTCTGGATTAATAGTTTCACCTGGAATAAAATTTGGTTGTGATTTTGCAGTATACATAAAAGGTCCAGGGATCGATCACGCGCCATATTTAGTGCAAGTAATGAAATCAGCTGATAAAATTACTGCAACAGGAGTAGTATTAGCTGGAAGGTTAGCTACTACTGTAAAGAAGAAATTCATAATTGCGGTAGTTGAAAAAGAAACATTGAAAATAGATTTTATTTCATTTGATTGGTGGAGAGCATAAATTACCGGTATACAGATAATATTCCACGTTTGATAATGATACTTATAATGATTATACTGATTATTAATTCGACGCCTAAGAAGCTGCCATTATAGATTAATGAATAAACAATAGGATTCATTCCTTCAGGAGCGTATTCAGAAAAGAATATAATTCCAGAAATTACATGGAAAAACAAACGAATAGATACGGATAATATAACACCCATAATAGGTTTAAATAAATTAGAATCAGAATGATTTTTGACAAAGATCCCAGCTAACCCTAAAGAAGCAAAAGCAAAAGGATAATCAAGAAGAACTTGAATCGGATTATAAATAAAAGGATTTTGAATTAGTGAAACAAGCCCAAGAATAAATCCGGCAAATATTCCTGGTTTAATACCTCTACGAATAGCAAATAACAGAATAGGGACAATGGAGCCTAAAGTTACTGAACCACCTTGAGGAAGTGCAAATAATTTAACATAATGTAGCATAGCAGATAATGATATCATTATGATAGCTTCTGAAAGAATTTTAGAGTCAAGAAATAAAAATTTCATCTATAGAGAAATTAGATTAATTCCGGAATATAAAAATTTAAGGTAAATTGAAAGAAATAACAATAGATGCATTTTTTTAGTTAAACATCAAGGTATTATGTGAATGTTGAACTTAAATTCAATTGCATATTATTTATTTAAGAAATGGTGAGATTATGAGTATAAAAGAAGGAGATCCAATATTATTGTATTTAACGGAAAGAAAACGATGGTTAGTTAAAGTAATAAAAGATTCAACAATGCACACCCATAAAGGATTTATTGAATTAAATAACGCATTAGATAAAGAATATGGTGAAGGGATTAAATCAAGTTTAGGAACTACATTTTGGCTACTAAAACCAACTATGGAAGATTATGTTATGAAAAGTGCGAGGAAAACACAAATAGTATACCCTAAAGATATGGGCATAATAGCTGCAAAAAGCGGGATAGATTCGGGGAGTATTGTAATTGAATCAGGTACTGGAAGTGGAGTATTAACTGGATTTATAGCTAATTTAGTAAAACCATCAGGTCATGTATATTCGTACGAGATAAGAGAAGAATTCATAGAAATAGCTAAAAAGAATCTAAAACGATGTGGCGTATTAGATTTTGTAACAATAAAACATTGTGATGTTAAAGAAGGAATGGATGTCTCAAATGCAGATTTAGGAATAGTAGATGTAGGAGATCCATGGAGTGTAATAAAGACATTTAGAGATTCATTGAAGGGATCAGGAATGATCGTCATTATATGCCCAACTATGAATCAAGTTGAGAAATCAGTTATAGAGTTAAATGAACAAGGATTCATATCAATTGAAACGATTGAAGTGATTACTAGAAATATAGAATCGAGAATAGGGATAACTAGACCAACTAATAGGATGGTAGGACACACAGCTTATCTAGTCTTTGGTAAAAAGATTATTTACTCAGATAAAGATTAAATGGTGTATAATTAAATGAGTAAAGTATTGAATAAATCAAGAGTAAGTATACTAGAGGATTTAGTATTTATTTTATATTTATTACCCATAATAATACCAATAGTATATTCATTGCTATTATGGCCAAATATGGGTCAAGAGACTTATCTTAAAGTTACAAGAGAGCCGATTGTATTCATAATTGGAATTATTTCAATATGCATAGCTATGATCATAGATATTAAAGAATCAGAAACTAATGACAAGCTGAAGTTACTTCGGGTAAATAGAGAAAGAATAATCAAGTTATTTTATTCTACAATAATATTAAGCATTATTATCGCATGGATTTCAACAGGATACCAAAAGAACTTAATTACATTAATAATTTTCTGGACTAAAGGCAAATTTGCAGTAATTTATCCATTATTTTTATATTTAGCTTACATATCAGTTTCACCAAGTCTTAAAGTAAATAAATTAGAATTATTAAAACTTCAAGAGTTTATAGCCCCAAGTTTGATGTTAATATCACCAATTATTTTGACGATACTAGTAAGAAATATAGGAGTAAGCTTCTCTACCTCAATGATATTAACAACAATAATCATGATGATAGGAATTATTTTGATGGTTAAACCGAAATTAATACGAAAGAATTAATCAAGAAGAACAATCAAACAGAATTATAATTACTTTCAAGAGAACCATATACACCATCATATCCAGGAATGACACTAAAAGTATCATTTCTCATAGATTCAATAAGTTTCATTATTTTATAGCCCGCAATTTTTTGAATTTCAATTAAGGGTACATTGAGCAATATAGAGAATTCATTATGAAAATTAGTGATCAGAGTCGAATAGATCATTTGAACCTTTTTAGATAAAAAGCTATTAAGACCTAAAGAAGTAGAAATTATTTCGTGCAATGGAAGTAAATAGATAAATTTAGGAGAAGAAGGCCGAATATGGCCAATGGGATAATCAGAAAGAGAAGAAATACGTTGTTCAACACCGACAGTCATAGATTTATTACATTTAGGGCATATGTCATTTATTTTAAAGGAATCAGAGGGGGACATAGATACACCACAATTTCTATGACCAGTCCAATGATATTTACCATACTCAGGTTTAGTTTCGATAGTCATTATAAATTGATTAGGATCATTTAATCGAATCACTTGAATTATGTCATAATAAGATAAAGAAGATAATTCAAAGATATTTGCTTCACGCCCAAGCCTATATGGATCAGGAGAATGACAATCACTATTTGAAATAAAAGTTAAATTATCTAGTTCACTAATCCTCCAATTCATCGGAGGATCACTTGATAGTCCTGTTTCTATTGCATGAATATGTTTTGATGAATCTTGGTAGCAGTCATTAAGAGAATCATATCCTGATTTTGACCCAAGAATACTCCACCATGGAGTCCAAATATGCGCAGGAATTATCTCGATCAGATTATTAACAGAAATTAAGTTGTCAACAAGTTCTGGTGGAGATAACGATAAGATAGGGCGTCCATCAGAACTTAATGATCCATAACTAGATAATGAATTAGAAGCTTGATAAGCTGAATCAAGATCTGGAAATAGAATTAAATGATGCGATTTTCGATATTTAGAATCATATTCACATATAGTAGCAACTTCAGTAGTAATAACGAATTTAGGATAAGTTGATTCTTTACTTTTTAAGGAATATATTCCATCATTATTATTTACTAAATTATCAGATAATTCTTTAAACCATTTTGGATGCAATGCATCACCAGTACCAATCAGTTGAAGTCCTTTCATTGCGCCAAAAAGCGATAAATTATCTAAATCCATTCTTGGACTAGTAGCTCTACTATACTTAGAATGAATATGTAAATCAGATATTATTTTCATAGTGATCTCTCAAATGAATCCATTAACAAGAATAAATACAGAGATATGACTAATTTTTTAGAACATATCTCGGTATAAATAATAAAAACTGAGAATGTTTAAGGGATATCAATCAAGTTAAGAAAAGAATTAATCCTTTGCTTTTTGTAATCTTGATTCAACATCATCCCAATTGATAACATTCCACCAAGCAGAAATGTAATCAGGACGTTTATTTTGATATTTAAGATAATAAGCATGTTCCCAAACATCAATACCAAGTAATGGTATAAGATTTTCAGTTATAGGACTAGTTTGATTTGATGTTGCTTTATATTCAACATTTTTAGAAGAAGGGTTATAGACTAGCCAGCCCCATCCACTACCTTGAAGTGGAGCTGTTTTAGAAGTAAAATCTTCCTTAAAGTTAGCAAAACTTCCAAATGAAGCATTAATTGCATCAGCTAATACTCCCCCTGGTTCACCACCACCGTTGGGTTTCATATTTTTCCAAAAGATTTTATGATTATAGTAGCCACCACCATTAAAATTAATTGCACCCCTAACAGATTCAGGGACATCATTAATATTAGAAAGAATTTCAATAGCACTTTTATCATTTAATGCAGGACTAATTTTTTCCAATGTAGCATTAAAAGTGTCAATATATTTTTGATGATGTTTACTATGATGAATTTCCATAGTTTGAGCATCAATATAAGGTTCCAACGCATTATATGAATAAGGTAAATCAGGAAGTGAGAAAGTTACCATGTCAAGGGTAATGGGCAAGTATATTAAAAGTATTTAGGTATGAAGAATTCGTTCAGATAAACAGTAAAAATAGTTAATTCTAAAGATATAATTATTCACAATGAAGAATAGGGTTATAATTTAAGATTATTTTGATAAAAGAGGAGTCAATTCACTTTGAATTTCACTCTTCCACTCTTTAAGAACAGATATAGATTCTTTCAATATTTCAGCCCTTGAATTAAGGTATTCTAATTCAAGTTTCTCTATATTCGATTGAAGAGAATTTCTTTCATTAATAACATTATCTCGTTCAACAGTAACATTAGACAATTGTTCACTAAGAACATTATTATCTTCTTGAAGTTTATCCATTACCTCAACGCTAACTATTTTAAGTTTCTTTGAACCATAAACGAATGGAAACTGAGTATTACATTTTTTACAAGAATACAATCCCACTTTCGATTCGGTTAAATTACCAGATTTAACATGATCAGTAATAGACCATATTTTAGAAGGTGATTCAACTAATACTTCGCATTGAGGACAAGAAGGCATATTGTATTAGCCACTTAGAGTTCTTGTGGAATTGTGAATTGAGATTGATTATCCCACATAGAAGATGAAGAAGCATCTTCATGATCAGGCGAAGAATTAGAAGAGATATCAGAATCATAAGAAGAGATTTCAGTCTCAAGATCTTGTTTTTCTGTACGTAATACAGCAATTTCACCTTCAAGAGATTTAGCTTTTCCTTCTAAACGAAGAGTTGATACTTTTTCACGTAAAGATTGTAATTCTGATCTCAAAGAATCTTTCTCAGATTCAAGTTCAGCAATCTTACCAGATATTTCTTCTTTTTTCATGTTAAAATCAAATGTGTGTTGCAAATATATCAATAAATAATATCAATCAGATGTTTTTCTACATGTTAGTACATGAATTTTGCCATAATACTCAATAAATATTGAGCTAATAATGAACTAAGAAAATGGAATGCAATAAATTGGTTATTCTTTTAGTCCTTTTATTAAAGTGGAACAATTTATAGAATTGCAATTGCATTTAAAGTTAAAAACATCATCAGCATAAATAAGGGATTCATAATTAACTAGAATCTCTTCACCATTCATTATATCTCGTTGAGCAATAACATTAATCCAAGTTCCTTGAATATCGATCGTAACATTAGGAGAACAAGAGTGGTTAACGTGGTAAAATGAACTATGATTTAGAGGTAGCCACCAACCTTTTTGAACTTGAATATTATGACCATAACCGGTTTGACCATATTGAGGAATTTTTGAATGCTTAACTAGTGGCCTAGTAAGAGTCTCGATTTCAGAATCTTGTGGTAAATCTTTTTTAGCGAAAACACCAGTTCCAGATATTTTTGATGTAGAAAGGGTTATCAATTCATTTTCAATGAAATCAAGCGAAGAAAAAGCTTTATGAACGAAATCAATAGCATGTATGTTTGAGAATAATTCATTCATCCTTTTTTGGCATTCAATTTTAGATGAACCGCTAACAATAATTTCAATGCCTCGAACATCATTTTTATTTTTGGGAAGATAAAAAACATGATCATCTGAAGAACTTACATATTCAGAATAAGAATGAGATACACAAAAACCAGAATAAGGAATAATTTTGGACCAAGAAGGAGAATTATTAAGTTTCAAATAATGATCACAATCATTAAGAGTGATGATATAAGGCAACTTTCTATGCGGAAGCAATTCTACACTTAAATAAAAAGAATCACGGTAAGAATGCCAATCAGCTGGAAATAGCATGTCATCATAATCAAATGAAGAAAACAATAAATCTTGATTTCCTGATTTGAAAATAATTGCGTCATAAAAAGTATTGGAATTCATTTAATGCAGAAATAGATAATGCTTGAAATATATTAAAGTATTAGAATTATTTAGAATAAGTTCTAGTTTTTAGATTGGCTAATTTTCTTATAAAACGAACAATTATTGGTTAATGAACAAACATTACAATTAGGTTTAATTGGAGCGCAAACAGTTTGTCCGAATTTTACAAATAATTCGTTAACATTTAACCAATATTTCTTTGGAATAACATTATTTAATTCAAATTCAGTATCATCCGGATCAGTAGTTGACACTAAATTAAGCCTATTAGAAATTCTATGTACATGAGTATCTACAGGTATTGCAGGCAATCCAAAGCCATAAACTAATACACAATTAGCTGTTTTACGTCCAACAGAAGTTAAACTTAATAAATCATCAATATTATCAGGGACAACACCATTAAATTCAGTAATTAATTCGACAGATACTTGTTTTAATCTTCGAGCTTTAACATTATAGAAAGCGACAGGTTTGATTAAATCAACAAGTAACTCTAGATCAAGTTCATTTAGATCTTGAGGAGAATTAATAACTGAAAATAAATTTTTTGACGCCTTACTAGTATTTACATCACGAGTTCGATGAGAAAGAATAGTAGAAATAAGAATCCGAAACGGATCAGAATTAGTTTTTGAGCTAATTTCACCTAATGCAGTTAATTCATCATTAGAATAAATTTTCACCATTTTCTCCATTTTTTTAAGAAGAATAGTAATGGAAAGCATTAACAAAACACTAGAGATAATTAATAGAAGTAGATTTGTTCTTCATTTATTCTGTTGTGTCTTCTTCTTCATCATCATCAGCATCTTCTTTTTGGGGTTCTTTATTCACTCTAACTCTTATAGGAGTATTTCCTTCCGTGTTTTCCACTATTAACGTGCAATTATTTATTTCAACACGTTCACCCTGTTGCGGCATATCTTGAAGTTTGGT
The DNA here is from genome assembly GCA_964544235.1 of uncultured Nitrosopumilales archaeon. Lineage (GTDB taxonomy): Archaea > Thermoproteota > Nitrososphaeria > Nitrososphaerales > CAZIZY01 > CAZIZY01. The sequence continues at coordinate 14,430 of CAZIZY010000060.1, forward strand.
ATGAAGTAATCCACTAATTGTAGAATAATCTTCACCTGATTCTAAATCAGTTCCTAAATAATCATTTACAAGACGAATGTCTGTTTCTCCATGCACTATACAGCTATTTTTATCTAATCTATAGATAAATTGTGGTAAAATATCTTTTTCATCCATAATTTCTCCAAAAATTTCTTCTATAATATCTTCAAGTGTAACTAACCCTTCTACGCCTCCGAATTCATCAACAACTATTGCCATATGTTCGCGTCTACCTTGGAATTCTCTTAATAAATCGCCAATAAGCTTCTCTTGCGAAACAAAGATAGGTTTTCGAGAAACACTTTTTATTTTACTGTATTTTTTGTTTTCTGCTACCGTCTTCAGAATATCTCTCAAATGAATTATTCCAACTACTGTATCTTTCGTATTTTCTATTACTGGTACTCTTGAATATTCTCCTTTAGCTAATGTCGCTATTGCTTCTTTTACTCCTATTTTTGAATCGATGGTAAACATCTTCACTCTTGGAGTCATTATTGATCTTACTGTTAAATCATTAAGTTTTAAGACTCCTTCAATGAAACGCTTTTCTCCAATTTCAAGCACCTTCTCTTTCACTCCTATTCTTAATGTCGCTTCAAATTCTTTATCAGTAAGTGCGACTTTCTTAGAGTCAGCATTAAGAGTTTTCAGTATCATATTAGTAAGTCCTTCAAAGAAGACTACCAGGGGATATAATATTCTGGTCATGATATCTATTGGTTTTGCAAAAGTCAAGGACATTTTTGAGGCATAAATATTTGAATAAGCTTTAGGGGTAATTTCTCCAAATACTAGAATTACAAAAGTCATAACACCTGTTGCTATTCCAACTCCTATTGAACCAAATATTGAAATCGCTATTTCAGCAGCTAATGTTGATGCCGCAACATTTACAATGTTATTTCCTAACATTATTGTTGTTATCATTCTGCTGGGATTAGATTTTAATTTCTTTAATGATTTTGCTCCTTTCTTTTTCTCTAATAAGAATTGCTCAATCTGAACATCAGTAATTGCTACTAATGCTACTTCCAGCCCTCCAAAAAATGCTGAAAAAGCTAATAAGATTATTATTATGACTATGCTTGTTGTTATATCTACCAAGATTCTATGTACATCCACTTCTGTATTCTAAACGGATACAGGTCGTGTATTCTTTACACACAGCTAAAATCGATCTCTTAAAGGACGCCACTATTTTTGAACTTTTCGGTAAGTATCAATTGACTTCACTCTCAAAAAATATTCATCAGTTTACAGTTTCAATCATCATTTTCTTAGACATAGTAAGGCTTAAGATTCCTGCACTAAATGCGGGAATAACTAATAACCCCATAGCAAATTCTAATCCTGATGTATCTGCTACCGCCCCAATTATAGGAGGAGCTATTGCACTAAGGCCATAAACTATTGCTTCCATCATTCCGATAGAAGTTGCAACTGGAGAATTTGGTCTTTCAGCTAAAATAGACATCACCATTGGGTGTACTGAACTAGCAAACATTCTACATGATATTATTAATCCTATCCACATGTATTGAGGTAAATCTACATTAGTGAATATAGCAAAACTAATTGAATACAAAAATGGTATAAACGTCGATATTATTCTTCGATCAACTCTATCAGATAATGGGCCTCCAATCATCATTCCTACTAACATTCCAACGTTAGTGATAGAATAAAATAGTCCTGAAGATGCAATATCTAACCCTTTAATCTCCTGAAAATATAATGGTAAAAATAGCATCATGCTTAAACTTGCTACTGACATTAACCCGGTATAAGTTACCAGATAAATGAATTCGTTACCACCTAATTTACTTATACTAAACTTCATTTTTTGAGCTTTTGTAGGATTATTACAATATTTCATTAATAATGGGCACGCAATGATAATCAATGGCCCATAAGTCAGAGGCACTGCATATTCCCAGCCAACTTCTATAATTAATTTAGTTAATATTAATGGGCTTAACACTATTCCGATGCCCCCAATTAATCCATGAAATCCCACTATTGTTCCCATTTTACCTTGGGTAGCTTCTTTCAACAACGTTAATGCTTGTGGATGATATACTGATGAAGCAGCTCCAGCAAAGATAGTAATTACGGCAATCACCATAAAATTGGATGAAACCGGATATAATGATAACATTGTTGCGCAAATAATTAATCCTGACAGCAGTATTACTTTCCTATTCAATACATTCTCGGATCTAAAAGCTATAATTGGATCTGCAACTGCAGCTGAAGCTCTAAATAGAAAACCCAATATTCCAGCTAGGCCTATTGTTAAACTAAATTCCCGGATTAATATTGGAAGTAATACAGGCAGAGTAGCTACCGCCATTCCATCTTCAGCAAAATGAGCTGGAAATATTGCAGCTAACGTTATTCTTCTTTTTCGTTTAGTTTCAGATATTATTTTTCACTTGCCTTAATTCCTAAGATCTAAATAAGCTCGATAACTTCGAACATAGTTCTTCATTATTTGCAGCTACATATGAATATTTATCAGTTCCCGATATTAATAATTCTGTTTCATTCAAAAATTCGAAAGTGCCACCAGCTTCTTTTAACATAAATAATGATGGAAAAATATCAAATGTTCTTAACCTTGGCATTGGTTCGATAAACGCATCCGTTCTTCCAATAGCTATATAGGCAGTTTCAAGTGCTGAAGATCCTAATAGTCTTGAATTCTTTGACATTTTGATAAGATTATCCATTCCTCGCTCAATTCTCGAGTCACTATTAAAACCTATTCTAGAATTAAAAGCAATTACCGCTTTTTCAATATTATTAACTTGTCTAAATTTAGCTTTTTCCCCATTAATTGTCACGCCATTATCTTTATCACAATAAATTATCTCACCTCGAATCAGATCTATTACTCCTGAAGCAATTATATCATCAAAATATTCTCCTTCAGATATCGCAATAGCCGTAGAGTAAAAAGGTATTCCATTTTTAGCATTTGTACTTCCATCGATTGGATCGATTAATATTATTTCCTCATTTGATTTGTCACCTATTATTCCTGATTCTTCAGCTACTATCCTAGATTTAGGTCGATTTGTTTTAACAAAGTTTATTATTTCAGATTCGACAATTTGATCAATTTTCAAGGTAGTATCACCATAAGCTCCTTTTTGAATTTCTATACCTTTTTCTTCATCTTTTACAGTTAATGCTGCAGCTCTTGCTTGCAGCAATAATTTATTGATAAACTCTTTATTATTCATGATTTTTCTCTTTTAAATAATGTTGAAGCTGTTTCACTTATTATTAATCTGATCATCATTGTTTTTCATAATTTTTCTAACCATTATAGAGGTAATCGAAATCATTATAATTCCTAATAAGATTGGAATTAAATATCGATCTCTCATGTTTTCCTGAATGTTCGTTTCTAATTCTTTAATTTGAACATTCAATGTTTCTTCATCAAATGTGTACAATGCATTTATTGGTTCTATTTTCACTATTTTAGGATAATTCGATCTTACTTTTATTTCAGAGACACTAATTTCTCCAGACTTTAACTCTTGAATATTAATTTGATTATCACCATCAACAAGTTCTATTTCTGGCGGTAAAGAAATATTGAAATTCATATTTGTCACGGTTAATTCTGATACATTCTTAGCTATTACTTTTACAATAAACTCGGAATTTTCAGTAGGATTTTCAGGTATGGTTTCAAACATTATATGAGGAGCCTCATGTATTTTTAATTTTGTTTTCTCAGATTGAGCAAATAGTTCTTGAGTTGAAAGTACATACCTTAACGTTGATTCTGACGCTAATTCTTCTATAGGATAAAGTAATTGAACCGAATAAGATAAGTTAACTGAGTCACCTGGTATTAATTCTTTAACTTCACGTTTAGTTACATCATCAGTTATTTTAAGAAAACTGTCTATTCCAGGATTAATCCTTAATCGATATATTGGCATTTTCCCATTATTAATTATTTCTAAGTTCATTTTCGAAGTTGAACCCGGAAAACCTTCTTCTTTTGAAAATGTTTTCTTGATGGTTATACCATATGGAATCAAATAGGATTCTGAATAATTTTCTATAGGAATTTTAGAGTTTTCCACATGGATTTTAGATGGAGGTAACAGATATGTTTCATTTATATCATCAATTCGTGTGGCATACTTAATTGTGATAAGTTCATCAGGGTCGATTTGATCAATTGTTTTAATCAATGTGTTTCCTTTCAGATTCTGTGGATGAAAATCACCTTCAAGAAATATTATCCCTTCTGGAAGATAATCAGTTATTTGTACGTTATTTGCTTCTGTTGTAGAAGTATTTCGAATAGTTAATGTTACATTCAAATATTTTGTATTAATAGACTCCCCTAGATCTATTGTTTTAGTTATTGACAAGTCAGGAGCATTAATTTTACCAATATTATATAATATTGGTAATGAATTTGAATCACTTCTTTTTTCTACATTATCACTTTCATTCCATGAAACGGTCCATGTTAATTCTCTTAATGAATCTGTTATTCCTAAATTTGATAAATCGTCAACAAATATCATCTTTCCTCCTGGAATAATTTCATCATATTCAGCAATCTCAGTTGATTCGCGATATAATCTAACATTAGAAGCAGTTGAACTTCCAGTATTAATAATTTCTAATGAAGCACTACCTTCAAGATTACTTTGTAAGATTTTTTCTGTACCAAGAGAAGCTCTTACATTTAGAATAGCGCCTTGTTTATTAATTAGAATTGGCGCGTCATTTAATGTAGATATTCTAGTTACAGTGCTGTTGCCTATTTTATAATCATATTTAATTACGTTATTCGCTTTCCCTTGTATTATTTCTTGTTTTGATTCGTTTAATGCTTTAAGTACGTAAGTTATTGACGTTGCTTCTCTAGCTGAAAGAGACCTTACTTCTTCAACAGCATTTCCGGATATTAATTCAAAATCATCTTTCCACCATTCTTCGTTTATTTTTATAAATTCTGCTATAGCTATAGTTTCAGGAGTAACATTCGCGATATTGATTTTAACTTCAATTGTTTCATCGTTATTGATTATTGTTTTATCAATTTGTCGAGTTGCAATTATTGCAGGGGATAATTCTCCAACTCTTACTTCGAGATTAGGTATCGGTTGTCCTGGGTCAATTTTCTTTTCTAATATTGCTGTACTATTATCTAGATTTGTTATTGTACATACTTTACACTGATAAGCAACAGTATTAACCATCTTCAATCGTAGACCAGCAGTATTAGATATACTTGAAACGGTTTGATTTTTTAATTGAGGAACTAGATCTAATAATTCTAATTCTTTTGTTGGATATTCATCTCTGATGATAATCGACGCAAATTCCACTGTGTATCTGAATTTGTCATTATCATTGATTCCAGTTAGAATAATTATCGAAGGAGACGTTCTAAGAAATTCTTCTGGTTTAACAAGATTAAGAAGTCCACGATCGTTTACGTCTTCAATTTGTGGTACAAGATTAATTATTTCTTTAGCTGCTATTTCGGGATTCACGTGAGAATAGAAATCAGAATTTATAATTTTGTGGTCCCGTGTAAATCCTGTTTTCAAGAAAGAGTTTAAGAAATAAGATAATTCATTTGCCGCGTCATTATTAGTCGTTTTCACATTAAGTATTGAACTTACTGGAGGTAAATTGTAAAACGGTAATAATTCTAAACCTTTTAAAGTCAATACATCATAATCTACTTTCCATTCAGATGTATTTCCAATAATTAATGAAAAAGATTCAATATCTTTTATTGCTTCTTCAGATATTTTAAATTCTTGTTCAGGGATATCATTTCCTTTAAATTTAACTTTCCAAAGTGTTAAGTCACCTACGGTAGTTATTTCAATCAGTTCATCAGGTTCTATTTCTGAGGTCTCTTGCGAGTAACCCGTACTCACTGGAACCAGTAGTAAAATTAGTAATAACGCAATTTTTTTCAATTATAAAGATTCTCGATACAGCTTATAATATAAAGTTCTCTCATAATTTAGGGTTTTTTTTAGAATTTAAGCTTTCATCAATGTCATCGACCCCTTTTTCATTTAATGTAAATGGGGCTTCTGCTTCCGCATGATATGGACTATCAACCATTCTTGCAATTCTATTTCGGCCAGCTTTACGTAAATAAACCCTATATGTACTTGCATGAGCTACAACATTCCCTCCTGTTGGCTTAGAAGGATCGCCAAATACGGTATCCGGTTTTGATTGAACTTGATTAGTCATTATTATCGCAACGTCATGCATCTCAGCGATTCTCAAAAGCAGATGCATAAATCGATTTAATCTTTGTTGCCTTTCAGCTAATGTTCCTCGTCCAACAAATTCAGATCTATAATGCGCTACACATGAATCCACTATCAATAACTTTATCTTATTCTTAACAACTACTTCAGCAATTTCTGAAACTATTAGTTCTTGATGTGAACTATTATATGCTTTTGCAACAATTATGTTCTCTAATACTTTATTTTTATCCAGTCCTCTTGATTCAGCTATCGAAACTATTCTTTCAGGTCTAAATGTATTCTCAGTATCTACATATATCGCATTACCATTTAGTCCTCCTTCTTCAACTGGAAGCTGGACCATTACGCAAACGGTATGACATATTTGAGTTTTACCAGATCCAAACTCGCCATAAACTTCTGTTAGAGCCTGACTTTCAATTCCTCCTTGAAATAAATCATCAAGAGACTTACATCCAGTACTAATTTTTTTTATTGTTTGTCGTTTTTCATATATTTTACTTGCAGTAACAAATTCTTGTTCAAGCAACCCAATTTCTTGTAATCTTTTTCTAGCCTTGCTGCAAAAATCTACAGCTTTTACTAATTCAATTCCTATTAAATCTGCGATATCTGCAGGAGGTATAACAGATAATTCTAGTAAGTTAGATATTCCACCTTCAGTAAGTTTTTGTTTGGTTGCAGGACCAACCCCTTCAAGATTATCTATACTTAGATCTTCATTCAACAACTATCATACTAACTAGTTTAATTAAAACACATGGGTAAGTTAGATATTTGTCAAATATACTTCCCATTACTAAGCATGTTTTTAATTAGGATCCTTTTTCTAATTTATTAGTAATCTTGAAAAATGGCAGAATGATAGTTCTTGAAGGTATTGATCAATCAGGTAAACAAACTCAGACTCACTTATTAAGTAAAAAACTTGGTGAACATGGATTTAAGGTTGAATCGTTATCATTCCCATTATATTCTACTGTTATTGGAAAAGAAGTAAAGAATTATCTGCAGAATAATTCAACTTTACCTATTGAAGCTATGCATATGTTATTGTCTGCGAATAGATGGGAATTAAAATCTTTAATATGTGAATGGATTTCTCAGAACAAATATATTATCATTGATAGATATTCTTACTCTAATTACGCATATGGAAATGCTAATGGATTAGAATTATCGTGGTTGAAAGCATTAGATTCAGGATTGCCTTCATCAGATCTCACTATTTTACTTGATATTCCAGTTGAAGTGTCTTTTTCTAGAAAAAATACTCAAAGAGACATTAATGAAAGAGACTCGAATATTCTTAATAAAGTTAGGAAATTGTATCTTAATTTTGCGAGAGAGTTAGAGTGGCCTATTATTAATGGAGAGCTTAATTCTGATGAGATAGCAAAAGAGATTTGGGGACACGTTAAAAATAAATTTAACCTTCAGGAAAACAACTCATCATTTAATGCTTAAATCATTTTGTTACTAGTTGAATTATGTTGAATACGATTACTGAGTTTAGAGATCCAATACACGGCTATGTTTTTGCTAATTCTAATGAATGCGCTATTATTGATACTCCAATTTTTCAACGCTTACGCCAGATTCGACAACTTTCAGGAACTTATCTAACTTATCCTGGAGCTCAACACACTAGATTCGATCATTCATTAGGATCAATGCACCTTGCAGGGATAGCTGGAGATTATTTTCTAAATAAAAACCTCATCGATAAAGAATTACGTAATGATTTACGAATGAGCGCCTTACTTCATGATATTGGGCATGGTCCTTTTTCGCATTTAATTGAAGAAGTAATGACAGAAAAGAGTAATATCACTCATGAAGATATTGCTCGTAAAGTTATACACAATACTGAAATTAAAGACATTCTTAATCTTCAAGGCCATGATCATAAAAGAATTTCAGAACTAGCTGTTGGATTATCTAAAAATCGCTCCAAATTTGTTAATGATTTGATGACAGGGGGATTAAGTGTGGATGTTATGGATTATTTATTACGTGATTCTCATTTTACGGGTGTAGAATATGGTAAAGTTGATGTTCATCGAGTTATTAATTCCTTCGAAATATTTGAAGACAGTTTAGCTTTGAATCAGGCAGCACAATATGCTTTTGAAGCTTTAGTAATTTCCCGCTTTGAAATGTTTAGAGCCGTTTATTTTCATAGAACAGTGAGAGCTGCTGAAATAATGCTTATTCGTTCAATTTCGTTGGCTGATGATCTATTACATCTTACAGATATTTCTGATTTAGATCGATATTTAGCTCTTACTGATGAAATTACTCTTGAAAAACTTAGTGAGTTAGAAACTTCTGGCAACTCTTCTTTTATAAGAGCCAAAAAGTTGGCCATGGATTATAAATCTAGAAAACTTCTAAAATGCGTTTTCGAAAAGCCAGTTCATAGAAAAGATCTTTTTCTTGATCGTATTTTTAATCAAAAGAAATTTAGAACTTCAATTGCTCATGAGATTGCAGCTGATGCCGATGTTGAACCTGAAGATGTTTATTTAGATGTTCCAACTACTCCTTCAGTGCCACTTACTTCATCACATAATGATCTTTCATCTATTGTTCTTGTATCAAAAGAATATGGTAACTTAAATTTCCAAAGAATTCCCGTAACCGACATTCCATTATTGAGCTCAATATCAGGTTATTTCAATGTAATGAGAGTATATACTACGTCTGAACATAGAAATGAAGTTGAAAGAGCAACTAAGAAGTTCTTTGATAATGAAGAATACTCAAAATAACTAGACCACATAATTATGGACATATTATTCGTAAACTATGGATCTATAAGATTATTCCACAGGAATAAGTCTTGGAATTGAAGCATTTTCAATAAGTTTTATTGATGATTCGTATCGTTTATTCATTCGAATGAGAGAAACATTGACATTTTCACCAATTTTAAATTTGGAAAGAGCGAGAATCAGATCATTCATACTAGATACAGAATTATCATTAATTGCTGTAATTATATCACCATTACGTAACCCAGATTCATAAGCTGGACTTCCATAAGAGATTTCGATAATTAAAACACCATGATCTGAATATAAATCATATTTTCGAGATATACTTGAAGTTATACTTAATCCAGAAATTCCAATCCATGGCCTAATTACTCTACCATGAATGGATAATTGAGAAATCACATTCTTTACAGTATTTACAGGTATAGCAAAACCTACTCCCTGAGCAGATGAAATCATAGCAGTATTAATTCCAATGACGTTCCCATTTAGATCAGATAAAGGACCACCACTATTACCTGGATTTATAGAAGCATCAGTTTGAAGTAATCCTTCAAAAATAAAATGAGCCCCAGATAGAGGTCTATTAAGTGCACTTATTACACCAGTAGAAATAGTAGGAGCACCAGGTAAACCTAAAGCATTTCCAGCAGCTATTGCAATTTGTCCAACTTTAAGATTTTCAGAATCTCCTAATTCAGCCACAGGTAAATTTTCAGATTTAATCTTCACTAATGCGATATCAGTAAATTGGTCACCCCCAATTACGTCACCAACAAAAGATCTGCCATCTTTTAAAGTAACATGTACTTGAGAAGCATCATCAATTACATGGTTATTAGTAACAATATTACCTTGTGAGCTCACAATGATTCCTGAACCTGCCCCTTCTAAAGGTACTAATCCGAATCTAAGATCCTGTTTTAATCGTAAACTACTAATATTAACAACACTTTCACTTAGTTTCTCGACTGCAGAAGTCATTTGATGCTCAAATTGCATTAAGTTCAACCAATCACCTTTACTTTTTATAGCAGGTATACTAATATATAAATTTGATGCGAAAATATCTACTATACTTAGTAAAGTTTAAAATCTATTTAATGTAAATAAGTAATAGTGAAATTGTCAGAAGATATAGATTATCTTTATGAATCATTGGAATTTAAGCAATGTCCAATAGAAGTAGCATTTATGATATTAGGAAAAAAATGGTCGGCGGCGATATTAAAAGAACTACTTAGAGGAGTATCACAATTTAATCGTATCGAAGAAAATTTAGATGGGATCAATCCAAGAATTCTTTCAATAAGACTAAAAGAATTCAGGCAATTTGGATTAATCAAAAGAAGAATAGTTACAGAAAATGATGAGCCTATAAAAATTGACTATGAGGTAACAGATTCAGGTCAAGAAATAGCCCCAATATTAATAGCGGCTGCAAGATTTTCTATGACTAGAATGTCAAAAAACGTATTTGATGATGGTCTTCCTAGAGAACTTGAAACAATATTAGATTCATTAGAAGAATAAATAGTAATAAACAGATTTCAATGAGAAAACAAGCTACCGGTTTTTAGGATAACATATCAAGAATTTTTATTATTGATTGAGTACCTTCAGAACCGAATCCATTAGAATTAAGAGAACTATAGAATTGTTGAACTAAGGCAGTTGTAGGAAGAGTAGCGTTAATTTTATTAGCCAAAGATAAAGTATGTTTAAGATCTTTATTTTGATGAGACGCTTTAAATCCAGGTTTAAAATCACCATTTATTATTTTTGGAGCTAAATTATCAAGCTGCCAAGATTTAGCCGCGCCTCCACCAATAGCTTTTAAAAGATCATCAAGATTAAGACCAGCTTTTTTAGCTAAAGTGAGCGCTTCACAGATTCCTTGAAGATTAATGGAAACTATTATTTGATTACAAGATTTCGTTATTTGCCCAGAACCAACATTACCCATTAG
>CAZIZY010000061.1:0-6216 GCA_964544235.1 uncultured Nitrosopumilales archaeon
ATTATATTATAGAATAAATAGAAAGATAATAATGTTAATGAAAGAGAATCACATGATATAAGTAAGAAATGAATATAACCAAGAGTAAAAAGAAGGAGCATAGATAGAAAAGATGGTTTTAGATGTTTTTGTAGGAGTAAGGCCAGAAATAATTAAATTATGGCCAATAATAGAAGAATTACGTAATAATAATACTAGATTTAGAATAGTTCACACAGGACAACATTATGATTGGGAATTATCAAAACAGATTCTAGAAGAACTAAGAATAGGGGACCCAGATATTCATTTAGAGAATTTTACAAAGAATAATAGCAAATCAAGTATTTCAAACATAATTGAAAGTGCTTCTAATTATTTAATGAAATCAAATACTAAAGCAGCTCTAATACTTGGAGACTCAAATAGTAGTTTAGGAGTAGGATTAGCAGCAAAAAGAATGGGAATAGAGTTATTTTATGTTGAATCAGGATGTAGAAGCTTTGATTGGACAATGATGGAAGAAATGAATAGAGTAATATTATCAGATTGCGCTGACATTAATTTTGCGCCAACATTACAAACAGAGAAGAATTTGAGAAATGAAAATGTAAGAGGTGAAATTCACTTGACAGGGCACCCGATAGTAAAAGCAATAAGCGACATTGAAAAAGAATTAACAGCTATAACGAATATCAACGGAATTGACATAAAGAATAAGAATAAAATAGTCACAGTAACAACTCATAGACCTGAAAATGTGGATTCAAAGGATAATCTTAAAAACATTTTGAAAACAATCTCAGAACTAAAGTATCAAGTGGTATTACCATTACACCCAAGAACAAAGAAACGTATAGAAGAATTTGAATTAACAAAATTGATAGATGATTCAGAAATAATTGTAACAGAACCACTATCATATATTTCAATGTTAAAATTAATCAAACATTCAGAATTTATCATTACGGATTCAGGAGGACTTCAACAAGAAAGCTATTTACTCCAAATACCTACAATCACTATTAGAAAATCAACTGAATGGGTAGAAACTGTTCAAGCAGGAGTCAATAAATTAATAAACCCAAAAGAAACCAAATTGAACGAAGAAATAGAGACAATGGGAAAAGAATTAAGCTCAATAAAAAAGAAATTCAGAAATAATGAAAACATATTTGGAACAATAGAAGCCCCCAAGAAAATAAGAGAAATAATAGAGAAAAGGATAGTTAAGAATTAGGTTTAAAGTTTTTGTGCTACACTTACAACATATTTAGTATTCGAAGAAGATAATGGAGTAACTTCTACTGAATCACCTTTAATATGATGGTCTCCATTTAATTTTGGTTTTTCTTGTTTAATATTTAACACATTATCAGCCAATTTAAAAATAAGATTAATAATCGGGTTAGATTTATAAGATAACACCCAGAAACTATGACCTCTTTCTTTATTGTAGTGATTATAGATTATTCCAGATAAATTGAGTAGTTTTAATGCTAAAAGATATAATTCACATTTAAAACGACTAGAAGTAGACATTACAGATTGCCCATGAAAAGAACGGACATGAAAATTAGAAGATATCAGTTTATAGAAATCTTCCATATTAAATTCTTGATTATGAAAAGGGTTTAAAGGCTTATTCCAATAACCAGAATGAAATCGTTTATTAGGAGTAGAGCACAAAAAAAGTCCTTTAGAGTTTAAAACACGTTTACATTCATTAAGAAAATTATCATGGTCAACAATATGCTCAATAACTTCAAAACAAGTAATCATATCAAAATAATTATCAGGAAAAGGAAGATTAGAACCATCACCTAATAGAAATAATAAGTTTGAATCAGAATAAGAATTGGAAGAAAAAGATATTGAGCTTTCAGAGATATCTATACCGAAAACAACTTCTGCATTTCTTCGTAGAATATGAGAGCCAAACCCTAAACCACATCCAAGATCAAGCACTTTTTTGCCGTTGCTATAACGAACAGCAAAATAGTACCGATTCTCCTGCTCAGATAAAGCAACAGAGGTAATCCCAAGTTGTTCATTAGATGAAGGAAACAGATCATCATTAATGGAAGTAGACAAAATTAACCCTCTAATTATTTAACTGCGACACCAAAGAAAGCATTTACTCCTTTAGTGGATGGATAAGCAAAAGCATTGATATTTGAACTAGTTACAAAGTCACTAAAAGCTTTGTTAACATGTAAAGCATTAGACCACAAAATACCTCCAGGAGATAAATAATCCCATGCTTGTTTATATTCAAACATCATAGTAGAATATGTTATTTCACTATCACATTCAAAAAGATCTATTGTACCAAGTTTTTGAAGAAGTTCAGGGAGTACTACACTAGTTTTACCTATGATTAGATTCCAACGTTTTTTTAAGTGATTAGGAACCATTTTTCCAATATCAGGAGTAACTTGTACAATATTGGAGCCTGCATCATTAACATATTCAGAGAAAGGAATATCAATAGAATGGAGCTCCCCGTGAGAATTATCGTCTAAAGCTTGAAGAATGTAAGCAGTACTAGTACCATATCCAACTCCAGTTTCAACTACCTTTGATGGTTTAAGATGTCTACAAATAAAATATAAAGGCAAATAATATGATTCATCAACCAAAGGACAAGTTCTTACTTTATATTTTAAATTAATATCGCTAATCTCATTTTTTAAAAAAGAAACCATATCTTTACCCGATTTTTCATAATTATCAAATAAAGATCTAGCTTTTTCTAGATGAACTCTAGAATGTAAAGAACCAATTGAACCAGAATCAACAGTTCTTAAAACTGACAAACCATTATGAAGAATTGGTGTAGGAAATTTAGAGCCTGAAAGAAGAACTATTTTAATGAAATCAGATATAGACCAACCAAGCCAATTTAATCTTGCAATTAAAGGGTGAGTCAAATTATCAGAACCTAAATATAACTCTCAGAAGGTACTTAATAAGAAGATGGATTCAATATAATCATATAAGAATATTGTTAATGGCGCCACATTAATTGCTTATATTTATCAGATATTGAGAATATGAATTTCATCAGGTAAGTAGGCAAAATATTTTCAAGTAGAACTCTGATTAACATAGTTGAAAGTGGAATAAAATAATGACGAGCATAATCGATAGCGGTGAAATTTTTATTCAGTTTTTTATATACTGACCAACTATCACGAATAGCATTCAAAGATTTACTAGCTTGCTTTCTATGGGTACGATAATATGAAAGAGGCAGGGGTAAATGTTTAAAATTACATATTTGAGATAATGTTAATTGAGGTAACCATTCTACAGTTAGTTTATCATTAACATCAAAATAATTCCCAGAAATACTTTTGAGATCGTTTAGAACGTCCATTCTTATCATTGAAGAACTCAAAAAGAACAAAGTTCCCTTAGAAATAAGGTTTTTAAGAATATGAGCAGGAGGGAGATGTCTTCTTATAGGGACATTACCTTCAATTAACATGTAGAAATCACTGTAGACTACTCCAACATCATCACATGACATCATACAAGAGAATTCTTCTTGTAATTTATCAGGAACCCAAAGATCATCAGAAGCTATAAAACAGAAATAATTACCTCTAGATGATTTAATCGCTTTGTTAAGTGCAGAAGCAGTACCCATAGGTTTTTGTTTAATAAGCCTAAGTTTATCATCATATTTACATAATTTTGATACAGTATCATCAGTACTTCCATCGTCTACAACAATTATTTCGAAATTTTGAAATGTTTGATTATAAACACTATCAATACATTCTTCAATATATTTAGAGCCATTTCTTACAGGGATCACTACACTAACTTCAGGCAAACTCATGTTGAATATATATTCAGTAAGTTATTTAGAGTTCTCCATTCAGAACTAAAAGAGATCAGTTGGCCTTAACATTTATTTTAACAAGTATTCCAGATTTAATAGCTGCAAAAGTTGATTTTATTTTAGATGGTTTTAGAACAATGTTATAAATGATATAAATAACGGTTCGAAAGAACCATCCACGAGGAAGATTTTTCCGTAGAAAAACAACATGATTTCGTAATTTCCAGAAATGGATATTAAAAGAAGATACAGATTGGGAATAAATCCCACCCACAACCTCATTAGAATGTAATAATTTAAGAGTAGAATCATAATAAATAGAAGAATTAGATTGTCTAGCCCGTAATTGAAAATCAGATTCTCCTTTAAAATCTACATCCCCATAATTCAATTCATCGAAAAGTAATTTAACCCCAAGATTTCTACGGAAAGCCATCATAGAAGTAACATACGGTACAAAACCACGATTATTTGAAGTAGTAGAAAATATTTGGCCACTTAAGAAATAAAGAAATGTACTGAAAATAGAACCAAGAATAGAATGGTTATTTTGCATGTTATGCCATAAACGCTCGTTAGAAGTATCCTCAACACTCTCAATTAATTTAACTCCTACAATGTCAGCATGATCAAGAAGATCAAGCAATCGTTTAACGAAAACTAATTGAGAGGGATAAAAGAAAGAAACATCGTCATTTAAAATAAAAATATTATTACGAGTAGATTCGTTTAAAGCTCTATTCCAAGAAGCCGATATACCCATATTAGTTTCATTTTTAATCAGTTTGAAATTATGATATTTTTTTGAGAAGTTAGATAAAGAATTAAAAGTATCATCAGAAGACGCATCATCAATTACAATAATTTCACAATCATCAAGTAAAGGCTCTAATTTCTTGATATTAGCAAGAATAATTTTACTTCGATTAAAAGTAGTAATTATTATAGAAAGATCAGTCATCTTTAATTGAAAAGATATTCCAAATATATAATGAGTTCGAGAATTAAATTAACGAAGATAGATATAGCTAATAAAACTAAAGTTTAACAAACATAAATTAAGTAACAAATGGAAAATAATTATAAAAATGAACATTCAGGACATAACAAATTTAACATCGGAAATAATATCTGTAATAATAATTGTAATAATAGTTGCAACCATGATAAAAGACAAATATCCATTTAATATAAGAAGAAAAAAGAACGAGGACAGTAATTAAATAATAAAGAAGAGTAAATTAAAAAAATTAAGAAAAGTTATAGAATCCTGTTTTAGTTTTTTCATCTGCTTCAAGTTCAAAGTTATCAGAAGAATCTTCAGGAACATATCCTACTGTTTTAGCAGCATGTTCAAGATCACGAT
The DNA here is from genome assembly GCA_964544235.1 of uncultured Nitrosopumilales archaeon. Lineage (GTDB taxonomy): Archaea > Thermoproteota > Nitrososphaeria > Nitrososphaerales > CAZIZY01 > CAZIZY01. The sequence continues at coordinate 5,199 of CAZIZY010000061.1, forward strand.
AACCCCATTTGTTACTAGAAGTTACATAAAAAGTATCGAATAATAGATCAGAAGGAGCATCTATACATTTATCAATCATTTGAGACACATCCCTTTGACTACACCATATGGGATAATGCCTAAGCTGAACAGGTTTATCTGCTTGAGTAACAGCACCTATTCGCAAGCAAATAACACTAATGCCATATTCATCAGAATAATGCTTAGCTAATGATTCCCCCCAAACTTTAGTACAGCCATAAATCCCTTTTGGACGAATAGGAGAATCTTTAGTTAGATTTTCCCATGAAGACAATTTATCATATTTACCATTAGCTAGATCAGAATAAGGAGAAGATTTTTCCCATCCTGCGATGGTAGCACCACTACTAGCAAATATAATTCGTTTAACATTTGCCAGACGAGCAGCTTCAAAAACATTGTAAGTTCCAATTACATTACAATTTAGAAAATCATTCCAACTAGGATCATCTCGCCATATAGCAGATAGATGAACAACTGTATCTTTATTTTCAAAAGCCGGTAAAATAGAAGTTAAATCTGCAATATCAGCCTGATAACACTGAACACCATCAACACGACTACGATTTAAGGCACTAAGATGATATTTATCAGATAAATAATTCTTTAATGCAGTCCCAATTAATCCACTCATACCAGTGATTAATACTTGTTTTTTCAAAATAGATGATATCTATTGTAGAATCAATTATTTATATACAATGTTTAAGAATGATGTAAAATCAAATTAGTTACATAATAGAATTGAAACAAAGAAGAAACAACAGAATTAATTTTGGAGCAGTCGCATCAGCACATACATTTGTACATGCTTGTAGCCATGTCCATTTATCGTTAATACCAGTACTTATGATTGAGTTTCAATTAACTCTATTAGCAACTAGTATAAGATCTTAATTTCCGAATCCACTAACCTACTGATCGGCGATATCGCGGAATGCACCTATGTACAGGAGATTACACCGAAGGGCTTTATTCGCCCGGTTCCTATTTACCG
>CAZIZY010000062.1:0-4478 GCA_964544235.1 uncultured Nitrosopumilales archaeon
TTATTGAGGAATATAAATGAAGGAAGAACGGAAAACAAAGGATAGAATAAAATTTGTCCTGTTAGGAATTATTCCTTTAATCATATTATTCACATTAATTACTGTTGCACCACCTAATGTATTAGAATTAATGCCGAATACAACAGTTCCTATAGAAGATTTAACATTTGAACGAATTGTTTTAGAACCAAATTTAATAAAAATAGAGGTCACAAATGGAGGTCCAAATGATATAGAATTAGCTCAAATCCTAATCAATGATGCATTATATTCAGGGTATATAGATCCTAGTGACAGTATTTCCAGATTAGGAAAAGCTAAATTATACATCCCTTATTCATGGGTGGAAAATGAGCCAATAAATATAACAATTATATCTTCGAATTCTATCAAATTCGAACATGAAATAGAAGCCGCAGTATCAACCCCGAAAATAGGATTAAAACAATTATCGGTCTTCACAATGATCGGAACTTACGTCGGGGTTATTCCAGTATATTTAGGATTATTATGGTTACCTTTTCTTAATAAGCTTGACAAGAAATGGAATAAATTCATATTAAGCATAACAGTAGGATTACTTCTCTTTCTAGGAATTGATACATTTATAGAAGCTATAGAAACATCAGCGTTAATTCCTTCATCATTTCAAGGGCAAGCAATAATTGTAATAGGAATAATAACTAGCTTTTTGGTATTACAATCAATCGGAGAATATACCGTTAATAGAACTTCTAATAAAGTAACTAAAAACATAACACTAGCGTACTTAATAGCTTTAGGAATAGGACTACATAATTTTGGAGAAGGATTAGCTATAGGATCAGCTTATGCTTTAGGGGAAATATCATTAGGGGCATTTCTCATAATTGGATTTACAATTCACAACATAACAGAAGGAGTGGCTATAGTTTCTCCAATCACTAGAAAGAAAATAAAAGTACAGCATTTAGTAATTCTTGGAATAATAGGGGGAATTCCTACAATTTTTGGAACTATAATAGGAGGATTAGCGTACACAGGTTTTTGGGCAACATTATTCTTATCAATTGCTACGGGAGCAATTTTCCAAGTAATATATGAAGTAAGTAAGTATGTAATTGAAGAAGGAATAACAGGATTATCTAAACCTATAAATTTATTAGGATTAATTATAGGCTTGCTAATAATGTATGCTACAGGCCTAATAATTTGAAAACATGAGTTTATGGCAAAAATGCATATAGTTTGAGAAAGGCTTACAAATAAAGAAGAAAAATATTAAATGAATGACTAAAAAAATTGCCATGGTTATATTTACACATGAATGTGAAGAAGATCCGTGTCATATGAAGAATGAAACTCAAGAGAATTGGATCTATAATCATGTAAAAACCATAGATAAATTAAAGTGGAATTGGAAATTAGAACAAGTTAGAGTAGTAGATTTAAAGGGACATAATTCGAAGATAACTTGGGACAATCCAGATAAAGATGAGATAGAGTAATATTATTCATTAATTTAATATTACAGAATGAGGAATAATCAATAATGGATTACAGAGTTTTAGGTAAAACAGAAATTAAAGTCCCCATATTAGGGCAAGGAGCATGGGGGATGGGAGGATTATTTAGTTCACAAATAGGAATTTCGGGAGATAATAATGATACCAATATTGAAAAAGAAAAGAAAGATGTGGAGTCATTAAAAAAAGGACTAGAGTTAGGATGGACATTTATTGACACAGCTGAAGCTTATGCAGAAGGAAGATCCGAAGAAATTGTAGCAGAAGCTATTAAAGGACAACGTGATGAAGTGTTTATAGCTACAAAAGTATGGCCGAATAATTTTAGCCATGATAATATAATTAAATCGGCAAATCAAAGTCTCAAAAGATTACAAATTGATGTAATTGATTTATATCAATTACATTGGCCAAGTAAAACTGTTCCAATCAAAGAAAGCATGAAAGCTATGGAGAATTTAGTTAAAGATGGGAAAATAAAACATATAGGTATAAGTAATTTTTCGGCAGAACAAACAAAAGAAGCTCAAGAATCTCTTTCAAGAAATGAAATAGTTTCCAATCAAGTTGAATATAGTTTACTAAACCGTAATGTTGAAAAAGAAATAATGCCTTATTGTGAAAAGAACAACATAACAATAATTGCATGGTCACCTTTAGCTCGGGGAAAAATTGCTGAACCGGATGTTGCTAATAGATTAAAGGTTTTTTCAGATAAATATAAAAAAACATCGATGCAAATAGCATTAAATTGGTTAATATCAAAAAACAATACAATCGCAATACCAAAAGCTTCAAGAATAGAACACTTAATAGAAAATAATGGAGCGCTTAATTGGAAATTATCTAATGAAGATTTAAGATTAATCGAAAAAGAATTTAAAATAGATTAAAAAAAGTTTATCCCTGATTCTGATTTATTAAAAATAAATGGATGAACTAACGAAAAATGAAAGAGTAATTAATGTGCTTAAAAAGAATGAGGTAGATCGACCTCCAGTAAGCATGTGGAAACATTTTTTTAAAGAAGAGAATTCAAGTAACGAATTAGCAGAATCAATGCTTTCATTTCAGAATAAATTCAATTGGGATTTTATGAAAGTAAATCCTAGATTTAGTTATCATACAGAAGATTGGGGTGTTAAAATGAAGACTTATAACGACTCTTTTAAAAGTCCAGATAAGATTGAGTATCCAATTAAACAGAAATCAGATTGGAATAAAATCAAATATTTAGATATAAATAAAGGCGTGTTAGGAGAACATTTAGAATCATTAAAAATAATTTCTCGAGGATTAAAAGAAGAAGTTCCATTTGTAATGACCATATTTACGCCTTTATCAATAGCTGCAGATCTTATGAAAACAAATGAAGATATGAAAAAACAAATGAAAGATAATAAAGAAGAAGTACACCAAGCATTAGAAATAATTACTGAGACATTCATTGATTTTTCTAAAGAATGTTTGAAAATAGGATCTTGGGGAATATTTTATGCTACTACTCATTGGGGAACCCATAATCAAATGACAAAAGAAGAATATGAAGAATTTGGGAAATTTTATGATTTGAAGGTTTTAAAAGAAGTCTCAAAAGCTAAATTCAACATTTTACATGTTTGTAAAAGTAATAATATGCTTAAATTTTTATCAGATTACCCAGTTAACGCATTTAATTGGGATTCTCAAGATTCAACTAATTTATCGTTAAAAGAAGGAAAAATGATCACAGGAAAAGCAGTAATAGGAGGAATAAGTCATAATAATACTGTTCTTTCAAAAGATCCAAAAGACATATTCAATGAAGTTAGAGAAATTAAAAAAGAAATGGGGACAAATGGATGGATGATTGGTCCTGGATGTACTTTTCCTCCAGAGTCACCAGATGCAAATTTGAAGAGTTTAATTGATGCTAATAAAATAAATTAACGTGGACCGGGAGGGATTTGAACCCCCGACCATACGTACTATTGAATAGTATTCCGCATGCGAAGCGGACGTTTATACCTTTAATTGTTCGTACCGCTGAACTACCGGCCCATTATTAATAATAACTTTGAAAGAAGATTATAAACTTCTGTTAAGCATAAATTCAGCCCAAGAAGATAATAATCTTTTAAATTTAGAATCAGGGACAGATTTCAACAAATTCAAAGCTGTGTTAATTTGAGAGTTAGCTATATCTTTTGCATAATCAACACCTCCAAGATCTTGTATCAAATTAATTACATCATCAATTTCATTTTTAGTTGCAGATTGATTTCCTAATGTATTTTGAATTAATTGTTTTTGCGAGTCATTAGCTTTACTAAAAGATCTAAGTAATGGAATAGTTCTATTTCCTCGAATAATATCAGAGCCAACAGGTTTACCTAATTTTGTTTCATTGGCAGTAATTCCAAGAATATCATCTTGAATTTGGAAAGCTGTACCACACATAAATGCGAAATTAGCTAATGAATCAACTATATGATTTTTTTCATCATCCGTATTTAATCCAATCATAGCCCCAGCTAATCCACAGAATTGGAATAATGCGCCCGTTTTTTTCGCCATCATTCTTTGAATCATATTTTCATCAAGATTATCAAGACTTGTTTTAGAATAAATCACATCAAGAGTTTCACCCTCAACTAAATGTGTTAAAGTAACAAAACCTAATTGATAAGTAAGTTTTAACGCTATTTTAGGATCAATTCCTAAAGTATAATATAAATCAGGCATAAGTTTAGCTATAGCCCATCCTTGTTGAACATCTCCGGTTAATATTCCTACAGTAGTACCAAAATGGTTAGAAATATCATCGCTCCAACCATAAGTTTCTTTCGATTCCCTATTCCATCGAACATGTACAGTCTCTCCATTTCTCCTTTTTTTATCTTGATCAATTATATCATCATGCGCAAGAGTAAAATTATGCCAGATTTCAGCAGCAACAGCAGCAGGAAGTGCCTTAGAAGGATCCCCACCAAC
>CAZIZY010000063.1:0-11443 GCA_964544235.1 uncultured Nitrosopumilales archaeon
ACCTCAATTATTGATTTATTGTGTACCATTAGATTAATGACTAAAATCGACAAAGACACATATTTAGAAGATGGTAATCTTAAATTAACGCCATTTATAGATCCAAAAACAGGAATTAAGATTGTAGGATTTTCAGCTAGAAAACAAGGTCTTGAAAAACAATATTATGAAAGAATTGAGAGGGAATATCTTGAGAACCTTGAAGGATTAAAGATTTTCATGTTCCACAGTAGTCTCGATGAGTTTAAACCACAGAGCTTATCCAAAGCTGATTCAATACCAATATCTCTATTTCCAAAAGAATTTGATTATTATGCGGGGGGACATGTGCATAATAAAGGAGAATATAATTTGCCAGGATATAGTAAAGTAACATTTCCAGGACCACTATTTACAAGTAAAGGACGCGATTTAGAGGATACGGCTAAAGGAGTAAAAAGAGGATTTTTTATAATTAATTTTGATACCAAAATAGTATCTACAGAATTTATAGAAATAACAAACTTCCAAGGAATTTATTCTGAGCATGATGTAAGTGGGAAAACGCCTAATGAAGTCCAACAAGAAATTAAAACAGAAGTAGAGACTCTTGAGGTAAATGATAAAGTAATAGTATTAAAAATAAAAGGAGAATTATCAGGAGGTAAAGTTTCAGATATTAACTTTAGTGAATTAGAAAAACTGCTAATAACCAAAAAAGCACGATATATTCATCTTAATAGAAATTCACTAGTATCAAAAGAAAACTCAAATATACAAATTTTAGCCACAATGCCTAATGAAATTGAAGAAAAATTATTTGAGGAGAATATCAACAATGTGAAATCGAAGACCACTATTCTTCAAGGAGAACAAGGGATAGTTACATCTAAAGAATTACTAAGAATATTAGAACAAGAAAAGAAAGCAGGAGAAACCAATGACACATATGAGAATAGAGTTATTGGAAGTGGAAAGAAGAGCTTACTACTTGAATAGAATAGACGTGATGAAAATCTTTTGATATTAAAACAGCTATACTTGAAGAACATAAGAAGTTACACAGAAGCTACTATAAATTTCAATAAAGGTAAAACTCTTTTTGAAGGAGATATTGGATCTGGAAAATCAACAATTTTATTAGCCGTCGAATTTGCATTGTTTGGATTAGGAGATACAAAAGCCGCAGCATTATTAAAACTTGGAACGAGAGAGGGATGTGTATCATTAACAATTAATGTGGAAGGTTCGAATTACATTATAACACGTAATTTAATACAAAAAAGAAATAGGATCGAACATGGAGACTGTATATTAGAGACTCCTGAGGGAAAAAAATCTCTTACTACGTCAGAAATTAAACAACAGATATTAGATATTTTACAGTTTAATGAATCATCAAGCCCAAATTCTTCAAGTGTAATTTATAGATATGCAATTTTCACCCCACAAGAAGAAATGAAAGAGATTATTAATGCAAGACCTGAAACAAGATTAGATATTCTTAGAAGAGCTTTTAGAATAGAATCATATAAAACTACAGTTAGAAATTCTTTAGAGCTAACAAAACAAATAAAAATAGAAGCTAAAACACTTGAAAAAGATATAGAAGAAATACCACTATTAATTGAAATTATAACAGAATTATCACAAAGAATATCAAGTAAACAAAAAGAACATGACGAATTAGCTAGAAAACAGGTCAGCAGCGATATATCTATTAACGGTCTACAAAAAGATAAAAATAAATTAGGAGAACAATATGAAGAATTTCAAACTTACCAAAAAGAAAAAGTAAGATTGATAACTATTATTGAACAAGCTGAAGGAAATATTACGTCAAATAAACAGATTACCATAGAGAATCAAAATAAATTTAACAAATTAAAGAGCCAGATTCAAGAACTTGAAGTAATAGAAAATCCATCGATTAAAACTCAAGACCAATTAGAAAACGAGTATTCAGAACTAACAAAGAAATTAAGTGATGTTAAAAATGAAGATGCATTAATTGAACAAGAAATAAAGAACTATGAACATGTTCTCCAACATAAAGATTGTCCAATGTGCGGCACATCTATTAATCCTGAAGAATTTACTGAAAGATTAGAAAAAAAGAAACTAGAAAAAGGAAGTATAGCGAACAATATTAAAGAACATTTAGAAAGGATTGAACATGTTAAAAATATTCAACGCCGTAAAAAGAATTACGATGATGCTGAAATTAAATTAAACGAAAATAGAAAATCATTATCAGAATATAACGAGACAGTTAATCATTTTCAAGAAGAAATAGAAAGATCCCAAATTCAAATTAAAGATGTTAAAAGTGATTTAGAGAGAATAAACATGAATATCGAGAAACTAAAACATGTATCTGAATCAATAAAACTAATTGATAAAAAGATTGAAGATGCCCAAAATGATTTATCCAATATAAGAGAACAAATGAGTAAATCTAAAACTGAGATCATAGAATGGAATAAACAGAAGAATGAAAAAGAAGAATTGCTACAAAAAAAGAAATTATCAGAATTTGAAGTTCAAAAATTAGAAGATTATAAAATATGGTTAGAAGATTATTTCATTCCAACTATAGAAATGATTGAGAAACACGTAATGATTAATATTCAAAATGATTTTAATTCAAAATTCCAGAATTGGTTTAATTTATTAATAAATGAGCCAAGTAAAACGGGTCGAATTGATGAAGCATTTACTCCAATATTGGAACAAGATGGATATGAGCAAGAATTTAATTATCTCAGTGGAGGAGAAAAAACAAGTATTGCTTTAGCTTATAGGTTATCACTCAATAATATTGTACAGCTAATTATCAGAATAAAACCAAATTTATTAATATTAGATGAGCCTACGGATGGATTTAGCATTGACCAATTAAATAAAGTAAAAGAAATTCTTCAAGAACTTCAAAGCGAACAAGTGATAATTGTTTCTCATGAAAAAGTCTTAGAAAGTTTTGCAGATCAAATATTCAAAGTGAAAAAGATAGAAGGTCAATCCGTAATTACAATAGCAGAATAAATAAAAATGAATTGAACAGCATATGGCTAAATATCCTTTATCACATAATGCCGGAAAGAATTTAGGGCAATATTTTATGGACATAATGTTTCACCATTTACATCCTAGTAAGAATAAGAATATTCTTGATCCTACTTGCGGTAAAAAGCATCTATGGGCTAATTTTACAGTTCCAGATTCTGATAATAAAATTCCACTAGATAGATATGAAAACGTGGTATTTTCAGACATTGCAGAATTAGGGCAAGATTTAGTTTCAAATGTAATTGATTTAGATTTTGATTATTTATTTAATGGAATAATTTATGATCCTCCATATTTTTTTGGATACAAAGGATCTACCGATCCTCGAAAAAATGATTATGGAGACTATTTACAGACATATGATGATCTTTTACAATTCATGCATATAGCAAATAATCACCTTTACAACATGCTTGAGGATAATGGAAAATTAATTGTGAAATGTGCAGATCAATATCACACTAAGGAAAGAAAATTTTATCCTCATCACGTTAAATGGATTAATACATTAAATAATTTTAGGTTAGTTGATCAATTAATACATATACATCATAGAATGTCTCCTACAGCATTTCAAGTAAAAGAAAGACCATGTTCAGTGATAATGCATACATATTTCTTAATATTTCAGAAATAGTATTGATATAAAGGAATACTTAAAGGAGAAAAAATAACTCATGATAATATACAGGATAGATTAATCAGATTGAGCGATGAAGATGAAAGAATACAACAAATAACGGTACAAAATTTGAAGGAACAGATAGACAAAGATGAAAGATTACTAATTTTAGACGTAAGAGAAAAAGAGGAATACCAATTATGCAGAATACCTCGCGCAAAATTAATTCCATTAAAGGAAATACCGAAAAGATTTACTGAGATAAATACTTCAGAAAATATAGTAGTATATTGTCATTCTGGAATTCGAAGCGCGCAAGCAACTTTATTTCTAAAAAAGAAAGGTTATTCAAACGTTAAGAATCTAATAGGAGGAATAGATTCATGGTCCATAAATATAGATCCAGATGTTGCAAGGTACTAATAATAGATTCTCAAGAGGAATAACTTAATCAGATTCAACAATAGAGCTTTTTAATTCATCAAATGCAGATTGTATTTCAGTTACTGCGACACTATCTTCAAGAGTACTAATATCCCCAATTGTATCTTTATTGGCTATTGCTTTTAGTAATCTCCTCATGATTTTTCCACTACGAGTTTTTGGAAGTTTCGAAACAAAATAATATTGTTTTGGAACTGCAATAGCTCCAACAGTATTTCGAACAGTTTGCCTCAATTCATAGTTAAGATCGTCATGTGATTTTGAAGCATTTTCTTTTAAAACAACAAAAGCAATAATAGATTCTCCTTTAATTGGATCAGGAATTCCACAAACTGCAGATTCAGCTACATCTATATGAGAAACCAAGCTACTTTCAATTTCAGCAGTGCCAATTCGATGGCCGGATACTTTTAACACATCATCAGAACGCCCTAATAACCATAAATAACCGTCAGAATCTCGGATAGCATAATCACCAGGATAATACATTTTTTCGAACTTGGACCAGTATACTTTTTTATATTTTTCATCATCATTCCAAAGTGTCATAAGCATTCCAGGCCAAGGATTTTTAATCACTAATGAGCCTTTTTTATCCACTTCAACTTCATCACCCGTTTCATTGACAACAGCAATATCAATTCCTGGAATAGGTATCGTAGCTGAACCTGGTTTTAAAGGTAAAGATTCGATTCCAGGTAAGGTTGAAATCATAATTCCTCCTGTTTCAGTTTGCCACCATGTGTCAACTATAGGACAACGAGAATTTCCAATTATATGAAAATACCATTTCCAAACTTCAGGATTAATAGGTTCACCAACACTTCCAAGAATACGTAATGTGGATAAATCAAAAGAGTTTGGAAGTTCATCACCAAATTTCATAAACATTCTCAATGCAGTAGGAGTAGTATAAAAAATAGTGACATTATATTTTTGAATAATATCCCATATTCGAGATTCATCAGGATAATCAGGGGCACCTTCATACATAACTTGAGTAGCTCCATGAATTAAAGGACCATAAACGATGTAACTATGGCCAGTAACCCAGCCAATATCAGCAGAACAGAAATAAACATCTGAATCTTTTATATCAAATACCCATTTGTAAGTGGAATAAACATGGGTAAGATATCCTCCAGTTCCATGTACTACTCCCTTGGGTTTTCCAGTAGTTCCAGAAGTATAAAGAATATAAAGAGGATGAGTACTTTCAAGTTGTTCTGCATCACAATCAACAGATGAATTTTTCATCAGATCAGACCATAATTTATCTTTTTCATTCATAGTGATACCATGTTTAGTCCTTTCAAGAACAATTACATGTTCAATTGAATTGGTTTTTGAAATAGCTTCATCAACGACATCCTTCAATTTTATGATTTTACCTTTACGAAATCCTCCATCAGATGTTATAACAATTTTTGAATTAGAATCACGTATACGATCATATAATGAAGAAGAACTAAATCCAGAAAAAACAACTGTATGGATAGCCCCTATTCTAGAACATGCAAGCATTGAAATTGGTAATTCAGGAACCATAGGTAAATAAATTGTGATCCTATCACCTTTTTTCACTCCAAGAGACTTTAGCACATTAGCGAATTTTTTTACTTCAGAAAATAATTGAGAGTATGATAAAGATCTACGAGAACCATCTTCTCCTTCCCATAATATAGCAGGTTTATTACCTCTCTTCTTTTGGTTTACATCTAAAAGATTATAAGAAGCATTAATCAAACCACCCTCAAACCATTTAGCAAATGGGAGATTCCAATTCAAAGTATGATTCCAATTTTTAAACCAATGAAGTGACTTAGCTTGAGATGCCCAAAAATCAATATAATTCTTTTGTGAGTCCTCACGAATATCTGGGAGATTATTACCGCAGTTAACTTCGAATTTCTTGGAGCTCATTAACTATATGTTGAATAAAGTAATTAGTAAATGTTAAGAATTATAAATAATCACCACAATACAAATTTATGATAAAGTAATAATGTAAAAATAACTTCGGCATCATTAAGAAACTAAATAGATTCCTAAGATAGCTAACAAAGTAGAGAACCATAAATAACGATTCACATTTTCAATTCTATTCAGAAATACATATGAAAGAATTATAGTTAATACAGGAGAGATACTTAAGATAACTGCTTGAACTATAACTACTGAGCCTAATACTATAGCGAAATATCTTGAAAGATGACCTAAAGACATTATAGCCCCATGTAGAGCTAACATAGTTCTAGAATTAGTATTATAAAATAATCTAGTGAATTTCTTTTGAATCAAAATAGGAATTAACCATACAATAGAAGCAGAGAAATGAAAAATAAATAATTCGGAATATATAGAAGAAGATTGATCGATACTTAATGAGATTAGAATCGATGAAAGTGCAACTATAAAAGCACCTACAATTGCTACAAATACACCTTTCATAAAATACGAAGAAGAGACGTTATTGACTTTCTGAATAGATGATTTACTAAGAGGTATTAAAGAAATACTTGAAGTCATTAAGCTAATTGCAATAAGTTCGCGAATTGAAAAGGTATAATCAATAAAAAGCCATGCTAATAATGCGGAGAATACAATAGTTAATGTTTGGATTAAGATAGTACGTGAAATTCCTATAATTTTAGTTGAATAAAAAAGTAACCAGCGTCCACCAGCGAAATTAAGAAGCCCAGCTACCGATAAAATAACAATAGTAGAAAGATCCAGCATTAATAATTCATTAAATTGACCTAAAACAGAGATAAGGACCGATAAGAATATAGTACCGCCGAATATCGAGATAGCTGATCCCACTAAAGGATCTTCATCAATTAATCCCACTCTTCCAATAACACTACCAGTAGCAAATAGAACAGATGATATTACAGAAAGAATAATTAAATTATTTAACAAAAATATTTCCACGGCCAAATTAATAATTAAGTGACAGAATAAAATAATAAAGGATAATAATTAAACAGTTTTTTTACTCAGAACTAAACGAGCACGATAAAAGTCTCCGAATTTAGGGCTAAAGAATAAAGTTATAACAATATTAGAAAGAGAAAAAAAGATGTGAGGCAAATAATAAGGAAAAAGAATAGTATTATAAGCGTTATTAGATATAATTAATGGGAATAGCATAGAGCCAATAACACCTGAAGAATACATCAAGATTAGATGAATATAATTAATTGAAGATAACCCATTTTTATCAACAGATAAGCCTAAAACGGGAAATATTTTAATTAATTTAGTGAAATAAAGGTTAGGAGATGATTTAATTAGATTTGATGGAGCAATTCGAAAATATAAGAAATTTATTTTAAATAATTTACCAGTAACATAATGCAATAAACAATGAGGAAAATACCAAAGAAATAGCATTGAAATGAATATAAGAAAAGAATTAGAGAGAATAGAGGTACTAGAATCTTGAGTTAGAAACAATAATAATAATCCGGTCATAGTGCCAATAGATTCAAGAAATAACCCTAATCTGATGCTTATACGTCTCATTCAATTGAATGAAGATAAAATGATATTAAAATGTAAATAATGCAAGTATAAATAAAATAAAGATTTAAACAGAACATATCAATTTGACATCGATTCAAAACATTAGGGAAGTTTTCAAAAAAGAGCTGCTAGTGATATTTGTGCTAGCATTTCTACATGATTTTACTTTGTATATGGTTGAGCCCACATTTACAATTTACGCATTAAGTCTAGGAGCATCAATGACAATAATTGCAGTCATGAATTCAGTTTCAGATTCAACAAGATTATTGACAGCAATACCAATAGGGAAGATTTCAGATAAAAGAGGGAGAAGACCATTTGTAATATCTTGGAGAGGTACAGCTGCAATTACCTATTTTATATATTCTATATCTTCAAATGTAAATCATTTAATTTTAGGAAAAGGAATATGGGGAATAAACTCAAGTTTAAGTCAAGTCTCAGTCAGATCATATCTTGCAGATATTGTTCATCGTTCTAAGTTACATATTGTGATGGGGATATACACATTTTCCTTAGGGATGGGAGTGATATTAGGACCTCTTTTTGGAGGAAGATTAATAGAAGAAATAGGATTTGAAGGTACATATTTAATTGCGGGAATAATCGGAGTGATAAGCTTCATAATAGCAATAATGGGAACAAAAGAAACTAAACCGAAAGACACCGATATTACGGAGAGAAATAACATTATTAACGATATTAAATCAATAATGCAAAACAGGTTAGTTTTTTCAGTTATTTTACTCGCATCAATTAATTTAATACTCTATAAAGTAATGGTAGAATACGTTCCAGCGTATTTGCAAGGTATAGGATTTTCTACAGTTGCAATAAGTGATCTTTTTGTAATAAGAGGAATATTCACCACAATGATAAGATTACCAATAGGAATAATTTCAACTAGAATTGGAAATTGGAAGTTGATAATGATCGGTATAGGTATTCAAGTGATAGCTTTAATTGGAACACCATTTAGCATCGATTACACATATCAGATGGTTATGATGTCATTATTAGGATTAGGTTTCGGTATTGCGTTCTTAAGCTCGACAACTTACTTACTGCTAATAGTGGAAAGTGAAACAAGAGGAATTACATTAGGAGTATTAGCGATGATGAGTGGAGGAATAGGAATAGCCTATGGCCCGTTAAGAGGAATAATTGCTGACACTTTTGGAATTGAAAGTGCGTTCATCATAATGGCGGCAAGCGTAGGAATTTTCACGCTATCAGTATTTGGATATAATTCAATTAAAGGTACAAATAAAGAAGATTTAATGGGAATAAATAAATAAAAGAGCCAAATGCCTAAACATAATACCCTGGCTATTGATGTCTAAGTCAAATGTAATGGTTTAGAAGTAAGTAAGGACAGTTTGAATTCTTATTTATTCCATACCCAACAATAGTGAGGGCATATTTAACAGATATAAGTGAAGTCATTCAATCGAATTAGTTAAGAATAATGAGCAATAATATGAAAATATGAAAAAGAAAATTGAAATAGGTAAGAAATACAAACATAAACCATCATCATTACCATATATAGTTCATGGAATATACAATGATGCATCAGGATACGAAGAAACAGGAATACTAAAAATGGAATCAACTGTGTTATATGAACAGTTAGAAGATGGCGAAGTTAGCCCTAAAGGAACAATGTGGACACGATCAATAATAGAGTTTATTGAGTTTTTTGAAATGATTGAGTAAAAATATCGAATATAACTAAAACCATCATATTAATGAATTAGCATCAACAAAAATTGGTTTTCTACTAAGAAACCCGGTATTCTTTTCATGCCAGAATTTAATTTCAGATTCACCTTCCTTCCAACAAAGCCATATTTCTTCATTAAACCGTTTTGAAGGAAAATCGATGAGACCTTTATCAATATCTTTAAGAATAACACCAGTTTTTTCTAAATCATCAATAGAATTATAAAAAGCAGTTAAAAGATTATTGAGTTCTTGTTTTGCAGCAACATAATTTTGCAGAGAATATGAAGAAGATACAATGTCTTTTAATTTTTGTTCACATTGATGAAGCTGGATTTTAATTTTTTTGGTTCTAGTTAATTTATTAACTATATCAGGGATAAGTAAGTTAGCGTCTTTAATAGAAAAGTAGTATCCCATGTAATATTTTATAATAATGTATGATTTAAATTGTAATTTTTAAACGATAATTATCATCTATTTACTAATCCGTTTTGGAGGAGGAATTGGACGATTTCTAGAAAGCTTGAGCTTAGAATTTTGAGAAGTACCTTCGTGAATTACTTTAACAGTATAAGGGGAATCAATCATACTTTGCACTACACTCCAACTAGCCTCATAATGAACTTGAGAACATAACTCCATATATTCACCTTGTGCTGTTGAATCAGCAACTTCACTAGTATAGCTCATAGTAGTTATGTTAGGGAATAATTCGTGTACTTTGCCCCATCCACCTTTTGCTTTTGAAGTAGCAGGGTATCCTCTCATTTCACTACTAGCTGCAACCTGTTTTCCAAAAAGCTGAGGATCATACCATATCATTTCTTTGTATATAGGATGCTCAACTAATGAAAGTTCAGAAGCATATTTATTGAATCGCTCCATCCAAACAAGATTCTGATCAACCAAATCAGATATACGGCCTAAACTAACAACCATTCGATCTAAAACAGATTCAGCTAATGGAGTCATTTCACCTGATCTTGGACCAAGAACCCTATACATTGCAGGAGGAATCCATAAATATGGAAACCAAAGTGAAGAGTATCCTGAGAATGGTTGAGACCATTCATGTGACGGGAATCCATGTGCATCTTCAATTACATCAGGTAGCCATTTTTCCCATACTCTCATCAAAGATTTACCTTCAGGAAATCTCATGTTAGGATAATTAAAGAAATCGACACCAGGAGGCATTCCATATTCATTAAAACGAGCACCATGATGCATCCAATATGGATGTAGTTTTTGATAATCATAGTGTCTTGCTGCCCCATCAGGATTTTGTAAAGGTATAAGAATCACGTTAATACGTTTCAAATAATCTGAAGTTAGAGATAAAGTATTGACCATAGATAATACAGCATTATTACTTGAAGCCTCATGAGCATCAGTTCTACATGCAATCAATAACGTAGGTTTGAAAGTTATTATTTTAGAATGTGATACGTGAGTAGAAGAAGTAGGAGAAGTAACTTCTATAGCTTTAATATTTCGACCCATTATAGATTGACCTACATTCCATATGTTAACTTGAGGATAAGTAGATAAAGTATCAAGTATTTTTTCTATATCTTCATAACTAAGAACTGTATTCATTGTAGGAACATATTTCTTAATTATTTGAGATTTAGAGTCATTTTTAATAATTGGACTTAATTTTATACGGAAGAGATCACCATTCACATTAGCTGCAAGTTCAGTCACTTTACCCCATCCTAGAAAATCATATAATGAGCTACGTTCAGATATTATTTCAGCTAAAGTAGAAAATTGTTTAGCAATGTAATTATAATCAGAATTTGAAACATCCTGGAAGTCTAGCCATATTTTGGAAATATCATCAGAATTTACGGATATTTTACTTATTTTTGACTTTAGAACTGAACTATTTAATTTAAGTATTTTAGAATCAGTAATATTATCAGAAGTAGAAGTAGTTATTTTAACTACAGGTTCTCGGAATAAATGATCTTTTAGAGTATATTTGAAAACCCCATCGCTTTCTGTTCTTTTCACTATAGGATGAGGAACAACTCCACCAGGAGCTCTAAAACTAGAACCTATAGT
>CAZIZY010000064.1:0-7456 GCA_964544235.1 uncultured Nitrosopumilales archaeon
AGTGCCTGTTATTTTTAAAGAGGTTGGATCAGGAATTTCTTAAGAAGTTGCTATCCAACTAGAAATGGCTGGAGTATCAGCAATCAATGTAGCGGGATCTGGTGGAACAAGTTGGGCTGGAGTTGAGCAGATTCGAGCAAAAAAAGTTAATGATATTTCTAAAGTTGAATTAGGTGAATTATTCTGGGATTGGGGAATACCTACTGCTGCAAGTATATTGGAAGTTAGACGTTCAGTTAAGATTCCTATAATTGCTTCAGGAGGTATCAGAAATGGAGTTGATATCTCTAAATCTATATCTTTAGGAGCTAATATTGGTGGTTTAGCTCATCCTATGTTAAAAAAAGCATCTGAATCCAGAGATGCTTTAATGGTATTTATTGAGAAATTAATTCGTGAAATTAAGTCTACAATGTATCTTACTGGCTCTAAAAATGTTAATGAACTCTCTGCTGCTCGAAAAGTTATAACTGGACCACTAAAAGATTGGCTTTAATAGTTGCTTGCTTTAAATTTATCCTGGAAAATTTTTCAGTTTAATATGTTTGGTGTTGAAAGTTAATATGCATGATGATGTTGAACAAATAGTTTGGAAGCATTGTTTGTTTAATGCTTGTAAGCATGATGGAAAAGCTGAGTTTAAATCTGTTATCGGTCGAGTCATTTCAGAACGACCTGATCTTAAGAATCAGTTTCAACATATTAAAAATCAAATTGAAACGGTGTTAAAACAAGTTAATGATCTTAAATCTGATGATCAGATTATTATGCTGAAAAATAAATTTCCAGATTCTTATTCTAATCTTGTTGCCCCGAGTGTTTCTGTTAAAAAACTTCCTGATTTACCTAATGTTACAAAGGGAAGCTTTGTAGTTAGACTTCCTCCTGAGCCATCTGGGTACATGCATATTGGACATGCTATGTCAGGTTTAATCAATTTCTTTTATGCAAAAGAATATGATGGGAAAATATGGCTTAGATTCGAAGATACTAACCCAAAAACTTTATGGCCTGATTCTAATGAATCTAATAAAGAAATTTATTATGATAGTTTTAGATCTGGGTATAAACTTCTTGGAATTCATCATGATGAAGAACGAATAGTCTCTGATGATCTCCCTAAAATCTATGAATATGGTGAGATTATGATTAAACAAAATCATGCTTATGTTTGTCAATGTAGTTCTGACTTAATCAAGGCTAATCGTCATCAGGGTATTGCTTGTTCTTGTAAAAATAATGACAATAATTCTAATGTTGAATTGTGGGATAAAATGCATGCCCGTGAATTTAAAGAAGGAGAAGCTGTAGTGAGATTAAACAGCGATATGAATTCTACCGATCCATCTTTACGTGATCCTAACCTTTTTAGATTAATTGATTATCCACATCCTCGTCAAGAAAACAATTTTAATGTTTGGCCTGTCTATGATTTTGCTGTTGTCATAGAAGATTACCTGTGCGGTATTTCCCATGTTCTAAGAAGTCTTGAATTTCATGAAACTCTCCAAAACCGGATTAGAACTCTTCTTGATTTTCCTTCTCTTACTACTGTTCAATTCTCACGGTTTAATTTTATTGGAACCCCAGTAGCTAAACGTGTACTTAGACCATTGTTAGAACAGGGAAAAATCGCTTCTTGGGATGATCCTCGAATGCCTACTATTGCAGGGTTAACAAAGAAGGGAATTTGTGCTGAATCTATAGTTGAATTTACCAAAGAAATTGGTTATACTAAATCTGAACATACTTTTGATTGGGATGTTCTTAATGCCACAAATAGAAAAATTCTCGATCCAAGTGTTCCTCGGTATTTCTTTGTTCCTAACCCAATTCGTTTAGAAGTTGAAAATGCTCCTGAAATTGAAGTAGAGATCAATCATCATCCTGAAAAAAATCTTGGTACCAGGAAAATTAAAACAAATGGAGTCTTCTTTATTTCTTCTAATGATCTCGAAAATATGGTTGTAGGTGATAAATTCAGATTAATGGAAGCCTATAATGTTAAGCTAACTAAATTAAATGAAATAGCTCATGGGATTTATGATGGTCCTGATATTATTAAAGGAATGAATAAAATTCAATGGGTTACTGCTGATCATGTTCCTTTCACTGTTCGTAATATTGGTCCGTTGTTTATTAATGACTCATTCAATGATGAGAGTCTAATTGATGTCGAAGGTTTTGCTGAAAATGCTTGTAAATCTTTATCCCTTAACCAATTATTTCAGTTTATACGTGTTGGATTCTGTAAAACTGATCAAGAACGTAATAATTTAGCTATTCGTACTCATAAATAATTTTATTCAATAATTATTCCCTTTTATATTGTAATTATCAGTGCATGTTTATAACATGGTAATTCAAACAATCTAACGGGCGAATATAATATGACCCCTTCAAGTCATTTAATTAATAAGGTGTTTAGAAATATCGAGTAAACCATACTATGTTAAATTTGAAACTCCAAAAGAGCTTTCAGAAGCAGCTTTGTCAATATTGAGAGAAGCTAGACAATCAGGGAAAATCAAAAAAGGTACTAATGAATCTACTAAAGCTATTGAGCGTGGAGTTGCTAAGCTTGTAATAATAGCTGAAGATGTTGATCCACCTGAAGTGGTAGCTCATCTTCCTATACTTTGTGCCGAACAAAATATTCCTTATCTTTATGTTTCTTCGAAAGCAGAAATGGGGCCTCCTTTGGGCTTAGATGTAGGATCTGCCGCTTCGTGCATAATTGAACCTGGAGATGGCAAAGAATTATTAGATCGCGTTTCTAATTCAGTATCTAACTTATCAAAACAATAGTTAGGTGAAATTAATGAGCGATAAACCTAATGAGGAATCTATAACTCCTGCAGAAGTAATCCAAATTATGGGGCGGACTGGGTCAGCAGGCCAAATCACTCAAGTTCGTGTTAGAGTCTTAGATGGTAAAGATAAAGGTAGAATATTAACTCGAAATGTTAAAGGTCCTGTTAGAGAAAGTAATGTTCTTATGCTTAGGGAAACTGAAAGAGAAGCACGTAAAATAAAATAGGTGTTTATGGTGTTATCGTTACGAACCTGTTCATTTTGTGGAGTTGATTTCTTTCAAGGTCAAGGAATAACTTTGTTTCGAAATGATGGTACATCTGAGAATTTTTGTTCATCTAAATGTAGAAAAAATTCAATTGTACTTCGAAGAGATCCTAGAAAACTAAAATGGGCTAAGTCTCAAAAGAAGTAATATTGCTAATGAACACTACTCTGTTTATAATTAAGCCTGATGCAGTTTCTCGAAAACTCATTGGCGCTATTTTATCTAGGTTTGAATCTAAAGGGTTTCTATTTAAGCAATTAAAGTTTGTTTCTTTAGATCAAGAAACTGCTGCTAAACTTTATGAACCTCATAAAGATAAGCCGTTCTTTAATGAGTTAATTGATTTTATTACTTCAGGTCCTGTTGTTATAGCTGTTATTGAAGGTAATGATGCAGTTAATGTAGTGAGACGTATGATTGGCTCTACTAAAAGCTATGATGCTGAACCTGGAACAATTAGGGGTGATTTTGGCTTAGACTTAACCGCAAATATAATCCACGCTTCTGATTCTGAAGAAAGTTTTATACGTGAATCATCTGTTCTATTTAGTAATACTAAATAATTTTTTAATTGATAAATAATTTATTAATTACTTTATTTTTGGCGAATTATTTTAGTTGTATACTAAATTAGTTGATTGTTATTGGCAGAATACATCAGGCAACCCGTATTAGTAGTCTTAGGGCATGTTGATTCTGGTAAAACTCTTCTCTTAGATAAAATTAGGGGTACTGCTGTTCAATCACGTGAAGCTGGTGGTATTACACAACACATTGGGGCTAGTTTTTTTCCGATTCCTGTTCTTAAAGAAATATGCGGTCCTTTACTTTCTAAAATTAATACCGAAATATCCGTTCCTGGGATATTGGTTATTGATACTCCTGGCCACGAAGTATTTACTAACCTTCGAAATAGAGGTGGTTCTGCAGCTGATCTCGCTATTCTTGTAGTTGATGCCGTTAATGGTTTTGAAGTTCAAACATATGAAAGTATTGAAATTCTTAAAAATCGAAAAGTTCCTTTCGTAGTAGCACTTAATAAAATAGACGCTATCCCTGGATGGCGTGATGTTTCAGGAAAATTCTTAACTGATGTAATTAATCAACAAACTTCTGAAATTCAACGTTCATTAGATGATCAAATTTATTCTGTTGTCGGGGAACTCTCAAGATTGGGTTTTCAGTCAGAATCATATAAACGTGTTACTGATTTCGCTAAAGAAATAGCAATCATTCCTGTAAGTGCAAAAGTTGGATACGGCATTCCTGAACTTATAGCTATTATAATAGGACTTACTCAAGAATATCTTACAGCTAATCTTGGCGCTTCTTCTGGATTATCTAGTGGAATCGTTTTAGAATTGAAAGAAGAACCCGGCCTTGGGCAAACTGCTGATATTATTCTTTTGGACGGTGTATTGAATTCTGGCGAACTTATTGCAATGAGTAAAAGAGATGGTCCTATAACTGCAAAAATCCGCACTTTACTTTTACCTAAACCTCTTGAAGAAATGAGAGATCCAAGAGATCGTTTTACTCCTGTCAAATTAGTTCAAGCTGCTGCTGGTGTTAAAATTGCCGCTTCTAATCTTGATGGGGTATTGGCTGGGTCTCCCTTTAGATCTGTTCCTGAATTTGGTGATCAATCCCAAATATTAAATGAAATCTCTAAGGAAATTGGATCTGTTTTCATTGAAACTGATGATTTGGGTGTTGTTATTAAAACTGATACTATTGGTTCACTTGAAGCTTTAACTATTATGCTAAAACGAAATTCTGTTCCTATACGAATGGCTGATATTGGACGAATTAGTAAAAGAGATGTTATAGAAGCTGCAACTGTCTCAGAAAAAGATAACTTCTTAGGCGCTATACTCGCATTTGGCGTTAAACCTCTTCCTGATGCAGAACTTCATCTCAAAAATACGGATGTTAAACTTTTTTCGTCTCCTATAATATACACATTATTAGATGATTATCTTTCTTGGGTGAAGGATGAAAAAGAATCGCAATCCAAGAAGGATTTAGAATCGCTTACAATGCCTTCTAAGTTTAAATTCTTACCTGACAGTGTATTTAGAAGAAGCAATCCTGCTATATTTGGGGTTGAAGTAATTTCTGGAAAAATTCGTAATAATACTAAAGTTATGAATATGTCTGGTGAAATTATTGGTTCTGTACATGGAATGCAAGATAAAGGCGATTCTGTATCTGAAGCAATTTCAGGAATGCAAATAGCATTATCTATGAATGAACCCATTGTCGGTAGACATGTAAATGAGGGTGATATATTGTATACTATTCCCACTAGCCCTGACGCTATTACTCTTCGTTCTCGTTATGGGGATGATCTTTCAAATCTTGATTTAGATGTCTTACTCGAAGTAATTGATGTTAGAAGAAAAAAGCTGGCTTCATACGCGTTTTGATTATCATCATATCACTCTTATTATTTTTTAAATTATATTCCGAGTAATTGTTCTGGATTAGTTTTTACTAATTTACTAATATCTTTTTGTGAAATTCCTAAATCTAATAATGAAGCTATAAACATTCTTAGCCCTTCAACTGGTTCTGGTAATGTGTCAGCTCCAAAATCAGTACATATTATGCAATGTTTTACTCCTATTTCTTTAATTTGTTTTGCCGCTGAATCTATACTTGGATTTTCTCCATCTTTCATTCCTTTTGATGCATATTCTAATTCTGAATAATAATGTGTCTTTGGGATTGAACCTGCATGTGTATATGATTCTAATGTGAATTCGATAAAAGCTCCTTTGTTTGCCATATATCGCAATTGTTCAATTGTAGCTAATCTGGCTGGCGCACTAGCTATTAACACCTTTTTAATTCCATATTCTTCTGCAAGTTCAACTAAACGTATAGCCTCTTCTACAGAAACATGTCCTGTATTCATGTAGATTTGTTGGTTATCTCCTATCAATTCTAATATTTCCTTCAATTCTGATCCTGGCTCTTCGTTTATCGGTATCTTAATACATTTGCTGAGTTCTTCTTCTATAAATTTAGGATATTCATCCTTCAGAGATTTAAATTTGCCATTGATTACTCTTCCTTCTTTCGAAGCTTGGAAATAAGTTGAGTGAGCTCCAAAACTAATAAATTTAGCTCCTTCCCCATATTTTATCGAATTCTTTACCGTTCTTGGATTCATCCCTCCATAAACAGTATTCATGATTAATCCTCCATATGTTTTAAAATCGGGAATTAACCTATTTACTAGCCATGATATTCCATTAGTCATTTCTATGACATCCATTAATACAATTGCTTGCATTCCTGCATCTCGAGCTTGAATTGATGCTTGAAATGGATCAACTCTCCTAGGACTACTTCTTAAATGTGGAACTGCATGCACGTGAATATCTATTGATCCTTTTAATAGCTCTTTTGATAATTCAAATGTCCTTTCTTCTTTTGATGCCATACAGAGTATTCGACTATCTCTTTAATAACAATTATATCTTTTTCGTCTTTAGCCTATTTTCTCTTTTTGTTTTTAAATCTGCTAGTAATCTTTAAGAACGTAAGTAAGAATTAAGTAATTAAAATGGATTGGAATAATTTCTTTCCTGGAATATTACTTGTAATATTTGGGTTATTTGGAATGTTATTCGGGCATACAGGTTTAGCTGTAGAGGCATTATTAGAAGGTCTCGAAGGTGTATCTGCTTTCATGTTCATGTTCGGGTTAATTCTTGTTATTCCTTCAATATTAAAAGGAGGATTACCATCTCAACTGGATAAGTTATTAGTTGGTCTAGTTGTTTCTTTGGCTATCACTATTCTTCTTACATTCATAATAATGTTCGCGTGATCTTATTATCTTTCCAATTATAGTTGATAACTCTCAATTTGAATTCTTTCACTATTAATCGTTTATTCTTATATGTTGTTTAATTATTGTTATTATTATGCCTAATTCATTTCAGAATGATTTATCTCAATATTATTCTCGGCAAATTATTCTTGAAGAATTAGGTGAATGTGGTCAAAAGAAGTTATTTAATTCAAAAATCGGGATAATTGGGTTAGGTGGGCTCGGAAGTATTTCTTCATTATATTTGGCTTTGTCAGGAGTGAATTTCT
Source organism: uncultured Nitrosopumilales archaeon (assembly GCA_964544235.1). Lineage (GTDB taxonomy): Archaea > Thermoproteota > Nitrososphaeria > Nitrososphaerales > CAZIZY01 > CAZIZY01. The sequence continues at coordinate 7,196 of CAZIZY010000064.1, forward strand.
TAAGATTAATCGATCAAGATACTATAGAAGAAAATAATTTACATCGTCAAGCATTATATCGTGATACTGATTTACGCCTTCCTAAGGTCGAAGTAGCAAAAAAAAGACTGAGTGAGTTTAACGCTAATTTAAAAATTGAAGCTGTATCTGAAAATTTACGTCGTTCAAATGTTATTGAAATGATAGACGGATTAGATTGTGTTGTTGATGGATTGGATAATATGTCGACTAGATATATCTTGAATGAAGCCTGTGTTAAAC
>CAZIZY010000065.1:0-22597 GCA_964544235.1 uncultured Nitrosopumilales archaeon
ATCATTTGCACTTTTAGTAAGTGTTTTAGCTGGTAAAGCATATTCTCCTTTGATCCCATTAATAATGAATAGTATTAATCTTTCATATACTGAAGCTGCACTTCTTACTACTGTTCAATTTATAGCTTATGCGGCATTTCAAATTCCTATGGGTTATGCGGTTGATAAATATGGACCTCGAAAACTAATTTCTATTGGATTAATTTGTGTAGGAATATTTAGCATTCTTTTTTCAATGTCAACTAATCTTACTCAAGCTTTAATCACTCGTGCTTTAATTGGATTGGCTACTTCAACTGTTTTTGATCCTGGGTTACGTTCAATTGGTGACTGGTTTTCAATAAAAAAACGAGGTTTAGCTATGGGCATTTTTGGTTCAGCTGCAAGTGTTTCAATCAGTTTGTCAGGATTATCTGCTCCATTTTTAGCTATGAATCTGGATTGGCGATACTCAATTCTGATATTATCTTTACCATCTATTATCTTAGGATTATTTTCATATAAATTATTAATTGATCGTGATAATGTTAATAATGTTAATAATGTTAATAATGTTAATAATGATTCCTCCGATAATAAAAGAAATTCTTCATCCGACCAAATTGTTAAGAATCTAATACTAAGTAAAAACTCATTATTCTTAGGGTTAAATCAATTCTTTAGATGGGGAATGGATAATGCTTTCTTAGTATGGCTTCCTACGTATCTTTATACTAGTAAAGACTTTTCACTTTTTGAATCAGGAATTTTCTTAATGGCCTCTGGATTATTAGGAATGTTAGGCAATATATCTGGTGGATACCTGTCCGATAAAATAAATAGCCGGTTAAATGTAGTTTTGATTTCTTGGATTGGATTAGCTATTTCGTTCTTTTTTTTAGTTTTAGTTAATTCTCCTATTCTTATAGTTATAGTTGTATTCTCAATTTCTTGGTTCGGTAATTCTCATCGTAGTCCTATGTTTGCTATTATCCCTGATCTTTTTGAAACTGATTCTACTGGGTTAACTACTGGAATTCAAAATACTTGGGCAAACTTTGGTGGTGTACTTATTCCTCTTATGATTGGTGTACTTAGAGATTCTACAGGTTCATTTGATATAGGTTGGATTTCTTTAGCAATTTTTGCTACAGCTATGATTATTTTTAATATTTACTTCAAACGATTAGTTAAGTTATAATTTATTTCATTTATTATATTTTAATATCTGAATTACTTTATTAAATCGTTATTTCGTTATTATTAAATATAATATTTCACTATATTTTTCTGAAGATCTATTGAATTTTATTAAATTATCGGGAATTTTTGGAATAATCGCTGTAATTCTTTCTCTTTCAGGCGTTTTTATTTCGGCATCTTTATGTGATTTAGGTTGTGGATCTGATCTTGCTCAATACTATAGTTCTCGATGGAATTCTGATGGTAGTTTTAATTGGAGAACTAATGCTTTGAGTGATTTAGGTGTTAGCGATGTAGCTAACATTTTTAATTATTCTCTTATTATCTCAGGCATTCTAAATTTTATATTCAGTATTGGTTTATTTCGATATTATAATAAGAATATTGTATTAGTTATTGGGAGCATTTTATTAATTATTGGTGGAGCTTCTCTTTCTTTTGTTGGTATATTTACTGAAGCTGATGGAATTCTTCACCTTTATTCTGCGATTGGATTCTTTACTATTGCTCCATTGTCTTTTATAATATTCGGAATCTATTTTATTCGAATAGATTTAAAGAATAAAGGCTATTTTTCTATTATTCTTGGGGCATCATCTTTACTTGTTATTTCTGCATTCTTTAATTCTTGGCATCAATACATCAATGTTGGATTTGCTGTACCTGAAATTATAGAGGCTATTCTAATATCCCTTTGGATTAGTTGGATGGGTTATGATTTGTATAATCATTCGGAATAATTCTTAATTATATTCATTTTATAAGTTAATTTTTCCGTAAATCTTTTTTTAATATTTTTCCAATAGTACTTTTTGGTAGTGAGTCTTTAAATTCAATTAATTTAGGAATTTTAAATGGAGCTAATTTATCATCACACCATTTGATAATTTCATCTTCATTCGTATTCTCATATTTTTCATTTAAAACGATATACGCTTTTATTTTTTCGCCTACTGCTTTATTTTTTACTCCTATTACTGCTGTTTCTTTAATAGCTGGATGTTTATACAAAACATTCTCAATTTCTGCAGCTGAAACTAAATACCCTTTATATTTGATCATATCTTTTATTCTATCTATAAAATAGAAGTATCCCTCTTCATCCATTTTAGCTAGATCTCCCGTTCTAAACCACGTTTTTCCTTCAATTTTTATTAATACTTTCTTTGTTTCATCAATAGAATTCCAGTAGCCTTTCATTACTTGTGGTCCATTGACTATTAATTCACCCTCAGTATTATAATCTTGAACCATTACATTCTTTTCTACATCTAATAATCCTACTAAAGTATTAGGAATAGGTACTCCGAATGATCCTATTTTATTTTTGTTAAATGGGCTTACATTAACTACTGGACTTGTTTCAGTTAAACCGTATCCTTGTATTATTTCTTTTCCAGTAGATTTCTTCCATTGGTTAGATATTTCTATTGGTAATGTGTCTGCTCCTGACAGAAAATATTTTACGCTTTTTACATTTTCTTTATCAAATTTATTATGATTTAATAAAGCATTATACAATGTTGGAACTCCATAAAACATTGTTACTCCATGCTCTTTTGTTTTTTTAATTAAATCATTTAGATCTAATCTGGGAAATATTAATAATGTATGGCCATATGCAAGACTACCTCCAAGTATCACAACTTGACCATATATGTGGAACATTGGCAGTAATGCTAATTCAATTTCTTTACCTGCTTTAAGAAATGGCTCTATTGTTGAATAAGCTATTGTACGATCAGAAACAAGATTCTTGTGAGTTAGCATTACTCCTTTTGGTATTCCTGTTGTTCCTCCTGTATATTGCAAACATGCTAAATCTGTTTTAGGGTTAATTTTATTATTTGGAATATCTTTATTTTTTGTTTCCATGAATTCTTTAAATGATGTTACTTTAGAACTCTGTGGATAGCTAGCTGACGGAATTTTTCTTATTATTGTTCCTATAGTCTTTTTAATTCTTGGTAGATAATCAGCTACATTCGTCACTATCACTTTATTAATTTCACTATTTTTAATAGCTTTATTCACATTATCATAATGTATATCTAAACAAATAATTATTTTTGAATTCGAATCTTTAACGATTTGATTGATTTCAGATGATGTGTATAATGGATTTATTGGAACTGCTATCGCGCCAATTTTTAGTATCCCTAAATATGCTACTACAAATTGAATACAATTTGGTAAAAATATTGCAATTCTGTCTCCTTTCTTTATTTTATTTTCATCTAATGCTTTTGCAAATTTATAAAAATCTTCTTTTAGTTGTGAATATGTTAGTTTTTCATTTAAGAAAATTATTGCCGTATTATCAGGATATTCTTTAGATGCTCTTTCTATTGCTTCAGTATATGGTTCTTCCGGGATGTCAATATTGTCTTTTATGCTAGAGTGATAATTCTTTAACCACGGTTTATTTTCAAATATTGATTTATTACTCACGAATAATAAGTAATTATGCATTCTAATAGATAAATGTATTTTTGTATTAATCTGATTAAATTATTTATTTTCTTATTCTAGTCTTTTTATTATATGGTATCCATGTTGTGTTCTTACTGGTTCTGAAATTTGCCCTACTTCTAATTTAAATGCCGCATTCTCAAATTCTTTCACCATTTTACCTCTAGTAACATATCCTAAGTTACCATCTTTTCTTTTAGAACTGCATAATGAATTACTTCTTGCTAATTTACCAAATTTTTCTCCTTTTTTTATTTGTAATAAAATATTCAACGCTTCACTTTGTTTCTTTAAAAGAATATGTGAACATCTAATTTTATTGGCCATTATTCTTCTTTCTCAAGTTCATTTTTTATATTGCTGAATATTTGATTAATCATTTTTTCAGCTGTTGATTTTATTATTCCTTGACCCAGTCCTGACATCATTCCTGTCATTGTTGTGTCAGCTTCCCACTTCATCTTAGTTCCTCCATTTGTTGTTTCCGTTAATTCCATTATGGTCTCTAATTCAATTTTACTACCTGTTCCTGAACCATGAGCACTTAATTTCGCCATTATTGGGGGATTCTTCTCTATAACTTTAAAATCAAAATTAAAATTTCCTTTAACAAATCCTACTCCTACTTTTACTTTAGCTAAGAAATTATCTTCAGATTTAATTTCAACTGATTGAATATCCGGCAAACATTCTGATAGTAATTCTGGATTAAGTAAAAAATCAAAAACTTTATCTCTAGTTGCTTTTGAAACGAATTCTCCTTTAAATTCAGTTTTCATTATTCTTCATTTATTATTTTAGTTTCCTTATAGTTTAATTTATCTATCTTTTTTTATTAATGCATATTCCCATCGTTCATTTTTAAAATCTTTTTGAATCTTATTATTCAATCTTAAGAATTCTAAATGTGATATAGTTTCAAGTATCGCAAAGAACTTATTAATAGAATCTAAATTATTCCATTTTCTTTTTGTCCATGATATTTCTATAGCTATCTCTTGTATGTTCTTTGATTCATAATCTAGGGCATTTATTACGTCTTCCAATCTTTCTGAGTGGTGCTTTATAATTTGTTCAATTCTATTTTGAACGTTACTAAATGTTTCATTATGTGCTGGTAACATCTTTTTAATTTCTAGTTTTGATATGCTCTTTAATGATTCTAAATAATCATTCAGTGGATTGTAATTCTCCTCTATAGGATAATAAGGTATGTTTGGCGTTGAGTTATTCAAAATGTGATCTCCTGATATCATTATCTTTTTTTTCTTATCGTATAGACAAATGTGTCCTGGCGTATGACCTGGAGTAAGTATTATTTCAAATAAATTATTCTTAGTCTTAATCTCTTCATTTCCTTGTAGAATCTGATCAAAATTTCTTGGGATATCTTTTTCCATTAAATCAATCATTTTGATAGATTGTTTAATGTCTATTTCATTAAGGCCAGATTTATTTAGATCTTTTCTATATTCTTTGCTTTTGAGTGTATTAATTGATTCAATCTCTTTTTTATGAACAATAATATTAGCTCCCGATATTTCTTTAATTTCTTGTGCTAATCCATAATGATCTACATGAAGATGTGTAATTATTACTTCTTTGATTGATTCGATTTTACTTCCTATTTTCAACATATTTTCTTTTAAATTATTTAGAGATTCTTGGCTTCTCCATCCTGCATCTACTAATATATTGCCATTTTCTCCAATAAGTAAATACGAATAAGTTTCTTTAATATCTGGAATAGGTGTTGGTAATGCTATTCTATATATTCCTTCCTCTATTTCTTTCATTTGTTATCTATTTCTTTTACGCAATTATCTTCTTATTCCCCTTTAAATTTAGGTTTCTTTTTCATCATAAATGATGAAATTCCTTCCATCAAATCTTTACTAGAAAAGACTTTTCCAAATGCCTCAGCTTCAAACTTTTTCCCATTTTTAGCTGTTTCATTCCTTGACATTTGAATCGATAATTTAGCTAATTCTAATGCTATAGGGGGGCCTTCAGCTAATTTTGAAGCGAATTTCTTTATTTCTTTATCAAATTCTTTGTATGGTATTACTGTATTCACTAATCTTAATTCCTCTGCTTCTTCTCCAGATATCTTTTTTCCTAATAATATCATTTCTTTTGCTTTTGATTCCCCAATTATTTTTGGAAGTCTTTGAGTTCCACCGGCACCAGGTATTAATCCTAAACTTATTTCTGTCTGACCGATTTCAGATCTATTTGAAGATATTCTGAAATCACATGTTAGTGCTATTTCACATCCTCCACCTAATGCGTATCCATCAATTGCTGCAATTGTAGGTTTTGGAAAATTCTCAATTTTATCAAAAACTTCATGGAATCTATATGCTATTTTTACTGCATCTTCTGCTGATAATCCAACAAATGTATTTATATCTGCTCCAGCACTGAAAGCTTTATTTCCTGAACCTCTGAAAATTAATACTCTTACTTCTTTATTGTTTTTTATAGAGTCTAAGGCATTTTCAATTTCCTCCATCATTTTTATTGTTATTGTATTCAATCGATGCGGCCTATTCAAAATTAATTCTGCTATTGGTGGCTCTATTTTTATTTGAATTTCTTCATATTCATTATTTGTTGATGTTTCTAATTCATTATTTGCATTCTTTACTATCAATGGGTCAGGGCTATAATATTCGCCATATTTCTTTTTGTTTTCTTCAAGTGTTTTTAGCACATTTTTAATCCCCCATTTATTAGCCATTTTTAATATTCCTGTTGGAAATCCTAATCCCATCATTATTGCTTTTTCAACGTCTTCTTTAGACGCAACTCCTTTTCTAACTATCCAATATGCTTCATTGATTGCTGGAGAAAATATTTTAATTGGATCTATTTTTTCTGATAATTTATTTGATATTTCTGGCTTATCTGTCTTTTTGTTATTATATTCATAAAATCCTTTTTGAGTTTTTTTCCCATACCATCCTTTGTCAAAATAATCTTTAAACATTGGACATAAATTTAATGCTTTTGGATCTCTTTTACTTACTTCTTTGGCTGCATTATATAATATGTCTATTCCTGTATAGTCTGCTAATTCAAACAGCCCCATTGGGATTCCAATTTTATATTTTACCATTGAATCTATTTCTGATATTGTTGCTTCTTCTCTATGAACTACCCATGCAGCTTCTTGTATTAATGGCCCCAGAATTCTATTTACTATGAATCCTGGAACATCTTTTTTACATATCACTATCTCTTTTTTTAAATTATTGATTACATCTAATGATTGGTTAACGGTTCTTTCGCTAGTTAAATCTCCTTTTATAATTTCTACAAGTGGCATTAATTGAGGTGGATTGAAAAAATGTATTCCTATTACTTGTTTTGGTCTTGTGGTATAACTTGCTATTTCTGTTATTGGTAATGTACTTGTATTTGACGCAAATATTACATGTGGGGGTGCTTTGCTATCTATTTCTTTATAAATTGATGATTTAATCTTAATATTTTCAGGAGCTGCTTCTATTATTAGATCACATTTTGTAGCCATCTCAGATAATTTCGTTGATCTTTTTATTCTCTCATATGCTTTTTCAGCTTCTTCTTTTGTAATTTGCTTCTTTTCACTAAGTTTATCTAAACTCCATTTAATCTTACTTAAGTTACCTGATAGAATCTCTTCATTTATGTCGGTTAATATTACTTCATATTCTGCCATTGCACATATCTGGGCGATTCCATGTCCCATTGTTCCTGAACCAATAACTCCAATTACCCTGATTTCTTTTTTTCCATTATTCATTGTTAATCACTAATATAATCTCACTTTCCTTTATTGCTTTATCTGAATCATCATCATTATGTTAATATTAAACTAAAAGATAATGTTATCACTACATATGCCACAAATGTATATTGATGTTCATCTTGAATCTGATTCTCCTTCTGATGTAATAACTCTTTCAAAGACTGCTGAAGATTTTGGTTTTGATTGTATTTGGGTATCTGAAACTAAACGTGATCCATTCATTTATCTTTCTTTAATTGCTAATAATACTTCGAATATTACTCTTGGCACTTCTATTGCTCTTGCATTTACTAGAAGTCCTATGGATTTAGCATATTCTGCTTGGGATCTTCAAAAACTTTCTAAAGGCCGATTTATTTTAGGGTTAGGTAGTCAAGTTAAGGGACATATTGAACGTCGATACAGTATGACTTGGAGTGAACCAATTTTACGAATGCGCGAAGTTATTAATTCTATACGTTCTATATGGTCCTGTTGGCAAAATGGAGATAAGTTAGATTTTAACGGAAAACTATTCTCTTTTAATTTAATGCCGCCTTTCTTTAATCCTGGTCCTATATCTCATCCTAATATTCCTATATTTTTAGCTGCGGTTAATACTAACATGTGTAAATTAGCTGGCGAATTAGCTGATGGCATTTTGGTTCATCCGCTTCATACTTCTAAATATTTAGAAGATATAATGGTGCCTTCTATAATGGCTGGCGCTAATATTGCTGGTCGGAGTCGTTCGGATTTTCAAATTGATATTCCTGTTTTTGCAGCTATTGGTACCCCTGATGAAATTGAATTAGAAAAGCAGCTTATTCGTTATCAAATTGCTTTTTATTCTTCAACTCGAACATATTCTCCAATCTTTAAACATCATGGATGGAATGATGTTGTTACGAAGCTTCATGAGAAATCACTTAAAGGTGATTGGGGTAATATGCCTGATTTAATTTCTGATGATATTCTATCACATTTTATTATTGAAGGTAGTTGGGATGATTTACCAACATTACTGAGAAAACGATATTCTCATATTGCTGATCGTGTTCATGTTTCTTTACCTTTTAATTCACAAAATGTTTGGAAAAATACGATAATAAACTTCAAAAATCAGTAAATCTTAATTATTTATGATCATATTGACGTTATCAAATAAATATACTGATCATGCTTTAGCTCTTCATGAAAAAATCCTTATTCTTGATGCACATTCAGATATAGGTTTAGACGTAATTACCCGGCGTTCTAATTATGAAAGTAAGGTTGCTGATACTATTCATTTTCCAAAATTAAAGAAGGGTTCAGTTAATGCTAGCTTTGTAGCTGTTATGGGTGATAGTGGTAATTATAGTATTGGAACTAGTGATCATCCTACTACTCTGACTTTTCACACGATTAATATGTTCCTTCAGGATATTTCTGATAGTAAACATTTTGTTATAGTTACTTCTGTTAATGATCTTCGTAATTCAGTTAAGAATGGGAAAATTCCTCTTATACTTCATTTTGAAGGCGCAAGACCTTTTGGTGAAAATGTAGCTCTTGTTAAAGCATTTCGTTCACTAGGAGTAATGAGTTCTCAACTTACTTGGAATGCTCGTAATCTCGTTGCTGACGGAACGGGGGAACGTTCTAGTTCTGGATTAAGTAATTTTGGAGTTAGTCTTATTGACGAAATGAATAACCAAAATTTTCTAATTGATCTTTCTCATCTTAATGATCCTGGTTTTTGGGATGTCATTAATCTTTCACGAGATCCAGTGGTAGCATCACATTCTAATTGTCGTGATCTTTTTAATCATCCTCGTAATCTAACTGATGAACAAATTAAAGCATTATCTGAAAAGGATGGAGTTATTGGTGTTTGTTTTTATCCTGGTTTTATTGATTCAAAACCTACTCTTGAAAAATTATTAGATCATGTAGATCATATCCGTGATTTAGTAGGTATTAATTATATTGGAGTTGGACCTGATTTTGTAGATTATGTAGACATTGAATCTGCATTGAAAGGTTTCAATAATCTTTATGGTTCTTCTAGTTCTCATTCTCTTGATGAAATTCCAGATACTACTAAATTAATTAATTTTACCAATGGATTAATTTCTAGAGGTTATTCTGATAAAGAAATAGAAAAAATATGGTCAAGTAATTTTCTCCGAGTATGTGAAAAAGTTTGGGATAATTAATTCTGACTAATACTATTGTTATGATCTTTTAGTAATTATTACCACTAAACTTTATTAACTTGATTAATATGTAATCATCACATAATTAATGAATCCTGTAAATTATATTTCGCGTCACTCTATTCAGCATCCTAAAAAAACAATTCTCCTTTCGTTTCTCATTATTATTTTGAGCGGATGGGCTACTGGTATGTTTTATACGCAAAGCACAGATGAAAATGCGTTCTTTCCTGATAATGATCAAGTAAACCTACTTAATGAAGTTGAAAATAGATTTGGACAAGATGTTGATGTTATTACTGTTATTGTTACGTTAGATGATGATAGTCTTTCTTCTAGTAATATATGGAATGATTTAGTTATTATTGAATCTGAATTACTTTCTGATTCTGATGTTTCTAAGCTTCAAAAAAATATTTTTGGTGATAACTCTGTGGTTGGTCCTGCTAGTTTAATATGGTTTTGGAGTGAATATTCTGATCCAGAAAATACTGATTCATATTCTGGATGGACTTCTAATTTATCAAATATATTATCTGAAATGAATACTAATGATTCTCAAGTAAATTTATCGAAATTAGAATCAGCAGTCAATCTTATTCCGGCTATAACTTCTCCTACTTCTTCAGATCTTAATAATTGGAATGTTGATGATCCGAATAACTGGCTAATACGTTTTAATTCAGGTGCTAATCGTACTGATTCTCTTATTCCTATTGTTTCTCAATTAAGATCTGTATCCACTGAACAAGTTAATACTGATGATTTGCCTCGTTTCTTAGAAATCATGAATAATCTTGAAACGAATATTTATTCTCATTTAGCTATTCAATCATTAGATCATTCGTCTTCTTTATCTAATTTATTACCGTCTTCTGTTGATTCTGATTCTTGGTGGTTAACTTCTGAATATGTACTTGTTCAAGCTGCTGTTCTTAATTCTGAAGAATCTGCTCCATTTGATTCTATAATTTATGGAAAATCCAAAGATGAAATTACTGCAGAACTTTCTGCATTAACTATTAATCTTGAAAATAACATATTATCTCAAGTTAATAATGAAATAAGTGTTTTTAGTTTTTCTAGATTTGAGATAGATAATACTTCTGCTATTATTAGTGAAATAGGATTCTTAACTAGTATTGCTAGTGTTATATTAGGAACTGTTTTATGGACTCGTTTAAGGAGTTTCAGAGAAACATTTCTAATTCTTGGAGTTACTGGTTCTGCAATAATTGTTACATATGGTATCGCTTCTATTGCAGGAGTTGTATTTAACCCAGCTATGAATGCAATTCCGATATTAATGCTGGCTCTTGGTGTAGATTATGGCTTGCATGTTGTTATGCGGTTTCGTGAAGAAAAACTAATAATTTCTAATATTGCTAATTCCTCTGATAATTTACAAAATTCCTTCTCCAAATTAATTAATATGAATAAATCTGATTTAATTAAAGCATTAACTACAAGTACAATCGCTACTTCAACTGTTCTTTCTGTAGCTATTATTACTGATTTTATAGGATTCTCTTCATATAGATTATCATCAGCTAGATTCTTACAAGATTTTGGTATAACTGTCGCAATAGGATTATTAATCGCCTTCTTACTTTCTGTTACTACTTTACCTGCGGTTCTAAGTATAATGAAGCCTCGAAAGTTTTCTCTTCCTAATGTTAGTTACGGTGAAAGTAAATTTGCAATCTTCATTGGTAAGTTAATTCATAAACCTAAAATTGTGTTGTTTGTATGTATATTATTAACTGCTCCTCTATTATATTCCTCCTTAAATCTTGATGTAGGGTTTAATCCTCGTGATAATTTTAATGATAAACTACCTATTGTTCAAGATTTCTTTATATTAAGTGATAATTTCTCTCGAGGAGAAGGATATAATTATCTTGTTATTGATGGTGATCAATTTACTTCGGAAAATATGTTGATTCATAATCACCTTATTACTATGTTATCATCTTATCCTGAATTATCTCCCAATATTGATAGTCTATGGTCACGTATTCAACTTTCTAGACAAGTAAATCCGGAATTAAATAATCTTGTTATTGCGGTAGAAAATGAATCATCGGATGATGATTGGGATTCTCTTAAAACTTATTTATTATCCTCTGAAGCTCAATCTATATCATCCGGTATACTGTCTTCTGATGGTCAACAATCTGTAATTAGATTCCAATCTCCTTCATTAAATTATCAAGATTCTCTAGATCTTGAATCCTCATTAAGCTCTGATATTGCTGAGATTTCTAATATTCAATATTCTATTCAATTAACTGGTAGAGATTTTATTATTGCGCAAATAACTGAAGATGTAGCACGTTCCTCTATTATATCTACTGTGATCGTTGCTTTAATCTTTCTAAGTATGCTTGTTCTTATCAATGGTATTCAAAAAAGAGATCCTATCCGAGGTTTAATTATTGGAACTCCTTTAATTCTTGTAGTCTTTTGGGTTTACGGCACACTTGGATTTTTAGGAATCGCTCTTAATCAGCAAACTATTGTTATTGGCGCTTTAACTTTAGGATTAGGAATTGATTATTCCGTTCATATTGCTGGAAGAATTGAAGAAGAATTTCATTCAAATCCTAATGCTAACTTATCTGACATTACTGCATTTAGTGTAGATACTACTGGTAAAGCTATGTTATCTGCTGCACTTACTACTGCTGGTGGATTCGCTTTATTAGGTCTATCAGGAATAGCTCCCCTCAGATTATTTGGTCAAGTATTTGTTTTAGCAATAATTCTTGCTTTTCTGGCTAGTATAATATTAGTCCCAACTTTAATTTCAACTAGGTTAAAAAAATAAATTATTTTTATCCTTTTATTGAAATACGTTTTCCAGTTTTACTTGATTCATAAATAGCATTGATTATTGCTAATGATTTCTTACCTTCTTTTCCGTCAATTATAGGTGGCTTATTATTAATAATACATTTAAGAAATTCGTTTATGTTATTATCCAATGATTCTATTGAAGCTAATCCTTTTAATGGGGCAGTCCACGGCATTAATTTATTTTCCCATTTTTTTACAAGATTTGATGATTCTGACATTTTAATTGTTCTCCATTTTCCGTTTTTATGAATTATTATTTTAGTAGTCGGATATGGTAATTTAGGATCTTTACTTTCAGTAGTGACTAGTGATATTACTCCTTTAGTTCCAAATATTTCTAACCTAGGTGATTTAGTTGAATAGGTAGCTGTGCTACATGTAAAATTTGAGATAACTCCATTTTTGAATTTAATGATCGCATTTGCTACATCTTCTACATCATTGTTATGAACCATGCTTTCTGTTGAACCTATTATCCATTTGACTTCTCCAAAATACCATTGAAGAAAATCAATATCGTGTGAATAGTTTAGAGTAATTGCTCCTCCGCCAGAATACTTTGGATCTTTTCTCCATGGCCCTGATTCCCAATAATCTGCGCCTCTAAATGATTGTATTGATGATATTGTATAAAATGGCGTTCCAATCTCGTCAGCTTTTACAAGTTCACGTATTTTTTTTATTTGTTCGTCATACCTATAATGAAATCCAATATCCAAATTTACGTTATTCTTTTTTGCCGTATCAATCATTTTATCAGCTTCTTTTATAGTCAATGCCATTGGTTTAGTGCAAAAAACATGAAGGCCTAAATTCATAGCTTTTATTGCTTGTTCAGAATGAATATGTTGAGGGGTTGTTATGCATACTGCATCTAATTTTTCATTTTTAATCATTTCTTCGTAATTTGAATATCCTTTGGCGTTAAATTCTTTTGAGTATTTCTTTATTTTTTCTTTATTTCTAGTTTGAATCGCTATGATTTCGGCCTTATCTGACATGTCTAGTGCGTGTGAGCACACTATTCCAAATCCTCCAAGTCCTGTTATTCCTATTTTGATTTTATTTTTCATTATTAATATTTGTATTATTTCTATCGTACTTAATCTATATTCTTAATATAATTCTGAAATGCTTCAAATCTTTCTGATTCTTTTTTTTCCGTATTAATCTTAATTATCTTAATATCATTATGTTTGGAAATTATTTTTAAAAATCTTGGATTCCAACCTTTAGGGTGAATGAAAATTATGTTTTTAATATTAAATTGAAATATAATCTTCTTAATATTATCTATCGTGATATTGTCCGTGAATTCATCATTATCACTTAATACTGTTTGTGATGTTGGATAAATATCTGATATTTCTAGTGGAACTATTCCATATGGAGGTTTCATTACAAAAAATTGTATTATATCTAACTTCTTCTTCACTGATCGTTCAATTTGCGTTATAAATTCAGAATCAAATAGAAATTCATTTTTTATAAATGGAATTATTACTATTATTTTTATCTTTGAATCTAATTTTATATTATTTATAATTGTATTAACATGCCTTGCTATTTCAGGTCTATGCTGATCAGGATGATCTGTTATGAATATGGCTTTTTGTTTAAATAATGGGGTTCCATCATTAAAAAACTCGTTTTCTTCTTTAAAGAGAATATTTGATCCCCATAAATTAGGATGTAATCTTGATTTTGATAATGTGTATTCCCATAATCTTCCTTCTAATATTGCTTCTCTAACCATCATTATTTCTTTTTGTAATACGTATAAATTATGTAATCCTAAAATTTTTTCACGTTCAAGCGAATCAGCTTCTTTAATTTCTTTTAAGGAATATTTAGTGCACATTGAACATAAACATGGAAGTGTTTTTAGTCTAGTTAAATTCACTGTTCCATTTTCTGTCATGTATTTATTGCGTCTTGCGAAAAGAACGTAAGACGCTGAATCAAATAGATCACAGCCTAAAGATACAGCTAATGGTATTGTTAATGGATGACCTGCTCCAAATAAATGTAGAGGTTTATTAATTGGAATATTTTTCTTTGTTTCAATAATCATCTTTCCAAGTTGAGCAAAACCATAATTCTCCATTAATCCTGTTGGACTTCCTAATGCGTAAACATCAAATGGCATCTTTGACATCTTTTGTGCGCATTTTGCTAAAAGATCTAAATGTAGTCCGCCTTGAACTACTCCTGTCCATAATGAATCAGTTTTTTCAATAATATTTAATGTCTTTTTTGCAGCAATTAATGTGTCTTTAACATTATTTACAGCAAATTCCCTTGATGATTTATAGCCTGTCGGTTTATCTAATATTACACATATATCACTTTTAATTTTCTGTTGAAATAGTGCCATTTGCTCCAAATTCGTGTTAACTTGGCCAAATTCAAGAATTTGATATCCTCCTGAATCTGTCATTATTGGCCCATTAAAATTAATGATTTTATGTATTCCTTTCTTTTCAGCTTCATCTTTCTTTCTTCTTAGGGTAATGTATGCATTTGTCATTACTCCTTGAAATCCTAAATTACTTATTGCATCTAATGAAATACTTTGACTAACTGGCTGAATTACTGGAAGGAGTGCAGGTGTAGTTATCTCTCCATGGGGGGTCTTTAGCCTGCCTACTCTGGCTGATAAATCGGTTCCTATAATTTCAAACACTATTTAGTCTAACCATTGATTATTTTGTTTCCGCACTAATTGTTTCATCATATACTTTCTTAATACGCTCAGCTGTTATTCCGCTTCCTTCAATTATTCCTTTCTCTGTTACTTTGAATCTTTCCATTACAATAATTACTCCAATATCTTCACGAAGTTTAATTAATCCTGGAAATACTTTATCTAAATTATTTGCTAGTTTTTTCAGATCAAATGGTTTTTCTATTAATCTAATTTCTTTAATAAATTTTCCATTCATTATTATTTTAAATGCGTTATTATTGTTTATGGATAGATTATCTACTATGATGTTCAGATTCTCATCTATTCCACTTAAATCTCCTTCATATTCTTCACCATCTATATTCTTCACTGATATTCTTTTTCCAATCATTGCTAGTATTTCTTCAGGAAATCTTCTATATGCTGACATTATTGGTTCACTTTTATATCTATTAATTGAGAGGGGTGAATTCAACTATTTGAAATTATCTCTTATATTCTTAATTAAAGGAAATTTCTTAATGAAAATCATCGGTTCAATTAAATATGGTGTAAATTCTGAAATATTTGCTTTACGAAGTATTGGTGATAAAAATCTAGTTTGTTCGCTATTATTTATTTCAGTTCCTAAAAATAATGGGGAAATTGATGGAATTACTGTTAATCTAAAATGAAGTAATTGTCCAGTTATAAATGCTTTAAATCGATATTTTATTCCATTCTCATCTGAAATAGAAATTGCAGGATGTTCGTTCCCAATAATAACATGTGTTATTTCTTTCTTTATTTCTCCTAATTCACGATGCCCATGTGCTAACAGTATAGAATTAATTTCTAATGAATATTTATGATGTTTTACCTTTAACTCTTTTAAAACTGCTATAATGTGATTGTCATGATTCCCCTGTATTACTTCAGGTTCACAGTTTAACTCTCTAATATTTCTAAAAAGCCTTTTGATGCTCCACCATTCATCTTCTTGGATCTTTCCAAATTCATGCTTAACATCTCCCAGTAAAATTATTTTTTTACATTTTAGTTCTTTAATTGGCTCTAAAATTAGTGAATTAATTTTTGAAAAGAAGCTTCTTGGAATATGTACTCCATGTTCTGCACGATTATCTTCGAGTCCTAAATGTAAATCAGCAACGATCAATATATTTTCATTTTTGATGTATAGACATGGATATGGTGATGCTATTGATACCTTTGAGTCTAATTCTAATAGTTCTATTTTACTCATTTGAGTAATTTCCCATTATTTTTTTGATTAATTCGATTATTTACGATTTCATAAAGGTTTTCTAAAAGGGCTTTCTTATCAGTTATTCCTACTACATCATCATATACTGATAAAATTAAGTTATGAGTAAATGGTGATGGGATTCTTGATTCTGGTCCAAATACAAATACTCTTTTTTTATTTTCTATTTCACTCAATATATTTTCCGCATTCTTAATATCCATTTTATCTTCTATTATTTCTCGATAACTTTCTTCAAGAACTGGAAATTTATCTAATTCTTGGCAAATTTCCATTAAAATTTGTGAATTAATTTGTTGTCTTCCCACCCTAATATTGTGTCCTTTATATGTTCTTAAAACCATGAATGATCTTACAGCGCAATGCCGAAAACTTCTTTTTACAAGCTCAGTTCTTTTTATCGCTTCTAATGTAATTCTCCTTAAATTACTTGCTTTAACCTGTTTAATTATCCATTTGGGGTTTATTCGAACTCCTGGAGAAAATGTTAGGATAAATCCATTATCGTTTACTGTAATTAGTACATTTCTTTTCTTAGATATTACTGGTGCTGTAGCATATGCTCTTGATAATGCGTCATTTATTTTTCTTCCAAAAATACAGTTAAATATAATATTTTGCCGATCATCATTATCTATATAGTTCTCTATAATGATGTTTTTAGGTGATGGAACTTTAGTGATTCCTATTGTCTTTAAGAATTTATATTCTTCATTGAAATAATCTATTATATTTGTTGCTGCAATTTTATCAGTTGAAGTTTCTTTCATTATAATCTTAACTAAATCATTAATTTGTGATTTCTTTTCAATCATCTTGAATATTCTGCCTCTAAATTGACTTATTGATTCTCCAAGTTCGAAACTAAGCGGTAAAGTCTCGCTATGCCATGCTGGTATTGTGGGCCTCATATTTGTTGCAGGTATAGCATATGCGTTAAATCCTTTAGAATATTTAAACTGAAATGTTTTTCCTCCCAGAACAAATATATCGTTTTTAGATAATCTTAATAAAAATTCTTCTTCAATAAACCCGATTAATTTTTTTTTGTTATCATATACCTTTATTGATACTTCATTAGGAATAGTTCCTATATTTGTTGAGTATAGCATTCTAACCATTGGTCCTCTTCGTCCAAACATTCCGCTTTCGTTATCATACCAAATTTTACCATATACTCTGAATTCTTCAAGATCCTGATATCCGCCGCTTAAATATTTTATAATTCGATTAAACGTATCTTGTTCTAAATCTTTGTAGCAATAGCTTCGTTTTATTAATTCGTATGCATCTTTAATGTTCCACTGTTGTTCTATTCCCATTCCTACTACATGTTGTGAAAGAACGTCTAATGATAATTTGGGAATGTATACTTTATCTAAATTTCCTTTAGATATTTCTAAAGAAATTACTGCATTTTCTATGAGATCATCACGATTTGTCGCGATTAGATTTCCTTTGGATATTTTATCTAATGAATGTCCTGATCTACCTACTCTTTGTAAACATCTGGCTATAGATTTTGGTGAACCAATTTGTGTTACAAGATCAATACTTCCAATATCTACTCCTAATTCAAGACTAGTACTTGTAACAACAACTTTCATGTTTCCCTCTTTTAGTTTATTTTCTACTTCTTGTCTCATTTCTCTGGATAAAGAACCATGATGGGCTGCTAATTCGTCAACGTTTACACTTCCCAATCTTTCAAGTTGATGAACTACTCTTTCGGTGTTTGATCTAGTGTTGGTAAATATTAATGTAGTATGATTATTCGTAATACTATTTCTTATTGATGAATATAATTTTGAATTAATTTTGGAAGATGATGTATGTATTAAATCTGGAACTGGGCATGTTACTTTAAATTCAATTGGTTTCACAAATCTGGTATCAACTATAGTGCAATCTCTTTCTATTCCATTCTCTTGCCCAACTAAGAATTTTGCTACTTCATCTAATGGGTGTATCGTTGCTGATAATCCTATTCTGGTGAGTTTATTATTAGCAAGTTCTTGAAGCCTCTCTAATGATAATGAAAGATGTACTCCTCTTTTAGATGTACAAATCTCATGAATTTCATCAAGAATTACACATTTTACGCTTCGTAGACATTCTCTAAACTTTGGCGCACAAAGGATTATTGCTAGTGTTTCAGGAGTTGTTATCAAAATATGTGGTGGTCTTCTAAGCATCTTTGTTCGTTCATTTTGAGGAGTATCGCCGGTTCTAATTCCTACTCTTATTTCAGATAAATCTTCATTCTTTAATTGTGCTTTTTCTTGAATATTGTTTAAGGGAATAAGTAAATTTTTACGTATATCATTATTTAATGATCTGAGAGGACTAATGTAAATGCAGTAAACAGCATCTTCAAGTTTGTTTTCAGTTTTTAGATTTATAAGATCATTAATCACGTTAAGAAAAGCGCTTATTGTTTTACCACTGCCTGTTGGGCTGGCTATTAATGTATTCTCTTTATTGTTTATTATCGGTATTGCATATTTTTGTGGTGGTGTTAATTTATTAAAACTTGATAACCATTCAGATACTAATGGATTAAGTAATTTGTTTATTTGTCTTTTCGAATATGGTTTCTTAGCGTATTTTAGAGTCATTTTTGTCACATTATTTCTAATTATTTAGTTGATGTTGCATCAAATCCTAATTCCCGTAAATGACTTGCAAGTTCGATTGTGTATCCATGTGTTGTATATATTTTCTCAGGTGAACATTCTTTAATATATTTCACTAATTCATTAAAATCACAGTGATCACTTAAGGGTAAAGCATTATCAAATCCCATTGAATATTTATAGTTCGGATTTATAGCCCATCCTGCAAATCCTATAAGAGCCGCATCATAATTATATTTTAATTCTTTCAGTAATTGTGATTTTGCACTTCTTAATGGCGCAATAATTATCCATGGGTTCTTTTCTAATGACCCATTTTTCTTTGCTTCTGAATATGTTGCTAAATTTGGTGGTAAGTCCTTTCCTAATTCTATGTATGCATTGTTCATTTCATTTATGTTATCATGCACGAATAATGGTTCCCATGTGGATGCTATCTTTGTAAGAATTTGTCCTCTACCTAAAGGATATCCTAACATAACTACCGGTCTCCCTTTATCAAAATACTCCGAAATTAATTTATGCGTTTGCTCAATTATTTGTTCCATTGGAGGAAATATGAATTCAGGTTTTCCATATGTTGATTCAACTATTAGTGTTTTACATTTAACTGGTTTTGCTGGTTGTTCAAATATGTTTTCTCTAGTACAGAAATCGCCAGTGTATAGTAATTCTTCATCAATATACAACGATCTTGATCCTAGAATATGACCTGACGGATTCATTTTTATATTAAACATAGGTTCTTTTTGATTTTTTATTTCTATACCTCTTTGAGATGCTATTCGTATTGTTTCATTAGAAGCTATGACGTCTCCATCTAATTTAGAACGTGGAAGATGATCAACATGTGCATGAGAAATAAATGATGTATATTCAGAATCCAATCTAGTTGGATCTAACGCAATTTTAATCCCATTATATTCTACAATTATATTCTTATTAAATTCTAAATTGATCATATAAATAATGGATATTCTTCATTAGATGATGATTAATACTTTACTACGATTAATTATTCAGTGTTTTTTTTAATACGAATTATTCTAGAACCACTTTCAGTATCTTCAATGTCGTATCCTGCATTTCTAATATCTTTTCTTATTTTATCTGCAGATATCCAGTCTTTTTCTTTACGTGCTTTATTTCTTTCTTCAAGAAGTTTATCGAAATTAAGATTTGTTATTTCATTAATCATTTTATCTTTTTCTGATTTAGTCTCAAGTACGTCTATCACTTTATTGATCCGTTCAATTAATTCTTTGGATTCTTTTAAATTACTATAAGACATTTCTTTATTGTCGATAAATATGTTCATTTCTCTAATAAAATCAAATAAAGAGGCTAATGATCCTGAAATATTAAGATCATCATCCATGAATCTGGTGAAAGTTTTTTCAAATTCGGTTATTCTCGTTTTTATTATTTTCTCCTTATTTTCTTTTAAGCCATTAGGTGGATTAGATATTCTGTGATAAAAGTCTCGTATTCGTTTGATTGATTCTTTAGATTGAATTAATCCCTCTATAGTAAAATTAAGTTGTGATCTATAATTTGTGGATAATAATAGAAACCTAATTGATACGGGATCATGACCTTCATTTAATAAATCACGTAGAGTATAATAATTATTTAGTGATTTAGACATCTTTTTGCCGTTAACTATTAAATGCTCACAATGCATCCAATATCTTACAAAAGTTTTATCTGTAACTGCTTCTGATTGAGCTATTTCATTTTCATGATGAGGGAATATTAAGTCAGTGCCTCCTGCATGTATGTCAAAATTTGCGCCTAAATATTTCATTGACATAGCTGAACATTCAATATGCCACCCTGGTCTTCCTTTCCCTAATTCTGTATTCCAAAAAATATCTCCATCGTTTTCATCCCATGCTTTCCATAAAGCAAAATCTCTAATTTGCTCTTTATCATATTCATCGTTCTTTTCTCTTAACCCTTTTTTAGTCGTATCAATCTTTGATAATTTTCCATATGTTTCAAATTTTGAAATGTTATAATAAATTGATCCGCCTCTTTCATATGCATATCCTTTTTTCATTAAACTTTTGATTAATTCCACCATCTCTACAATATGGTTCGTAGCTTTAGGGTAATGTTCTACGCGTTCTATTCTTAATATATCTAAATCTTTCATAAATTCATCTAAATATTTTTTTGTGTATTGTGCTAGTGATATTTTTTTGTCGATTGTGTGGTTGATTATTTTATCATCAATATCAGTTATATTCATCACTTGGATTACATTGTAACCTGAAAACTTAAGATATCTTCTTAAAAGATCTTCAAAAATAAAAGTTCTAAAATTTCCAATAAGCGCATAATCATAAACAGTAGGTCCACATGTATACATCTTAACAATGTTCTTGTCTATTGGTACGAATTCTTGTTTCATCTTAGTTAATGTATTGGTGAAGTGTATTGACATTTTAAATTCTTAATAATTCTTCTAATCTGCTGAAATCATTGTTAATGTTGAATTTACTCCATCTAATGATCTGATTCTAGTTGAAACAGTCTCTTTTAACTTTTTCATGTTGTTAAATTCTATTTTAATTATTATATCATAAATACCATAAACTTCATTGGCTTCTATTATTCCTGGAATTGTTCTTAATTGGTTACATAATTCATCATGTACATCTAAATCTGTATTAACCATAATAAAAGCGATAGACACAAAACCATTATTTTATTTTCAGATATATAAAATTAAGTTTATATTGTCCAACTTACTCTATACAAACAGAATAAAATGGGATTATCTATATCTGATAAAGCGTTTGATTTCAAATTAATAGGCACTGATAAAAAAGAATATACTCTTGATGATTTCTCAGATAAAGAATTACTTGTAGTGATCTTTACTTGTAATCATTGTCCATATGCTATAGCGTATGAAAATCGAATTAAAGCTATACAAGCTGATTATCAAAATAAAAATGTTCAAGTTATTGCTATAAATTCTAATGATTCTGAATCACATCCTGGTGATAGTTTTGATAGTATGATTATTCGTTCTAATGAAAAACAGTTTAATTTTCCTTATTTGAGAGATGAAACGCAAGAAATTGCTTTAAAATATGGTCCCGAAGTAACTCCTGACGTATTTTTATTTGATAAAAATCGTAATCTTCGCTATAGAGGTCGAATTGATGATAATTGGGATAATAAGAAGACCTCTTCTTCAAATGATGTTAGAACTAATATTGATCTTCTTCTTGGAAATAAGGAAATTAAGGATTCTACACAAAAGGCAGTAGGATGTTCTATTAAGTGGAAAAAGAGTCATTATACTTAATTTATTAATTATAAGTATCTTTAAATATCTAATTTAAAAATAAATCATTGTAATATTATTTACAAATTATTGCACTAGATAAGATCATTATAATGAGCCATTTTAACAATTTAGATTTACAGCCTGAAATAATCAAAGGTATAGATGATGCAGGATTTGTAGAACCATTTCCTATACAGGAGAAAACTATAGGAATT
>CAZIZY010000066.1:0-7458 GCA_964544235.1 uncultured Nitrosopumilales archaeon
CAGCAAACGCAATAGAACCAGTAAGAATAACAGCATCAAAATCATCATTCACAATAATATTAATCTCTAGAGAACTGAATAAAGATAATATACATTTAACAAGCTGAATTAATCTCTTAATCAATAAATCTTCTAAATGATTACGAGAAACATAATTGCTAATAATTAAGATTCGCATCATTTACACCCGCAATACAAAGATAAATAATCATGGAGTAGACATAAAATTAATAAATTCTGATTTAGTTCGAGGTTTAAGAGTGTAATTAGTAAGTTTTTCCACCTTCATAGTTGAAGTAGGAGAAGGTCCATAATCATGACCAGGGTATACTTCATAATTATCAGGAATGTTAGAGATTTTATTCATTAAACTATCATACATATCAGACATATTTGAATCAGGAAGATCTACTCTTCCGCATTCACCTATAAACAGAGTATCACCAGTCAATACCTTATCATCAGCTAACAAACAGACACTATCAGAAGCATGCCCAGGAGTATGAATTATTTTTATTTCAGTTGCACCAAGCGTGATAATGTCACCCTCTTTAACAGAAATATCGTGTTTGATCTTAGAAGACTCATGACAAATTAATTTTGAAGAAGTTTTAGATAGTGTTTCAGCATTGCCAAGAACATGATCATAATGTCCATGAGTATTTATTACGTATTTAATTTGAACAGTTTCGCGGTCAAGAATATTGAAAACTTTTTCTAAATTATCAGCAGGATCCACTATAGCACCAATATTCGTAGAGTCATCAATGAGAATATAAGTAAAATTCTGTAGTGGCCCAACAGGTATTTGTATTACTTTCATTTGTCGAGTATTAAGTTAATTATAAGCTAAAATAAACTCTCCGCTTCAATTGGAATTCCAATTTGCATTAAATGCACTTCACCTGATAACTTAGAATTGTTAATTAGTCCTTTTTTCATTTTATGAAAGGTAATAGTTTCGTCAGCATTTACAGATTTACCGTTAATCTTTCCTGTAACTGAATTCAATCCAGATGGTATATCTAAAGATAAAGTATAAGCAGAAGAAGAATTTATCAGATCTAATATTGCAGCTGATAAATTTCTAATTGGTCTAGTAAGACCAGTTCCGAAAATAGCATCAATAATAAGATCAGCATGTTCAAGGTGAAGTTTAACAAGATCAAGATCAGAAGGATCAATAATTTCAATTCTGGTAATGTTTTTAATTCTTTGAAGAATATTGTAATTAATTTGAGATTCAGGTGTTTTTATATCAGATGAATTTCCAATAAGTATAACAGTAACATCAGAATGATAACCAGAAAGGTGTCGAGCTAATGCAAATCCATCACCGCCATTATTTCCTTTACCAGAAACAATAACCGTTTTTAACAATGATAATGCTTCAAATTTTAACTTAAGATGGTTAACTACAGATGACGCAGCATTCTCCATGAGTAATAAACGAGATAAGCCTATATTTTCACAATTGTTCTCAATTTCGCTCATCTCGTCAGGAGTTATGAAATCATTTAATGGATTCATATTCAAAAAGAACTAAACTAAATTATTGAATTTAAAGAAATCTATCAAATTAAACTATTGAAAAGAATAGTCACAAATATTAATAGCTTATGACATATGAAATTATAGTGAATATTATGACTATGGATAATTCATGCAATTGTAGTAGATGCAGCTGTAATCATCAAAAAAATGATCACACTAAAAGGAAACATGAGAAAATAGATACAGTTCAAGTATTTTGTAAGAAATGTAATGACATATGCTTAGCTCATTCTGTAGAGTGGATTAAATAACTTAAATAAAGATCTAAATCGATCAAGGTGATGAAAATGGTTGAATTAGGCTTAATCATATCTACATGTGGTCAAAGTTGGAATGCTAAAACAAATCCATGGTCATGGGATACAATAACTGGAATTGCGAAAAAAGCAGAAACAGTAGGGTTTGATTCGATATGGGTGATGGATCATTATGTTAATCCATATATGCTTGATTATTATGCAATGGAAAGCCTCACAGTATTATCAGCATTAAGTACTACAGTAAAAGATATTAAATTAGGAACATCGGTACTTTGCAATGTTTTTAGACATCCTTCAATTTTAGCGACTATAATTTCATCATTAGATTTAATTTCAAATGGAAGAATAAATGTTGGAATTGGATCAGGATGGGGTAAAGATGAAACAAAAATGCTAGGCCTAAATTGGCCTAAATATTCAGAACGAGTAGAAATGCTTGAAGAATCATTACAAATTCTTAATGGATTATTATCTGGAAAAGAAACTAATTTTGAAGGTAACTATTATAATGTTAATAATGCGAGAATAGGTCCACCTCCAGTTCAAGAACCTCATCCACCAATATGGGTAGGTGGATCTTCAGAAAAAATGCAAACTATTGCTGCAAAATATGGAGATGGATGGTTACCTGAAGCTCTTGATGCTAAAACGATGAAAGAAGGATCAGACTTTATAAAGAAAAAGGCATCTGAATTAAAAAGATCACCTGAAGAAATATCAATCGGATGGGCAGGTGGTGCTGAAAGAGGCATAGTCACAAAAGATAAAAAATTACTTGAAAAGGAAGCAGACACCATTTTTGAAACTAAATGGTGGGGTAAATCGATTTCAGAGTATTATAGCACTAGAGAAGAATTACCATGGATGATCGGTACTCCAGATGAATGTATAGAAAGAATCGAAAAACTAGTTAAAAGTGGATGCAAATTGATAACAACTGGATTCAAAGACTTTCCATCTACAGAATATTTAGATTTATACAGTAAAACAGTTATTCCATATTTCAAAGAGAAATAATAAGCTAAGAATTAAAATATAGAAAAAACATATATGAACGGATCATGTCGATAAAAGATATGAACAATAAACTTGAAGTTAACTTTAGTCAAAGAATTAAAGCGCCATTACAATTCTCTTTTGAATGGCTTACTGATTTCAGAGAAGATGATCCGGCTATAACTAATTCTACAAGTAAAATGAAGATTTTAGAAAAAACAGAAAACAGTGTTAAATACCAATCAGAAAGAACAGAAAATGGAAAAGAAATAAAGACTCTATCTAGTGTCACAATGACACCTAATACTCGTTGGGATTTAGAAGCTAAGAATAATGAAGTGAGTTACACAGGAATATACCAACTTGTTCCTGATGGAGAATATACTAGATTAGATATGAAATTTGTTTACACCTATGAGGAAAATAACATCCCTACTGAACAGGAAAAGATGGATCATTTTAAAATTCATTGGGGTAAACTTGCTTCTGCGCTTGAAAATGATTTTAACAACCAATAAAAAGATTAACAGAATTAAATAGATGAAATAGACTTTAATCCTAGACCCCAATAACAAATTTTATCGTTAGAATGATAGTGATAATGTCTACGATGTTGTACATCATGAATACTAATACAACTAACATTATGATGAGGGCAAATTTCTTTGCAAGTCAATAGATATGGCAATCTTATCAAGATAAAACAGGTATATAAATCGCCAAGAATAAAATGGAGAAGATAAACATGATTAAAAATGAAGAATTAGTGATTAAAATAAAAACAACTCAAGGAGAATTATCCGTAAAGAAATATGATGAGCATAATAAGAATACATTAAAGATCATACTAGACAATTTACCAATTGAAGGGATAGTTAACACATGGGGAGATGAAATATACTTTGAAACAGAATTAGAAATAAATGAAGAAAAAACTCAAAGAGAAGTAGAAATTGGAGAATTAGCATTTTGGCCACCTGGAAAAGCTATTTGTATCTTTTTTGGTAAAACACCAATATCTGAATCAAATAAACCAAAAGCAGCATCACCTGTAAATGTATTCGGAAAAATAATAGGATCCGAAATAAATATTTTAGCAAAACTAAAAAATGGAGAAAGAATATCATTAGAAATCGCTAAATAATCATAAAAGAAATTTATACAAAACAAACATTGATAACATAAGTAGTAAAGCAATATGAATAATAACAATATCAAAAAAATTATAGGTATAATAATAATTATAGGAATTGGTATTGAAGCATCAATAATACTAGATAAACCTGAAGATGCTACAATTTTGATGGTGGATTATGGATACATAGTAAAAGAAAATGATTCATTAGTTTTTAGCCCAAACAAAGCAATTATGTTAAATTTAACAAATACAGGAGCATACGAACATGAATTTGTAATAATTAAAGATAAAGAGGAAACATTTGAACATACTAAAGAATTAGCACAATATTTAGGATGGGCGTTTGTAGAAGAGCAATATTATGGATTAACAGGTGAAGATACAGCGTTAAAATTAAGGGAAAGAATAGCAACGATGTATGAAGAAGCAGTAATAACATTCAACAGAGAACATTGGTCATCATATGAAGAAAGGATATATGTAAAAAGTCCTCAATTAGAAGCCGGAACAAGCATATTATTAGAATTCAAAATTGAGGAACCAGGAGAATATTGGTTTGTATGCAGAAATATTGGAGGAAGCTATCCTCAAATACACCAAGAAAGAGGGATGATAGGTAAAATATTGATCAAATAATAAAGAAGAATTATGAAGATTTAGGCGGTTCATTAATATTAATTAAAAAGTGTGTAATGATCATTATAACAGATAAGAATAATAGAAATATAAGAATAAAGTAAATATCAGAAGTTAATTCTAGAATTTGCCCCATAAGAAGAGAAGTAATTATACCACCAGAAGAGCCAGCAGTCATTATAAGACCTGTAGTTGAACCTATATATTTAGAAGTGATATTAGGGTCAGATAAAGGAATAAGCCACATTACTTCGGTAATTCCTGCAAAAATAAGCCCAAGTACTGAAAAAGATAATAAAGTTATAGTGAAATTACCCCAATAAAAGAATAAAGGGAGTATGAAAATAATAGAAGATGATCCAACCAATAAAAGAAGACTAGATCTTTTTTGGAAACGATCAGATATATTTGGAAGCAAGAAACTACCAACTGATTGACAGGCCCAAAATGAACCAGATATAAGTGCAGCATCCTCCAAGGATGAACCAGTATATTGAAGTAAATATGGTAAAAATGCAGAAAGCCCTAATAGAAATCCTCCTTGAAAGAAACGAGAACATGTGATTAATAAAACAAGTCTAAATGACAAAACAAACTTAATGTTGTTAAATAAAACGCTAAAATCTTGATTTTTGGGAGAAGGAATTTTAGAGGAAAAATCATATTTAAAATTTGAATATAGAAAAAGCATTATGGTAGAAGTACCAAATAGTCCACCTAATAGAAAGATCAGATTCCAATTATTAGAAAATAATTGAAGTAATGGTGGAATAGCAAATAGAATACTAGCAGCTCCAAATCGATAACTAATGGAAAGTACACCTACAGCTAATCCTTGAGAATCACGTTCAAATAATGTAGAAACTAATTTAGTTAAAGTTGGAACAATAAATGCAACACCAATAGAAGATAATAAAGAAAATAGAAAAATAGAAATAAAATCGTTGGCAAAGAATCTAGCAAATAAAAATAAAGTAGCCATAGTTAATCCAAATAAGTTCATTCGTACAATTCCAAAATGATCAGCTAAACTACCACTAAGTATACCGAATAAAACCATAGCCATAGGAAAAGTACTTAATATCAAAGCAGTTTGAAATTCAGTTAATGATAAATCACTGGATATTTTAAACATTAAAGCAGATATAGAGGATAAAGTGAACCCGACTACTAATTCACCAGGTACAAAACCTCCAAAAACAATTTTCCATCGATTATTTTTAGAAGAGGTCATGAATAGAAATACCTAAAGATAGTATAAAACAGACCCAGATTAATTTACTATTTATTACTTACTTTTTTATCAAATAGATGGCAGCGAACTAACCTTTTAGAAACATTTAGCATTTCAGGTTCAACCTGAGAACAATGATCAAACGCTTCAGGACATCTAGTAACAAAACGACAACCATCAGGTATTTTCATTGCACTAGGAATTTCGCCTTCTAATTTAATTCTATTAGGGAGAAGAGTATCTTCCTCTTCAGTAACAGTAGGAATAACCGATAATAGTGCTTCACTGTAAGGGTGTTTAGGTGATTTAAACAAATCAGATGTTTTAGCCTCTTCCATTATTCGCCCTAAATACATTACTATTACAGTATCAGCAATATTTCTTACAAGACTAAGATTATGAGAAATAAAAATATAGGTTAATTTGTATTTTTTTTGCAGATCTTTTAGAAGCGAAATTATGTTAGCTTGGACAGAAACATCAAGAGATGCAGTAGGCTCATCTAAAACAATTAATTCAGGGTTAGTAACTAACGCACGAGCAATACCTACTCTTTGTTTTTGGCCACCACTAAGAGAATGCGGATATCTATAAACAAAATCTTGAGGTAATTCAACTCTATCCATCATTTCAAGAACTCGTTCATATCTCTCAGTCTTAGTTCCAATATTGCCAACATTAAGTGGATCCATAACAATATCCATAATTTTACGTCTAGGATTCAAAGAGGAAGTTGGATCTTGGAAGACCATTTGTACTTTTCGCCTATAATCTTTTAATGAGGAATCAGCAAGTTTCATAACATCATCACCATCAAATTTAATATAACCAGAAGTAGGAGCATGAACACCTATCAAAGATTTACCAACAGTAGTTTTACCAGAACCAGATTCACCAACTAAAGCAACAGTGGTACCTTTTTCAACATTAAAGGTAACTCCATCAATAGCTTTAACTTCAGCAATTTTTTTCTTTAACAGTCCACCAGTAATTGGGAAATATTTTTTGAGATCTTTAATCTCAAGTAATGGTTTACTCATTTTTATTCTCCTCATATAAATAGCAAGCAGTTAGGTGTTCATCATCAATATTTGTATAAGATGGTTTATCCTTTTTACATATAGGCATTGCCTGTTTACATCTAGGGTGGAAACGGCACCCCGTAGGAGGAGAATAATAATTAGGTACAGCTCCCTCAATACCTCTGCTCATTTCACCATATATTTTAGGAACCGATTGAAGTAATCCGTGAGTATAAGGGTGTTTTGGATTATTAAAGAATTTTTCAGTTGTAGCTGTTTCAACAACATTACCCGCATACATAACATAAATACGATCACATAATCTTTTTGCAACTCCAAGATCATGAGTAATATATAAAACAGAAATTCCTTCTTCTCTAACTCTAGTTTCAAGAAGCTCATTAACTTGATCTCCTACTGAAACATCTAAAGCAGTAGCAGGCTCATCAGCAATCAAAAATGAAGGTTTCCACATTAAAGCCATAGCAATTAAAACTCTTTGTTTCATACCGCCACTTAGTTCAAAAGGATAACTATTAGTTACACGTTCAGGATCAGGGATATTAACTCTATGTAACATTTCAATTGCTCGATCTCTAGCCTCTTTTCGATCGTCTT
>CAZIZY010000067.1:0-18005 GCA_964544235.1 uncultured Nitrosopumilales archaeon
TGGGTTGAATCAATGAAACATGCTACTAATTTAATTCTCAGTGAAATTAAAAATTGGCCCAAAGGTAAATTTGAAGATGAAGATTATCTTGAATGGGATGACGAATTAATCCCTATTCATGCATCTATATCTGTAAGTGAAAAAGAAATCTCTGTTGATTTTACAGGAACTTCCCCTCAAGTCAATGCTCCTCTTAACGCCGTATTTGGGGTAACTTATTCTGCAGTAGCATTTGCTATTCGTTCAATGCTGAAAGGTGATATTCCTACTAATGAAGGGTTATATAGAGTATTAAACGTAAAAGCGCCTCCAAATTCCCTTATTAATCCAGTTTCTCCATTTCCTGTGGCAGGTGGAAATCTTGAAACAAGTCAAAGGGTAGCTGATGTAATGTTTAAAGTACTTTCACACATTTTACCTGAAAGAGTATCTTCAGCCGGTTCAGGAACTATGATGAGTCTAATAATGGGTGGTCCTCGTGAAGAAGGTGGATTCTGGTCATATTATGAAACTATAGGTGGAGGAACAGGGGGAAGGCCATGTAAATCAGGTGTTTCAGGTGTACATGTAAATATGACTAATACACTAAATACTCCAATTGAAGTAGCTGAAAGAACCTATCCTCTTCTTTATACTTCTTACGCTATAAGATCTGGAAGTGGTGGAAAAGGTGAATATGATGGTGGAGATTCTATTATACGCTCATTTAAATCAAGGAAAACTTCACGAGTATCCATTTTAGGTGAACGATTTAAATTAAAACCATGGGCTCTTCAGGGGGGTGAACCTGGATTACCTGGAAAAGTAACTATTAATAGAGATACAGGTAATAGCGAAAATTTACCTAGCAAATTTACAGCAGAACTTAATTCTAATGATGAAGTTGTAATTGAAACTCCTGGAGGAGCTGGATGGGGTAAACCTAAAAAATAGCTTCGTTTCTTATTGTGATTAACTTTGTCTAAATCAAATAAATTTACTCAACCATCTTACCTACTAACTTTTGGTGGATTGTTGATAGTTGCAATTATATTGGTTTTTGTTGTAACTGGAGGAGTTAGTAATGAAGATAATGATGATATAGATATGGTGAATGGTTTATCTGGAACTATCGAAATTGATGGCTCAAGTACAGTAGGTCCTATTACAATTGCTGTTGCTGAAGAATTTGGAAAAGTTAATCCTAATGTTCGAGTTAATGTCGGTATTTCTGGAACAGGTGGTGGATTTAAGAGATTTATTGTGGGTGATACTATAATTAATGATGCATCTCGCCCTATAAGAGACGATGAAAGAGAATTAGCTCAAAATAATGGAATTAGTTATCTTGAATTACCTATAGCGATTGATGGTCTAGCAGTTGTTGTTAATCCTGAAAATACATGGGTAGATTTTCTAACTGTTGAAGAACTTAATAAAATTTGGAATCCATATAGTGATGTAGCTAAATGGAATGAGATCCGATCTGATTGGCCTAATAAAAAGATTAATCTTTATGGGCCTGGAACTGATTCAGGAACATTTGATTATTTTACAAAAATAATTAATGGAGAAGAAGGTGCATCTAGAGCTGATTTTACAGCTAGTGAAGATGATAATGTTTTAGTTCAAGGAATTCAAGGAGATTTAAATGGATTAGCATATTTTGGTTATGCGTACTATGCTGAAAATACTGATAAATTAAAAATAGTTCCTATTGATTCAGGTAAAGGACCAGTAATTCCAACTTCTGATACAGTACCTTCTGGCGAATATAGTCCTCTATCTCGACCAGTATTTATTTACGTAAATAAAGACGCATTAGATCTTCCTGAAGTTAAAGAATTTATCATTTTTTATATGGAACACGCTATTAAATTAGTTACAGAAGTTGGTTATGTTCCGTTTGAATCTGATACTTATGCCCAGAACGTTTCACAACTCGATTCATAATGATCTAAATAGATAATCATAATTTAATGTGAAAAATATAATTATCTACATCATTTTTTTGAATAAAACTATGTTACTTCGTAAAGATATACATAAATAGGATCTTAGAACTATATTATTTTAATTTGAAGAAAAACGCTGAAAGCACACTAGGACCTATTAATATGCAAAATAAGAAAGTTCTAGGCATTATAGCGGTTGCTATCATAGTTGTATTAGCTGGAGGAGCTTTATTAATACCTTCACTAACTAGTAGTGACATTCCGTCTGCTCCATCTGGAGCAAAGATGGGTGGTACACTAACTATGGCTATGGCATCCGAACCTAACTATCTAGATCCCGCTGACTGGTGGGGTTCCAGTGACATTCAAATGATCGATCAAATATTCGATTCATTAGTTCAATTTGGTTTTGACTTTAAACCATATCCTAGACTAGCTGAATCATGGACTGTTTCTGATGATGGTAAAGTATGGACTTTCAATCTTCGTAGTGGAGTTAAATTCCATGATGGTCATGAATTAACTTCTGCTGACGTAAAATATTCTTATGAAAGAATACTTGATCCTGACACTAAAGCTGTTAGAAGGTCATCATTAACTAATAACGCTAAAATCGAATCAATTTCAACTCCTGATGATAATACTGTAGTCTTTACTCTTAAAACATCTAATGTAGATGGTCTTGGAGTATTGGGACGTGAATATATTGTTCATAAAGATGCTGTCGATAAATGGGGAAGAGAAGATTTCAAGTTACATCCGGTTGGTACAGGTCCATTCGTATTCTCTGAATGGGTTCCTAAAGAGAAACTTGTATTAGTTGCTAACGAAGATTATTGGCAAGGAAGACCATATATTGATAGTCTTGTTGTTCGATTCATTCCAGAAGTTGGTACACAGTTAGCTGAACTTGAAAGTGGCAGAATAGATCTAATTGGTCAATTTGCTTCTTATGATGAAGCAGAAAGATTGAAATCTGATCCAAATATGCAAGTGTTCCAATCTAAAGGTACTAGAATCATGACATTCTACTTTAACTTAGATCGTGAACCATTCGATGATGTTAGAGTAAGGCAAGCTGTTGCACATGCAATTGATAAAGAAGAAGTAGTCAAAGGTGCTTACCGTGGATTTGCTACTCCAGCTACTAACGTAGTACCTAAAGGAATGGGAGAGTGGTTTGATTCAAACGTAACTGATTTGGAATATGATCCAGAGAAGTCAAAAGCACTCCTCAAAGAGGCAGGTTTCCCTGATGGATTTGAGTATGAATACTTAATTCTTGATAGAACCCCTTGGAGAGACGTTGCATTGATTGTTCAACAACAACTTAGTGAAGTCGGAATTAAGGCTAAACTAGAACCAATGGCTTCTTCTAAGAAGTTCTATGGAGAAAGAGATTTCTGGACTCATAATGGTGGATTAGATTTACAATATCCTTCACCAGATAATTACTTCTTCAGACTTGGATTCAGTGGCGTATGGGAAAACAATGGATGTTGTAACTTAGGTAAAGTTATAGATTCAGACCTTGACGCAGCAATATTAGCTTCACAAAGTGAACTTGATACTACTAAACGAAAAGAGTATTACTCTGAAGCAGCACAAATCATTAACGACAATGCTTACTATGTAATCATAGCATATGAAGACATTCTTTCAGTTGCTACAAGTAACGTCAATGGATTCCAACCATGGCCTGCCCGACACGGAATGGTCATCCACAACCCTATAATTAACGCATTTACATACGTTGATTAAAAAATAGGTTATATTGGGAGCAAACGCTCCCTTTCCTTCTTTTTTATAATTTTAAGTTAAAAAACAAAGATTTGATATTTGTATGTTAAGTTATATTATCCGAAGATTAATTCTTTTAATCCCAATAATGTTGGGTGTTTCATTAATCGCTTTTTCAATAATGCATCTTACTCCTGAAGATCCTATAATTAAAATGCTTGGTGAAGGAGCTTCTGAAGAATTAGTTTCTGAACTTAGAGCAGAACTTGGATTAGATGACCCTATACATATACAATATTTTGCATTCTTAGAAAGATTCTTTATAAAAGGCGATATGGGTCGTTCAATTCTTAATGGTAGACCAGTAATGTCCTTAATAGCTGGTAAATTACCTAACACAATAATTTTATCAATTACTGCAATGTTTATAGCTATAATCGTTTCTATACCTATTGGAGTGATTTCTGCAACAAAACCAAATTCTCTTATTGATAATTTAAGTCGAATTGGTGCTTTAGTAGGACTTTCTTTACCTGGATTCTGGCTTGCATTGGTCCTGATGTACATCTTTTCTGTATATTTTAAATGGCTTCCTCCTTCTGGATTCTATGGACCTGAGTATTTAATTCTCCCAGCTTTAGCTCTAAGTATGAGAGAATTAGCTGTATTAACAAGAATAACTCGATCTTCTATGTTAGAAGTAATAAAACAAGATTATGTAATTATGGCTAGATCAAAAGGATTAGCTGAAAGAAGCGTAATCTACAAACATGCGTTAAGAAATGCTCTTATTCCAATAGTAACTGTTGCGGGACTACAGTTTGGTAGAATGCTTGGTGGCGCATTTATTATTGAAACTGTATTTGCTTTTCCAGGTATAGGATGGTTGACTGTAGATGCTATACGAGGTTTTGATTATCCTGTAGTTCAAGCTTCAATAATGGTTATGACTACTGCATTTGTTTTAGCTAATTTATTAGTAGATATCATTTATGCTTATTTAGATCCTAAAATCAGATATGACCAAGATTAAGTGATTAAATTGACCAAAATTAATTCAATATTTCGTGTAAAAGATGGGAGTGAATTACAATTAGTAATACGAAGTATAAGAAAAAGCAGAATTTCTATCTTAGGAATTATAATTGTAGCAATTTTAATATTAATGGGATTATTTGGTCCACTTTTAGTCTCTAATACTCCTTATGAAATGGATATTGATGATCGACTTGCTACTCCAAGTCTAGAAGCTCCATTTGGTAAAGATGAGTTTGGAAGAGATATATTTACTCGTGTATTATATGGATTAAGAATTTCTTTAACTGTAGGAATAGTAGTAGTATCGATATCAGGTACTATTGGCGTATTTTTAGGTTTGGTGGCAGGATATTATGGTGGTATTTCTGATTCACTTATAATGAGACTTACTGATATCATATTAGCTTTTCCGGGGTTAGTTTTAGCTTTAGCTGTAGCTGCTGCCATTGGTCCGAATATTATTAATGTAATGCTTATCCTATCATTTACATGGTGGACTTCTTATGCTCGAATAGTGAGAGGTGAAGTCTTATCTATTAGAGAAGAAGATTATGTTACTGCTGCTAAAGTAATGGGAGTTAAAGATTGGACAGTTACTTTTAGACATGTTCTTCCTAATGTTATTGGCCCAATAGTTGTGTTTGCTACTCTTCAAATGTCTTACGCTATCTTAGCTGAAGCTTCTTTGAGTTTTCTTGGAGTTGGATTAAGACCTCCAGAACCAAGCCTTGGTGTTATTATTAATGGAGGTAAAGAATTTCTTCGAGTTGCTCCTCATGTCTCCGCTCTTAGTGGTTTTGTTATAATGTTGTTAGTTCTTGGTTTTAATTTATTAGGAGATGGATTAAGAGATTCATTAGATCCTAAGATGAGGCGAATATAAAATGACTAATCCATTACTTAAAATTAATGATCTGAAAACTTATTTCCATACATATAATGGAATTGTTAAAGCAGTAGATGGTGTTACTTTTGAATTAGGTAAAGGCCAAACTCTTGGAATTGTAGGAGAATCAGGTTGTGGAAAAAGTGTTACTTCACGATCTATCTTACGACTTATAGAATCTCCTGGTAAAATCGAAAGTGGTTCAATTCATTACAAAGATTCTAATCTGTTAACTTTGTCAGAATCTGAAATGAATTCTATACGTGGTAAAGAAATTTCACTAATTTTTCAAGATCCCCTTACATCACTAAACCCAGTTATGAAAGTTGGTGATCAAATCTCTGAGGCTATAGGATTACATTTTGATATGTCTAAACAAGAAACTCAGGAAAAAGCTAAAAAAATGCTAGATCTAGTTGGAATACCTAGTTCTGAAGAAAGATATTACGATTATCCATTTACTTTTAGTGGAGGAATGAGACAAAGACTTGTAATAGCTAGCGCATTATCTTGTGATCCTTCTATTTTAATTGCCGATGAACCAACTACTAACCTTGATGTTACAACTCAAGCACAAATATTAGACCTTCTTAGTGAACTTAAGTCACGTCTTGGAATGAGTATCATTCTTATTACTCATAATCTAGGTGTAGTAGCTTGGCTTTGTGAATATGTCGCTGTCATGTATGCTGGGAGAATTGTTGAGTATGGACCAGTTAAAGAAATCTTCAAAAATCCTCAACATCCTTATACCTCTGCGTTAATGGAATGTTTGATAACTTCAGATACATCTTCACAAGTTGATAGTATACCTGGAATGATCCCCGATCTGATAAATCCTCCATCTGGATGTAGATTCCATCCAAGATGTAATCATGCTTTCGATCGTTGTTTATCTGATGATCCACGATTATTTACTTATGATAAAAAAAGAGACTATGCTTGTTGGTTAAAAGAGTGAGAATTTAATATGAGTAAACGTTCTAAATCTTCTAGTAATCTTCTTGAAGTTAAAAATATAAAACATTATTTTCCAATTACTAAAGGAGTAATTTTACGTAAGAATGTTGGAACTGTTAAAGCTGTTGATGGCGTTTCATTTGAGATTAAACCTAAAGAAACATTTGGATTAGTCGGTGAATCGGGATGTGGAAAGTCTACTTTAGCTAAAATTATATTACAATCTATTAAACCAGATGAAGGTAGTATAATTTTTAATGGAAATGATGTAACTAACCTAAAAGGAAATTCAATTCTTCCGTTTCGAAGTCAAGTAAGCATCGTTTTTCAAGATCCTTATTCTTCACTGAATCCAAGAATGACTGTTAAAAAAATAGTAGCAGAACCTCTTATAACTCATAATTTAGCTGAAGGTGGTAAAAAAGATAAAATGGTAATTGATGTAATGGAGCGTGTTGGACTTCCTAGACAAATGCTTGATCGATATCCACATGAGTTTAGTGGAGGACAAAGACAAAGAATTGCTATAGCTCGAGCTCTTGTATTAAAACCAAAATTAGTAGTTGCTGATGAACCTGTTGCTGCTCTCGATGTTTCTGTTCAAGCACAAATATTAAATCTTATGAAGGAACTTCAAGAGAATCTAGATTTAGCTTATTTAATTATTTCCCATGATCTTAACGTCGTTAAATATATGTCTGATAGAATAGCCGTGATGTATTTAGGACGTATTGTTGAACTTGGTTCTAGTAGTGATGTATTCTATAAATCCTCTCATCCATATACAAAAGCACTTTTATCTGCTGCTCCTATACCTGATCCATCTCTTAAAGTAAATCGAGTTATCCTTAAAGGAGATGTTCCTAGTCCAAGTAAAGTTCCTTCTGGATGTGCATTTCATCCAAGATGTTACATGTCAAAAGAAATCTGTAGTAGTAAAGATGTATCCTTAGATAAAGTTAAGGATGAGCAATGGTCTAGTTGTCATTTTCCAGAAGAAGTTTAGAAAAAAGATTTTATTATTCAATTATAGGTCTTTTTCGTTTTAATTTTAACCACATTTTTCCGTTTGAATAAACCATTTTCTTTTCTATCTTTAGTTCTGTATTAGCTAATGTTTTAACTACTGCAACATATGGAGTAAAATGAGCTTTTACCATCAATTTCATATATTCTCCTTGAGCAGTTGAATCTGATACTTCATAAGTGAATACTAAACTAGATATTTCTGGATATTTCTTTTGAAGTTCTCTCCACCCACGATGGTCTCCTCCAGAAGTAATCCTCCATGTCATCCCTTTATAACTTGGATGTCCCCAATATTGTTCTAAACCTGAATATTTGTTATATCTTTTCATTAATAACAAACTTAGTTCTTTGTATCCTTCAACCTCATAGCACGCTTCAGTTATTTCCTGAAATACTGTATTGGCCATTGGAACAATCATAGCTTCTGGTGTAGTAGTTATTCCTCCAGCTCTTATTGGAGCTTGCCAATTTGGATACGATCTGCTTCCATACCCTGAAAAAGGCTGTGTCCATTCATGTGATGGGCAACCATGGCATTCTTCAACCACATCTGGCTTCCATCTTTGCCATACTTCATTTAAAGCTTGAGTGTCAGCAAATCTTGGATTCTCAAATGAATCCCTTAGAGTATCAAATCCATAAGAATTCCATCTTGCTCCATGATGAGCCCAATTAGGGTGTTCTTTTTGATAAATCGAGTGACGAACTGCTCCGTCAGGATTTTCTGAAGGTATAAGAACTACGTTTACTTTCTTAAGAAGATCTTGATTATTTTGTAAATACTCTACAAATTTCAGTGAAGCGCTTGTAGCTGATGATTCATGTGCATCTACTCGAGCTCCTATTATGTATGTAGGTCTAAGTGTAATTAATTTTGATATGGATTGTATTTCAGCTTGATTCGGAAATGTATTTTGTATCGCATACATGTTTCTACCTTCTATTGATTTTCCGGCTATCCATACATCAACTCCATCATAGCTATTGATTACTGGCAGTATCTCTTCATATTCATCCCATGTTATTACTCTATCATCAATTGGTTCATATCTATCTGCTATTGGTGTTATTATTGGTTTTTCTTCATATTTAGAATTAATTGAAATTTTATGGCTATTTGATAATTCTTCGTAAGTCGAATAAATTTCAAGTTCTTTAATTCCTTCCCAATTGAATTCATTATTAATTCCTACATGATTTAGTTCTGCAATATTATTTACAATTGAGTTTGATTTCTCATATATGTCTCTGTTATTGAAATTAATTTCTACACTAACTTGATCTAGATTATTAGATTTGTTTTTGTAAATTATTTTTCTTGTTAGACTATTGAAATCGAATACTCCATTAATTATACTTGTTCTTTCCCACGTTTGCCCATCATTAAATTTAGCACCAATTCTTATTTTTGGTTTATCCGATTGGAAGTCAATTAATGTAGCTTTAAAAGTTGATTCTTTTTCTAATCTTTGATATATTCTTATCCATATTCCTCCAGGAGCTCTTAAATTTTTATTAGATTTCTTTAATCCTAATCTATCAAAGTTTTCATATGAAACAAAATAAAGATCTTCTTCAAGTTGTTCTAAAGTTGAGAAGAGTTCTTCCCTAATTCCGGTTCTTTCATCGGGTTCACTTAAGTAACATTCTAAATACAAATTCTTAAAATACGGCTCTTTTTCTGGATTGAGTTCATTATTGGATACTTCTAGGATATGATTTACAGTTTTAGGTAGAACTATTTCTTGTAATGTTTCCCATATCTTTTCTGGATCTGTTCTTATTCTTTCATTTACAATAATTTCTTGTTCTATTTTAGCAGTTATCCACCCAGTCTCAGGATGAACTTTACCTTGTTCAGGAAATGCATCTAAGTACCATCTTTCATCATATTTAACATTAAAACTTTCTGTAGAAACAATTTCTCCTAAGCTGTTTATTGCTTCTACTGTAAAGGTATTCTGAAGATCATTTTGTTCTTTGATACTTACATCATCTACATCAATTCCTAATTCTTTTTCAAAAACATCATCTATTGGATATAATGTGAGTCTCCATTTTATTTCTGGGTCTAACCACTTTTCTCCATTAGGAGGTTTGAATGCTTGATGTTTGATATTAATTTTTTTAATATCTTTATTTTTAAGTTTGGGAATAACACATTCTTGAATCCAAATGAATCCTTGTTTATATGAAGAAATTACATTAACATCAATGTTATTATCAGATATCCCTAATGATTTTAACTTCTTAACAATTTCATTATTTACTTTTGTTCTTACTTCCTTAGGCTCACTAACTCGAAGATCAATTTTAATTTTCTCAGAAAGTTTATTTTGAACCATTGGCTCTATTTTTTCTTTAAATATTTTCCAAAAATCATCAACTTCCCAGCTTTGATTAAATGTTTTTGAAAATATTACTTTATCAGAATTCATAGAATTAGTAGAAACTGATACATTTTTTGTTTGAATTTTATTACTAATTGTTTCTACCAGATAATTTTCTATATTTGATTCTTTATTCTTGATATCTAATTCTACTTCGAACTTTTCTATATTTCGTGATCTAACTTCTTCAATTGTTTCATCTATGATATTC
This sequence comes from uncultured Nitrosopumilales archaeon, assembly GCA_964544235.1. Taxonomy (GTDB): domain Archaea; phylum Thermoproteota; class Nitrososphaeria; order Nitrososphaerales; family CAZIZY01; genus CAZIZY01. The sequence goes on from CAZIZY010000067.1 coordinate 10,189, forward strand.
TTAGCTAATGCGAGTTGCCCTATAGTGTTATTTGCATTTAGTGCTTCTTTAACTGATTTTTCAACCTCACATATTTCTTTATTGTTTGAGCCAAGACTACTCTTATTATTCTTATTACTAGATCTTTGAATGTATGGAATATGTTTTGAAAGACCTTCAGAAACAGCTTTCATCCCTTCTTGATCTTCACTCCAAATAATTAATGCGTCTGATTTTCCAAATGCTTTCTTTATTATTTGAAGAACACCTTGTCCTTTCTCTAATTCTAATTTTTCTATTTGATTTCTAGAAATAAGCTCTTTAAACAACTTATTTTCTTTACCTATGATTATTGGATTGTCTAGATTTGAATAATTATCAATTTTATTATCTGTAATTGCTATTGGTAATGTTAAGCCAGTTGATTCTAATCCAAGTCTTGAAGCTATATTAGCTGCCGAAAAACACATTTTTGCTAATTCGTTCTCTCCAAAAACTAAATTTGTGTTAGTATTGTCTACGACTAAATCTAGATCTACATCTTGTAATAAATTATTTTCATTATATATTTCTGATAAATTTAATGAATTATTATTTGAATTACCTAATTCAATTGACGTTTCTTCTTTAGATAATTGAAACTGTGAATTATTATTAACATTGATTTCTACTGAATCAAATAATCCTTCTTGGGAAGCTGAACACGATAAAATGTTAATTGTAAGTTTACTAATCCGTTCCCAAATTAGATAATTATGATAAAGTCCAAACTCTTTCATTAATAATAATTCATTAACCATTTCTTTAGCTAATTTAAGATGCAAATGCGAATTCATTATTAGAGTTGCTCTAATTTCCTTTATACCTTCAAACCCATTTTCTACTATTATTTTATCAGGTGTTATTCTTAAAATTCCTAAAGAGTCAATCGTTTCATTTAATATTTCTTCATTTGAATAATTCTCTTTTTCTACGCTTATTTTTATTTGAGGTTTATTCCCTTCTTTAATATTTACCTTTATTGAATTTGTTTGTAATTCTTCACTGACGATTTTCTCTAAATATTCATTTAATTTATTTTCATTTTTCGTTATTTCTAGTTCTAATATAATTCTTTGATTGAGAATATCTTTTTTATTTAATCTCCTAATCAAACTAACTGCCCGGGCTACTTCTCCAGCATTATTTTTTGCTAAAAAGAATTCTTTTATAGATTCCTTAATTTTCTTTATAGTTATTTTATTTGGTTCCCAAAGAAAAGGTAATCTCATAGAAACTAATTCTGATGCAGCTTTCGTTCCTTCGTAGTCTGATCCAGCTATAACTATTACTGTGTTATCTTTAATTCCTGATGGAATTATTTCTATTATTCCTTGACCAGGACTAAGACCATTCAAATTTATTTTTTCTGAAGAAACTAATTGATTAATTAATTTATTATTTTTACCAACTATTATTACATCCTTATTATTTGATTCTAAATCATCTGAATCAAGTTTGATTATTGGTAAATCTAATGCGTTTGTTTCAAATCCTAATCTAGCAGCTATATTTGATGCTAATGACACCTCTTTTCCATAGGCTTCTGATCCTATTGCTATTATTCCATTAATAGATTCAGCAATTTCGACACCTTTAGGTCCAATTAATATCCCTTCTGTTGTATATAGATCATCCAAACCATATTTTACATGCGTGATATAATCAATAACCTGATTCATACTATTCATTTATCTTTTCTCAATTTAAAGATAGTTATATTATTACAATAAGTAAATTAAGTAATTTTAATATTATTTTATTAATTGAGTAAATTAATAGATTTTAAACTGATTGAAGAAGCTAAATTAAAACTTGAAACTTTATTGTCCCCAACCCCTCTTCATTATGCTTCTAATCTTTCTCGTATATTTGGTGCTGAAATATATCTGAAGCTTGAATGTTTTCAACCGATTAAAGTGTTCAAAATTCGAGGAGCTTATAATAAAATACTTAATCTTTCCGATCAAGAAAGAAAAAAAGGTTTAGTGACTGCATCTTCAGGAAATCATGGGATAGCTGTCTCTTATGTAGCCAATGAACTTAATTTAAATTCTATAGTTTGTCTTCCTAAAGGAGCTAATCCTTCCAAAGTTAATCAAATTAAAAAATTTGGAGCTAAAATCGTACAAGAAGGTGAAAACTATGATGATTCTTATAAAAATGCGATTCAAATAGTTTCTGATAATCAATCTACCTTGGTTCATCCTTTCAATGATCCTTTAGTGATTGCTGGACAAGGAACTATTGGATTAGAGCTTATTGAACAACTTCCTACTTTGAATACAGTAATTGTACCTATAGGTGGTGGGGGATTAATTTCTGGAATATCTTTAGCATTAAAGCATTTTACAAATGATGTAAAAATTCTAGGAGTACAACCTCAAGGAGCTCCTTCAATGTTTACTTCAATTCAACAGGATAAAATTGTTAGGCTTAATTCTATCAATACTATTGCTGATGGCTTAGCTGCAAAAGAACCTGGAAATTTAACATTTGAGATAACTCGAAAACTAGTTGATGATATATTTTTATTAAATGAAAATGAAATTAGACAATCAATAATTGATTTACTAATTGAAGAAAATATATTAAGTGAACCTTCTGGAGCAGCTTCTCTATCCGCACTTCAACACTATAATCCTTCTCCAAATGAAAAAATTGTTTTATTAATCAGTGGTGGAAATATTTCTCGACAGTTAATTAATACTCTTTTTCAAAAATAAACCATTTATCAATACATAAATTATATTAGTAGTTTTAATATCTTGTTTGATTATGCTAAAGAATATTACTGAATCATTTTTTTCTTTTGAGAAAAAACGAATTAAATACTATTCTCTTCAGAAACTTGAAAGTGAAGGATTATGCGTTCTTAATTCTTTACCCTATAGTGTAAAAATACTTCTCGAAAATGTTCTTAGAAATGTAAATAAAGAAACAATAACTGATCAAGACGTTAAAAATTTATCTTCCTGGAATCCAAAATCTCCTAAACTCAATTGCGAAATTCCGTTCAAACCTGCTAGAGTTTTACTTCAAGATTTAGCTGGAGTTCCAGTAGCAGTTGATTTAGCTACAATGAGATCTGCTCTTAAACGAATAAATCTCAATCCTACCGTAGCTAATCCTAGCATTCCAGTTGATTTAGTAATTGATCATTCTGTTCAAGTTGATTATTTCGGTTCTACGGATTCATATTCTCTTAATATAGAAAAAGAATTTGAACGTAATAGTGAACGGTATAAATTTTTTAAATGGGCTCAAAATTCTTTTTCCAATTTTAGGATATTTCCTCCAGGTTTAGGAATTGTTCATCAAGTGAATTTAGAGTATATTGCTACTGTTATTGAAGTAAAAACATCAGAAAATGAAAATATAGCTTTTCCTGATACTGTACTTGGAACTGATTCTCATACTCCGATGGTAAATTCACTTGGAGTTCTTGGTTGGGGTGTTGGAGGAATTGAAGCTGAAGCTGTTATGTTAGGTCAGCCATATTATATGCCTTATCCTAAAGTTGTAGGAGTTAAACTAGTTGGGAAAATGCCTCAAGGGTCAACTGCAACTGATCTCGTTTTAAAAATTACTGAAACATTGAGAAAACATGGAGTTGTGGGTAAAATAGTTGAATTTTTTGGCCCAGGGTTAAAAAACCTCAATATTCCTGATAGGGCAACAGTATCAAATATGGCTCCAGAATATGGAGCTACAATGGGATTCTTTCCTATAGATAATGAAACATTAAATTATCTTAAATTTACTGGAAGAGATGAATCCCACATCAATTTTGTTGAATTTTACTCAAAAGAACAAGGATTATTCTATGATGATGAAATTACTCCATCTTATGATGAAGAACTTGAATTTGATATGTCTGACGTTAAACCATCTATTGCTGGACCTGCTAACCCTGAAGATAGAATATTATTGAGTGAAGCTAAAGAAAAGATATTAGAGATTACCCATCAAGAAAATCATTTAGAACACCATATTGAAATTAATAATAATAAATCTAAATTAAAAACCAATTCTGTTGTTATTTCCGCTATTACAAGCTGTACTAATACTTCTAATCCTAATGTCATGATTGGTGCAGGATTACTCGCTAAAAAAGCGGTTCAAGCTGGCCTTAAAGTTCAACCTTATGTTAAAACAAGTTTGGCTCCAGGTTCACGTGTAGTTACTGATTATCTTAATGCTAGTGGTTTAATGACCTATTTGGAACAATTAGGTTATACTACTGTAGGATATGGATGTACAACTTGTATAGGTAATAGTGGTCCTCTACCTGATCCCGTTGCAAATATCATTGATAAAGAACAATTGTATACTGCTGCTGTATTAAGTGGGAATCGAAATTTTGCTGGAAGAATTCATCCTCAAGTAAAAGCCAGTTTCTTAATGTCACCATTACTTGTGGTTGCATACGGTCTTGCTGGTCGAGTTGATATTGATTTATTAAATGAGCCTCTAGGTTATGGAACTAACAATGTCCCTATATTTCTGAAAGATATTTGGCCTAAATCCGATGAAATAATAAATATACTCAATACTTCTCTTCAACCCAAAATGTTTCGAAGTAAATATGATAATATCTTTCATGGTGATGAAAGATGGGAAAACCTTTCTTTTCCTCAGGGTGATGTTTATGAATGGGATGATACTTCTACTTATATTCGGGAGCCTGACTTTTTTGAGGGTCTAAAATCAGAGCCATCAAAACTAAGTGATATTTCACGTGCACGAACACTAATGTTGTTTGGTGATCGTGTTACTACTGATCACATATCTCCTGCAGGTGCTATACTTCCAACTAGTCCAGCTGGCGAATACTTAATTGATAATGATGTTGATCCATTAAAATTTAACACTCATGGGGCAAGACGTGGAAATCATGAGGTTCTCATTCGAGGTACTTTTGCTAATGTAAGAATTAAAAATCTTCTTACTCCTGATAAAGAAGGTTGGTGGACCGTTCATTTTCCAGATAATAAACTTATGACTGTTTATGATGCAGCTAATAAATATAGATCTTCTAACACTCCGTTAATTGTATTAGCTGGTAAAATGTATGGAACTGGAAGTTCACGTGATTGGGCTGCTAAAGGACCAAAATTCTTAGGTGTTACTGCCGTAATTGCTGAAAGCTATGAACGAATTCATAAAAGTAACTTAATTGGAATGGGTATTTTACCTCTTATATTTGAAGAAGGTCAAAGTTGGAAATCTTTGGGTTTAACTGGTGATGAGACGTTTGAAATTAATGGAATTTCTGAAGATCTCTTTCCCGGTAAAAAAATAAATGTTACCGCTATATCAAGTGATAAAAACACCATCTCTTTTGAAGTAATAGCTGGTTTAGATACTAACATTGAAGTTGATTATTATCAACATGGAGGAATATTACCGTACATCCTTAGAAAACTAATTTCAACTAATGATAAAAATTAAATTCATTAGTTGTATTATAATTATTTATAGGATTAAAATTGTTACATTATCTCAAACCATCTCCTAATAATGTGCATTGGGGCTATTATGATGCTAAAATTCCACCTGTTCTTCATATAAATTCAGGTGATAGCGTTGAAGTTAATACATTCTCAGGAGATCCTAAACGTTTATCTGATAATGGCTTAAATGACGAATATATTCCATCGGAGCTCAAAAAAATTCATGATGAAGTTACTGATCGTGGACCTGGAAAACATATTTTATTTGGACCTATTTTTATTAAAAATGCTAAACCCGGTGACGTTTTAGAAATCAAATTCAAAAAAATTACCCCATCAGTATCTTTTGGATATAATCATTTTCTTCCTAATTCTGGCACTCTTCCTGATGATTACCCTTATAGTAAAATCAAAATAATAAAATTTCAACAAAAAAATAATGAATATTTAGCTAAATTCAATAAAAATATCAATATTCCTCTTCAACCATTCTTTGGTCAGCTTGGTGTAGCTCCTGCATTGGAACAAGGAAGAATCCATAGTTCGCCTCCTGGATCTCATGGTGGAAATTTAGATAATAAAGAACTAATTCAAGGTTCTACTCTTTATCTTCCTATTCATGTCGATGGAGCATTATTTTCTATAGGTGATGGTCATTCTATTCAAGGTGATGGTGAAGTATCCATTAGTGCTTTAGAAACTTGTATGAATGGAGTTATTGAATTAAATCTCAGAAAAGATTTAACCTTAAATTGGCCAATGGCAGAAACCCAATCTCATTTAATTAGTATGGGATTAAATAGTGATTTGTTCGAAGCTTCTAAAATGGCTGTTCGTAATATGATAGATTATCTAGTCCGTTATCAGAATGTTGATCGCGATGATGCTTATCATCTATCAAGTATTGCACTTGATCTTCATGTAACCCAACTTGTTGATGGAGTAAAAGGCATTCATGGAATTCTACCCAAAAATATTTTCAAATCTCCTTCAAAATGGCTTTAGATATAATTCTGAACCATTTTAATTATCTTTAATTAACTTTGGGTTAATTCTAGAAATTATAAAGATCGCAGTAAAAGCTCCTAATCCGCTCATTATTACATTTTTACTTATACCATAAATGAATATCCCTATTGGACTCGCCATTCCAATTAATTCTAAACGACCTAGTAGTATATTAAATGGAAATCCAAAAATAAATAATCCAATAAGAACTGAAACTGATTCTACGAGTCCGCTTATTATTGAACTTGTTATAATTATGCTTCTTTTAATTCTTGAATTATTATAACTTGATTTCATTATTAGATCATATGTTATTCCGCATAATATGCTTGAATGTAAATAGAGAAATGAAGTAGATGAAGGAACTGCTAGTAAAAGAAAACCACTAATCACTCCCATTAATGATGGTCCACCTATAACTCTTAATCTCATTGCTAAAATAGTCATTAACATGGCTCTCCAGAAGTGCGCATCTATTCCTCTTATTTGAGGCCCTATTGCGTAGCTTGTTATGTAAGATAAAATAAGATATAATGATGATAAAATCGCTGAATAAGCAATTGTATTGGTATTAGGTCTAAATATATTTGTCATATTCATTTTTTCTCTATTTTATTTGTTAATTTATTACACAAGCTATAATGTGAATTACATGTATATTACTAAAAAATTATAATAGGGTTATAAAGATATCACTTAATAACTTTTTTATGAAAATTAAGTAATAAGTTTAAAGTTATCTATTTATTATATAATTATGTGATCATTATGGATAAAAAAGAGAAAAATAACAATTCTTATCTTGAACTTGCTACATTTGTAATGTCTTGTGCACGAACTAGTATTGATGAACCTAATCGTTATGGATTTATTAGATTAATGGATATATACCGATGGTTAGCTGATCTTCCACAACAAGTAGAGGGGTTATCAAATGAGCCAATTCTTAATGAAATTCGTTCCGAATTAGATGCTGCTAACGATCAACGATTGTTGGAAAATGATGAACAACGAATTGAATTTGCTGATTCAATGATTCGAAAACTTGTATCACATTTAAAAGAAACTTCAGATAATTAATTTTTGGAGCCCCAGGCGAGATTTGAACTCGCGGCCTGCTGCTTACGAGTTTCGGCTAATTTATCAGCCGCTCTGACCTACTGAGCTACTGAGGCACCTTTTCTCCATTTGAAATAAATTCACTTCTTTATTTTATGTGTTTATTCACATCTTATACTTCTATAAATTTACAAATAAGGTATAATTATTGTTCCTATAATCGAAATCACAAGCATTAATGTAATGAATCTTGTTATTGATTCTGAATGAATTCTT
>CAZIZY010000068.1:0-5658 GCA_964544235.1 uncultured Nitrosopumilales archaeon
GGAGTACTGTTCCTCAAAGACCATTAGATATTAAAGAATTAGTTGGTGACTATAGTAAAGCTAACAAACTCTTAGGGTGGAGTCCCAAATATGATTTAGATAAAGGTCTTGATTTAACTGTAGATTATTGGAAAAAACATATGGAAAAATAGTTTAACTTTTTATTTATTTTTGTTAATCTCTTACTTATTTCATTATTTTCTCTATAACTTTTAATGATTCTTTTGTATAAAATTTCTAGATGCGTAAAATCAAGAATAAAATTCAGCTTTTAAATAATTCTAAATATAAAAAATCAACTTCGATTGCTCTTGATTCTGTTGAATCGGCATTAGAAGCAATTAATCCTGAAAAAATTATCGAGCGAAAGGTTTTGCTACAAGATAACTTTCTTACAATTGATAATTTGTCATTTGATATTAATTCATTCAATAATATTTACGTCATTTCTGTTGGAAAAGCTTCAATTTTAATGTATTCTGGGATTCAACAAATTCTAGATTCAAAAATTAATAAAGGATTAATAATTTCACCGTTTTCTTCTGATGTGACTTTTAAGAATGCTGAAATATTCATAAGTGATCATCCTATTCCAAGTAAGAAGAGTATTTTAGCTTCAAATAAGATTATAGAACTTATCAAATTAGCTACTGATCGTGATCTAATTCTTTTTTTAATATCAGGAGGGGGCTCTTCGCTTATAGCTTTACCTGATCCCAATCTAACTCTTAATGATAAAATAATTGTTAATAATCTTCTTTTATCCTCTGGAGCAAATATTCGTGAATTGAATTCTGTTAGAAAACATTTATCTCAAATTAAGGGAGGTAATTTAATTAAAAACTCTGGAAATTCAACTATTATTTCTCTTATAATTTCTGATATTGTCGGTGATCCTGTTGATTGTATTGCTTCTGGAATTACTTCTCCTGATTATTCAACCTATCAAGATGCCATAAATGTACTTACTCGTTATGATCTTTGGGATAAGATTCCTCTTGATGCTAAAAAAATACTTACCAAAGGTATTAACGGTGAAATTAAGGAAACACCTAAGCCTTTCGATCCTATATTCAACAAAGTTCATAATATTGTAATAGCTAATCCTTATACGACCTGTTCTGAAGTAGTTGAGTATCTAAAAACTAAGAATATTAACACTAAAATACTTACTTCTAAACTTGAAGGTGATTCTTCAGATATGTCTTTGATGTTCTCATTATTGTGTAAATCTATATCTGAAAATAATTTACCTTTATCTAAACCATGTGCATTAATTATTGCCGGAGAAACCACCGTTAAAGTTAAAGGTACTGGTAAAGGGGGTAGAAACCAAGAAGCTGCATTAGTTTCTTCTATGAAAATAAGCGGACTTAGGGATATCGCATTAGTTTTTATAGGAACTGATGGCATTGATGGTTTTACGGATTCCGCAGGATCTATCATAGATGGTGATACTTTGATAAACTCTGAAAAAATGGGAATTGAAGCAAAAACATACCTTGCTAATAATGACTCACATTCTTTTTTTAAAGAAACTGGTGGCCTTATCTTTACTGGTTTTACAGGAACTAATCTATGTGATTTATGGCTTGCTATAATTCTTTAATATTAACAATTATTTTTATAATCATGTTTTCTTTATTTATCTTCGTTATTGAGATCCTCTATAGATATTGAAAAGAAGGTTAATAGATACCGACTTATAGCTATAATTATCGCTATATTAGTTCACGCCTTTGCTATTATAACTGGAATAATAGTTCTTGTTCTGGGTTCTTTTTCAGTTTATTATTTTCTAGTAATACATGGTTCAATCCAAATTTTAGCGTTTATTCATATATATTTAGGCCCTAAATTTTATGAAAAACGACTTAGATCAAAAAATTAGTGATTTGATTTATTCTTCAGGTTGCGCTAATAATTTTGCTTCTTTGAATATAGTTTTTCCTGCTATTTGATAAGCTATATACCCTATGATTATCGCTATTGTTTGACAAATCATAGTTGATTGTAATGTAGCTATAAATACTGTATTTGTTGTTTCAACAATTAAATATGCAAACCATAATGACGTGATCATTATGTATGCTATGTTTCCTGCTAATGCACTTAGTTTTCGTAGATAAAGTATAAACGCAAACCCAATTAATGCAAAAATCGGAGAGATCATTTCCATTGGCCCTAACTTTGAAGTTGTACTCGCTATTAATTGACCCAGTGCTAATCCAACTGCGGCAGGACCTCCAAAAATTGCTACAAATGGCGTAAATATTTCTCCGGGTCTAATTTGGAATAATTGAAAATCTAGATCTGGCATTCCCAAAGTTCCTGCTGCATATATTGCAGTAAATATTACAAATACTCCAAAATCTTCAGTTTTTATCTTCAATTAAATACTAACGCCCCTTGCCATAATAAAGCAAATAAGAATAACCATACTATGTGAACAAAATGCCAATATACACTTGCTGCTTCAAGAAAACCATGGTCCTCTTCTGAGAATTGTCCCATTACTGCTCTGATAGACACTACTAATAATGCTGCTACTCCAGCAACCACGTGTGCTCCATGAATTCCTGTTAATACAAAGAAACTAGCTCCAAATAAACCATCTGAAGGAGAAAGAACACCGTCAAATAATAGATGAGGCCATTCAATTCCGAATTGTAATATTAGAAATATTGCTCCTAATATTGTAGTTCCTATGCAGCTAATCTTTACTAAATTCTGTTTTCCTTTTTTCACTGCTGATTGTGCATATTCTATCATTAAACTACTTAGTATCAGTACTCCAGTTTGTATAGTTGGAATCAATTGATCAAGATGTGGTGTGCCTTGAGGAGGCCAAATGTGATATTTTGAAGAAAGAAAGAAATATGTACCAAATGCTCCTCCAAAAAGCATTATTTCTGTAACTAAAAATAAAAATAATGGCATTCCTACGCTGCCAACAATATTTGGATCTTTCTTTATTCCTCCCATCTTTATTCTTGTGACAGACATTGAACTAATTCTAGGCCATTGTTTAATTTCTTTGTATATGAAAAATGTAAATAATATGATAAAGACCGCAGTTAATGCTATCCCTAATATTTGTCCTATTCCTTTTAAAAGAGTAATTATTCCTGCTACTAATGAACCAACACTAAGCGCAACTATTACTGGCCAATAACTTTCTTCAGCATGTTCTTGAGTGTTATGTTTTTCAGCTTTCAATGTCTATTCATTTCCATGTTTTACACTTTTTTAGCTTCTTTAATTTTTAAGTTAAATATAGATATATAGATGTTTTGTGACGGTTATCCGTAATGTTTTAATCTGTCGCTATTTGAAATATTGATATTAAGATTGTCTGTTGTAACCCCTAAGGATTATATGTATTGGGCGATAATAATTGCGTTATTATTTATTGTTTTAATTCAATTTGAAGGATATAACGCGGTAAAGCCAATATCTCCTCAAGCACGTGAAATACTTTCAATATATCGTGTAGTGTATTATGGTGGTATGGCTGTATCGTCACTCTTTTTAGGTTCTCTTATATGGATTATTATTAAGTTTAGGGAAACTTCAGAATAATTGGTGAAATAAATGAAACGTGTACAAATTCTAGAATTAGCAACTATAATTGGCGCTGTGATAATATTAAGCTATATAGCTATAATTTCCGTTCCAGTGCTTCAATTTATAGATACTTCTCCTGATTCATCTGCGCCTACAATTACTGTTGTAGGTAAACAATGGGCCTGGGAATTTATTTATCCTGATGGTACAAGATCAGGGGAACTTGTAATTAATCATGGAGAAATTGTTAATCTAGAACTTATTTCTGACGATGTCATTCATAGTTTATATATTAGAAATCTTGGGTTCAAACTTGATACTATGCCTGGTAGAACAAATAAATCATGGTTAGTAGTAGAGGAGCCTGGAGAATATGATATCCAATGTGCGGAATTTTGTGGCTTAAATCATTGGGCTATGAGAGCTACATTAAAGGTATTATGATAAAGAGGATTTAATAAATGACTGATACATCTAATCATTCACAAGAAGAACATCCTTCGCTATATTCTAGTTGGAGAAGAATATTAACTTCCACTCATCATACTGATATTGGACATCTTTATCTTGTTGCAACTTTATTCTTTTTCTTTTTAGGTGGAATAGCTGCTCTTTGGATGAGGACTGAACTTACAAGACCTACTGGATTAATTACTTCTGCTGCATATAATTCTCTTTTTACAATGCATGGAACTAACATGATATTTCTGTGGATAATACCTGCTTTTGCTGCTTTTGCTAATTATTTTCTCCCTAAATATATTGGCGCGAATGATATGTATTACCCTAAACTTAATGCTCTTAGTTTTTGGCTCCTTCCTGTTTCTGCCGCATTAATGTGGTTAGGGATGCCTAACGTTGGGTGGACTGGTTATGCTCCTCTTTCTGTATTTGAACCTAGTATTGGTATTGATATGTGGATCCTTGGTTTACACGTTATTGGGATCTCTTCTATGATTGGAGCTTTTAATTTTATTGTTACTGTAGTCAAGTTAAGAAAACCTGGAGTCACATACTCTAACATGTCTTTATTTGTATGGAGTGTAATGTCTACCTCTTTCTTAGTTATTGCTGCTACCCCTGTTCTTTCTATGGCTCTTGCTTTATTACTTCTAGATAGAAACTTAGGTACTTCCTTTTTCGTTCCAGAAGCTGGGGGTGATCCCATCTTATGGCAACATCTTTTCTGGTTTTATTCTCATCCAGCAGTCTATATTATGATACTTCCAGGAATGGGTCTTGTATCTGTTATATTAGCTAATTTGGCTCGTAAGGAAATTTATGGATATAAATCTATGGCTGTTGCTATGGCTGGTATCGGTATCGTAGGTTTTGGTGTTTGGGCTCATCATATGTTTACTACTGGAATGAGTATATCTGCTCGATTACCCTTTATGTTTATGACTATGATAGTAGCTGTTCCGTCAGGAATCAAAGTATTTAATTGGCTTGCAACTCTTTACGGAGGCTCTCTTAAACTTAATACTCCTATGTGGTTCTCTATAAGCTTCGTAGCATCATTCATAGTTGCAGGTGTCACTGGTGTATTCTTAGCTTCTATTCCAGTAGATTACGCGTTACAAGATACTTATTGGGTTGTATCTCACCTTCATTTCATGCTTCTTGCTTCATCTACCCAGGCTGTATTCGCTTCAATTTATTATTATTATCCATATCTTGTTAAAAGAATGTACAATGAATCTTTAGGAAAGCTTCATGTGTTATTAACTAATGTCGGCATTTTTACAATGTTACTTTCTATGGCGGGATTAGGATTATCAGGTATGCCTCGAAGAGTTTTTGATTATTATCCTGAATTCTTACCATTAAATATTGCAGCTACTGTTGGAGGCTTTTTAATAGGAATTGGCTCTTTATTATTCTTATATAACATTATCAATAGTTGGTTTAATAGTGAACCAATTACTACTAATGATCCGTGGGATCTTGAAAAATATAACATGCAAGAATTCCCATAATTTCTTTGTTTGTTAATTTGTGTATTTTAAAATGCAGTTATTGAAAGTTACTTCTTATCTTTCACCCATTTTTATTTATTTATTAATAGTTCTTGGTGGATATGTTAGTGCT
>CAZIZY010000069.1:0-3915 GCA_964544235.1 uncultured Nitrosopumilales archaeon
ATGAGTCGGGTGGGCATGACATGTACGAGCTATATCTTCTGCACTTGCGCCAAACTCCATCGCGATAGCAGCTTCCGCAATCATGGTTCCTGCTACAGCGCTAATCATAGAAACTCCTAAAACTTTGTCAGTTTTTTCATCAGCAATTATTTTAACAAAACCTTCAGTTTCATCATTAACTTTTGCTCTTGAATTTGCCAAAAAAGGAAACTTGCCAACACGATAGCTAATATTTTCTTTTTTAAGTTTTTCTTCAGTTTCTCCAACCGTTGCTACTTCTGGTGATGTGTAAATAACCGCAGGTATAACATTATAATTAACGTGTCCTGCTTGACCGGCTATTATTTCAGCTACTGCTATACCTTCATCTTCTGCTTTATGCGCTAACATTGGCCCTATATCAATAACGTCACCAACCGCATAAATATTTTTAATAGATGTTTGAAATTTTTCATTAACTTGAATCTTTTTTTGATTATTTAATTTAATATTCAATTTTGAAATTTCTTCTCCAAGATTAGCTTTTCTACCTACTGCAACCAAAACTTTATCGCATTCAATTCTCTCTCTTTTTGCGCTTTTATTATTTGTGAAATCCACTATAGCTTTGTTTTTTACAATGTTGACTGAGGTAACTTTGGAATCTAGTTTAAAATTAACACCTTGCTTACTAAGAATTTTATGAAATTCAGTTGAAATATCTTTATCCATACCGGGAAGAATATGATCCAAAAATTCAATTACTGTGACTTTTGACCCTAGTCTGCTCCAAACACTGGAGAGTTCTAAGCCAATATAGCCACCTCCTATTACGAGCAATTCTTTTGGGACTTTTTCAAAAGATAGTGCTCCTGTTGAAGAAACAACTATTTTTTCATCTATTTTTATTCCCGGCAAAGACGTGGGTATAGAACCAGTGCTTATTACTATATTTTTTGTTTTATACTGAGTTTTTTTTCCAGAATCACTAACAACAGTTACAGTATTTTTATCTGAAATTAAGCCTTTACCTTTTAAGTGAATAATTTTGTTTTTTTTAAATAAGAATTCTATTCCTTTAGTAAGAGTTAGTACTGACTTTTCTTTATTTTTCATCATCTTGGAGAGATTTAACTTTATATTCTCAGTCTCATTCCCCAGTTTAGCAAATTTATGATTTGCTATATGATTCATCTCCGACGAATTGAGTTAACTTTTGGAAGGTATACATCCAACATTTAGGCATGTTCCTCCTAAAGTTTTTCTTGATTCAACACAGGCAGTTTTGAGTCCTAATTGGGCACATCGTATCGCACAAACATAGCCACCAGGACCAGATCCAATTATAATTACATCAAAATTATTATCCATTATTTAAAGAATTAAAGATCTAGAAATAATCTCCTTGGTTCTTCAAGACATTCTTTAATGGTTTTCAAAAAAGAAACAGCTTCTTTACCATCAATTATTCTGTGATCATAAGATAAAGCTAAGTACATGATGGGTCTAATTACAACGCTACTTTCTTTTACCACGGGCCTTTCTACAATATTGTGCATACCCAACACACCTGTTTGTGGTGGATTCAAAATTGGAGTAGACAGCATTGAACCGTAAATTCCTCCGTTAGATATGGTAAATGTTATGGGTGATAAAGAAGTAAAATTATCAAGTAATCCATATACAATATAAATTTCATCTGGAACTAATTTAGGTACATCTCTTACAAGAAACGCTAGGGTTCCTGGGGGTAATCCTAATGTCATTTGGTTCTCAGGTTCAACTGTAAGATCTTTAGGTAAAGTCACTATAGCTTGTCCTGAAACTATACTGTTATAAAATTCTAAAGTTAATGGTAATCTATTCCATATTGTTTCACAAGTATTTGGGGCTTCTTTTTCTAGTAAGTTTGCAGTGAATATCCCGCCTTTTTCAAATTTAATTTCTATTTTTCGTGACAAATTATTCATATTTATTTTAGTGATGATTATTATTAAGCATAATTATTATTAATTATGTGAAATCATCACTTAAATTAGGAGTAATCACCGCATACTAATAAAATGGGTTCAAAACCAACTGGACCTGTATTGTGGGAAGAATTAGGCTCCAGTTTCAGATACAGAATATTTGTCAATAATGATATTATTCATTGGGTCTTTACAATAAATTGAATTATTGAGATATTTTTGAAGATTTTTTAATTGAGCCTTAGTAATTTTAATTGGTAAATCATGTTTTAAATCATAATTATGTAATTCTTCTAAATTTTTATTAAAATCATGACTTATTTGTGGATTATCAATAATTTCTAAGAGTAATTCGCTCAAGTTTATTTTGCCATTATGTTCAGTCGTAGAATACATGTCTAATAGATTAGTAGCTAATTCATGTAGATCTTGAGGGAACGATGATAAGAATTTATTAAAATCGATTCCATAGCTATCAATATTCTTTTGTTTACGAACATTTTTTATTTTACGTGTTCGCCGATTGAATATTACTAAATATTCAGAAACCATTTTTTATTTATAGTATTAGGTGTAAATATTATCCTTTATGCTTTTTTCAATTTCAGATTTAGTACCTGCAACCTCTAATTCTAATAATTCTGCTTCTTTAATAAGAGGTTCAATATCAATTGTTAAATCAAGAATTTTAGACAGCACATTTAATGCATTAGCAGAACCACGAGGATCTATTCTTCCAGTAGACGCATATGATAAAATTGCAGATGCTGGAAAGTCTACAACTTCTGAATAGTTTAATAATAAAGCTACGGGCCCTACAATTAATCGATCATCTTCTAATTTTATTGCGTCATTTAATATCCCTTTAGCCTCAAATTTTGAGGTAGTTACTAACCTAAATGTAGTATCATCTGTTCTTAATGTTGAGTCTAATCCGCCAATCATTATTAATTCTTTAAATCCTGAAGTAGTAATCCATTCAGCAAGTTCTCGAAAGAAAGATAATTCATTAATATTCTGTGGAAATGATTCAGCTCTTAGAAATATGATATTATTAGCTTCATAGATTTCACAAGGTGTTAATAATTTTCCAGATCTACAAATTGATACAGGGGCTAATTGTTCTGAGTCAATAATACCTATTCTTTTGGCATTTAATTTCTCAATGAGGTATTTTATAGCCCAATAACCTGTAGTTCCGATTCCATGAAAGCCGGTAACAATTATTTTATCTTTAGTATCTATAGAGTCTGGATTTATTTTCATGTAGGGAAACCTTTATCATTCTTACTTGAAAACATTTCTACTGTAGATTATAATTATGAACGTTACAATTTTAGGAGCTGCTAGGCAAGTTGGCCGATCAGCTTGTCTTGTTAAAGATCAGAATAGTAAATTAGTTATTGATTTTGGTGTTCTCCCTGGAAAAAATAGAGAACCTACATTTCCAATGCATATTCAACCTAACGATGTGGACGGATTATTGCTCAGTCATGCCCATTTAGATCATACTGGTGCTGCCCCTTTATTTTATCTTGGAAAAGGTGTTCCATTATATACTTCCCCATTATCAGCTGATTTATCATCATTATTAATAGAAGATTTTCTAAGGATATCTGGATTCTATTTGCCTTTTCAGCATATGGATTTACTTCATATGTTGAAAAATCTTTCAACTATTGAAACAGGAAAAACTGTTTCTGTTAAAAATTTTAATGTTACATTTAATGATGCCGGGCATATCCCTGGTTCATCCACTATTCTTATTGAATCAGGTAAAAAACGAATATTATATACTGGTGATGTTAATGGTGATCAAACTCAACTTCTTAAACCGTTATTTCAAAATTATGGTGAATTAGATATGATTATTACTGAAAGTACTTATGGAACTTCAGATCATTCGCCTAGGGAAGAAGTAGAACAAGAATTTGTACAATATGCAAAAGAAGTAGTAGAACGTGGT
>CAZIZY010000070.1:0-8563 GCA_964544235.1 uncultured Nitrosopumilales archaeon
CATCATCCCTATATTTCTTAGCCAAATTAACTGGATCACCAGCTCTTTCCATCTTTTTAAAATTAACACCTTTAAGAACAAGCCCTTGATCCACATCAAGGCAAGGTATTATTCGTTTAGAGAGCGGTATTTTCAATATCACCTATTTTCTTTATAGCTTCACTAAGATTTAATTTGGATTCATATAATGATCTCCCAACGATCGCGGAATCAGCTCCTACTTTTTTTAAATTATTAAGATCACTAATATTACGAATTCCACCACTAGCAGAGATTTTAACACCATTAACTTTACAGGCTATTGAGATGTTTTCAACATCAGGACCTTTAAGCATCCCATCAGTAGTTATTGAAGTGATTAAGAAATGAACCAGCCCCTTCTTAAGAAAATTATTTAGCGACTTAATAAAATATGTACCTGAGCTACCGGCCCAACCTTCAATCATCACTAATGAATCTCTATGATCAAGCGCGATAGAAACTCTATTAGAATCAAATTTAGTTAATAATTTATCAAGCGCAGATTCATCTTTAAAAGCCATAGTGCCAACTATTACTCTATCAACACCATTATTCAAAAGATTAGAAGCTTGAGTGAAAGTTCTTACACCACCACCAACTTGGACAGGTATTTTTAAATCGTTTACAATATTACTTATTAAATCATTATTATTCCCCCTTCCTAAAGCTGCATCAATATCAACCAAATGTAACCTTGAAGCCCCTTGAGAAACCCACTTATTAGCTATTTTAATAGGATTAGAATCGTAGACAATTAGCCTCTTAGGATCTCCTTGAATGAGTCTAACAACATCACCATCAACAAGATCTATTGAAGGAATTACATTCATGTGTTTTTATCGCCTACATGAAGTAATAAAATTATTTAATATTTGTAATCCAGTTTTTCCAGACTTTTCGGGATGAAATTGTGTTCCAGAAACTTCATCGTTAGAAACAATTATTGGAAAAGTATCACCATAAGTTGTTTCAGCAACTATAATATCATCATTGTCAGGTAAAGGATAATAAGAATGAACAAAGTAAAGCCAACTTCCATCATCTATTCCGTCCAATAAATAGGAATTATTAACTTTATGAAGATTATTCCACCCCATATGAGGAACAGTCATATTTGAAGGTAATCTAACAATTTTACCTTTAAATATTCCTAATCCATCTCCAGGTCCTTCCTCACTTTTTTCAAAGAAAAGCTGTAATCCTAAACATATACCAAAGATCCTAACACCCTTGTTAATTAGATTAAAAATATCATGTTTTAATGAAGATAAATGATCACAAGCAGGAGTAAAACTACCCACTCCTGGAAGGATTAGAATATCAACTTGAGAGGAATCAGGAACATTAGCAACTATATTAGGAGTAATATTCATTTTTTCAATAGCGGATTTTAAGCTATAAAGATTACCAACACCATAATCAAGAATAGCTATTTTCAAGATCATAACATTCCTTTAGCACTAGCGACGGTTTTCCTTCTAGAATCTAATGAAACAGCTTGCCTTAAAGCAAGCGCAAATGCTTTAAAAGCTGATTCGGATTTGTGATGATCATTATTTCCGTAATCTACAGCAATATGGATAGTCGCTTCTAAAGAGTCAGCAAATGAACGATAGAAATGAATAATGTCTTCAGCAGGCATATCTTCGACACCATCTCTAGAAAGTTTCAGATCAATAACACTGTAAGGACGTTTAGCCAAATCTATCGAAGCGAATGATAAAGAATCATCCATAGGTACTTTAGAATAGCCAAATCGAACTATCCCAGAACGATCACCAAGAGCAGCTTTTATAGCAGACCCAATACAAATTGCTGAATCTTCGCTGATATGATGAATAAGATCGCCAGTAGCATTTAATTCAATATCAATCATGCTGTGAATTGCAAGAGTTGTAAGCATGTGATCCAGATATTTAACTCCGGTAGCTGAATTTGATACTCCAGTACCATCAAGGTTAACACGAGTAACAATTTCTACTTCATTAGTTTTTCTAGTAAAGTTTCCAATTCTCAATTAAGTTCCATTCCCTAATTCACCGCTCAATATTAAAGGAAGATCATTTACAGAATATAACCCTATGTCACAGTTATTTTTTAAGAAGAAATCGACACGAACATCGTGATTAGAAGAAGATCCATAAACCCCTGCAAAATTAAATCTGTTATCAATTTTTCTTGCATTTTGCGACATGATTAAATCTTCAGCAGAATCACCGATGAAAAGGATAGAATTAGAATCTTCAAAAGATTTAGAAGATTTGATGAGGGAGTATGGAGCAGGTTTACCTTTTTCAGGTTCATCAGAAGTATTACTAGATGAATTTAACACTTCATCCTCAAGAAAAACCACCGCATTTGAATTAAAATAATTAAATAAAGGTCCAAGAGTTATCGCAGTAGTTTTAGAACCTCGACCAGATGCAATGCCAAGTTTTGTATCACCAATATTTTCAGCAAGCCATTTTAAAGTGTAATTAGAAACAATAGTCGATTCGTTTTCAATTAGCCCTCGTTGATTGTTGATCTCTAGATTTAATCCACGAGTATTTTTGAAGTAGTTTACCCCTAAAAAGAATTCATCAAAAGCTTTCACTAAAAGACTAGTAGAAATATCTCCAGGATAATTAAGAAGACGCTTAAACTTAGAGAATTCATCAGTAAAATCTCCGGATAAAGAGGATAATTGTTCTTCAACAGACACAATGCCCCTATGATCAGCAAAAGAAGCTAACTCCAAAAGATATTTGTCAACAGAATCATATTTAATAGAAGATAATTCAGGTTTAGAATCAAGATAAAGATAATTCCGAAGACTAAATGATAATAACCCAAGAAGAATAACATAGGAAGTATCCCAATCACTGTTAAAGCCACCAGTATTTCTAAAAGCGTATATTATTTCTTCAGATATATCATATTGAGGTAAGTTGAACTCAGGATATTTATTCGCAATATAAAGAACGGTTTTTTGAATAGTTTTATCATAAGAATTACGAGAATCAATAAGGACACCATCAACATCAAAGATTATAGCGTCAATATTGGCAATTTCATCAATGAAGTTTTGAGATAAATACACACGACGCCCATTTAAATCAAATGCATCATAATTATTCAACTGAATTATCCACCCTATATTTGATAGAATTAGAGTGACCCAATAATCCTTCAGAACTAGCCAAAGAAGTTATAAATGGAAGATTATCTTTGAGCCAAGAAATATCACATTCAACAATTCCAGTTAGTTTTAAGAAATTAAGAACCGATAACCCAGAATATGTCGAAGCTTTACCCATTGTAGGAAGAATATGATTAGTTCCAACTAAGTAATCAGTAGCAGAAGTAGGAGTATTATTACCTAATAATATTAAACCAGCCGAAGTAATCTGCTTTTCAATTTGTTCAGGTTCAGAAGTGCATATTTGAAGGTGTTCAGGAGCAAAATAATTAATAAATGAAACCGCCTCAGAATAATTCTCTACTTGAAGAAGAAAGCCATTATTAGAAAGTGAACTTTTAGCTAATTTACTACGAGGATTAGATTCTAACGCATAAGGAAGAGCATCTAGAACAGAATTAATCATAGAAGAAGAAACAGATACAAGACCACATAAGCTATCATCACCATGTTCAGCTTGAGATACTAAATCAAATGCAAGAGAATAAGGATCAGCATGATCATCAGCGAGAATTAATAATTCAGTAGGACCAGCGGGGAGATCAATAGAAACGTCGGTAGAAACAATCATTTTAGCTGCGGTAACATAAGAACCACCAGCACCAATTATTTTAGAAGCAGGAACAATACTTTCAGTACCAAAAGCCATAGCAGATATAGCTTGAGCACCTCCAATTTGATAGACTTCAGATACATCACACATATAGCAAGCTGCAAGTAACAAAGGATCAATCCCATTCGTTTTCGTAGAAGGAGTACAAATAAAGATTCTAGGTACATTAGCTATTTTTGCAGGTAATATTGACATAAGAAGAGAACTAGGATACACTGCACGACCTCCAGGAATATAACACCCAACAGAATCAATAGGTTTAGGACTGTAACGTATAGAACAGCCATCATGATCTGCAGATATAGAAGAAATAGAGGACATTATAGATGATTGAATGGTTGTAATCCTATCTTTAGCTATGCTTAAAGCCTTAATTTGATCAGGATCCGCTTTTTCGTATGCTAATTTAATATAATCGGAATTAATTTTAATAGAGTCATTAGTTAAGCTAACACCATCGAATTTTTCAGCATATTCAACAATAGCAGAATCACCACGAGTTTTAACATCATTAACAATTTCAGTAACTTGTTGAAATATAATATCAGATAATTTATTGCGTTTTCTGATGTCGAGAGCTAGTTTCTGAATATTAGTTGAATTAGATGACAATACACTCATAATAGAGTCATTGTTCATTGTTTACAATTTCCTCTAAAGGTAATATTTGTGCAGGATAATGAACGACTAATCCTTGAGCAAGTTTACGAAGAATAGGTAAAATAGTTACGAATTCATTTCTATTAATAACCGTATTAATGGAATACCATCCTTTATCAGATAAAGTACTAACAGTTGGTCGTTTTAGTGCGGGAAGACTTGAAAGTAATTCATTTAGATTCTCTTCTTTGACATTAGCAAAGATATGTAGTTTTTTTTCTGCATCAATGACACCTTTCAACAAAGTCAAAATATCTAATAGTTTTTCTTTTTTTGAAGGATCAGAATAAGATTTTTTATTAACTACCAAAACAGCCGATGATTCCATTACCACATCAATTATATTCAAATTATTTTGTTGCAATGATCTGCCGGTTTCTGTAACATCAATAATTAAATCAGATTCTTCAGGAGGTTTAGCCTCAGTAGCACCAAATGAAAGAAATATGCTCACTTTAGGATTAGAACCTTTTTTCCACCAAGGAGTAATTATTAAAGGATCAGCATTACCGAATTTATCCGAATATGATTTTATAGATTTGACATAATCAGAAGCAATATTCAAGTATTCAGTTGAAATTCTGACAGTTTTCCCTTCAGCCCATATAGATTGAAATATATCAGATATAGAAGAAGCCCCAAATTTCTTTGGAGCAGCTACAACAATTTTAATATGTCCATATTCTAAATCAAGAATGGTGTTTACGTCAGCACCAGATTCTTTAATCCAATCTTTTCCAGTAATTCCAATATCATGCATTCCTTCAGAAACATATATCGGAATTTCTTGAGGACGAAGAACTTTTAGTTGGATTTCAGGATCATTTATTTTAGGTCTATAAGTACGTTCAGATTTAGAAAGGCCATACCATGCTTTTTCAAGAAGAGTAAATGTAGCTTTTTCTAGTGAACCTTTAGGGACAGTGAATCTAACAGTCAAATCTAATTAACCCTCACATCAGTTATTTGAAAGAACAAATCTAAGTTATTAATATTATTAATAGCGGAAATAGATTCAGCGAATATATTTAACATTAAGAAAATATTGATGAACTAGAACACCCAATTCTAACACTTGGAATAGATAGAAAATACATCACTATTAAGATTATTGATCAATTTACAGAAAATAAATGTAATATTTTAATGGGTAGAGGATATAAATTAAAGTAGAAGTAGAGTTGGAAGAAAATTTTGGTCACGAAGTATTCTTGTCGCCATTTACTTGGAGATACGGAAGCAAAGAAATGAAAGAAATATTCTCAGAAACGAATAATAGAACTACTTGGAGAAAATTATGGTCAGCATTAGCTGAAGCTCAAATGGAATATGGTTTAGTAAAAAAAGACGAGTTGGAAGATCTAAAAAGTAAAGCAGGTAAAAAGAACATAGATATTGCAAAAGCACATAAAATTGAAAAAGAGATTAGACACGATTTAATGTCAGAAATTAAAGTATTCGCAGAACAAACTAAAGTAGGAGGTAAAAAGATTCATTTAGGAGCAACTTCAGCAGACATAGAAGATAATGCCGACATTTTGAAAATGAATGATGCTTTAGAATTAGTTCTAACTAAGTTAGTATCATGTTTAAGAGAGTTATCAAGATTAATAGACGAATATAAAGCACAACCATGTATTGGATGGACACATTTACAACCCGCAGAACCAACAACTTTAGGATATAGATTAGCAAACTATGCTCAAGATATCGTGTTAGACATCAATACTCTAGAAAATTTATCAGGAATGATTAAAGGAAAAGGATTCAAAGGAGCGGTTGGAACTTATGCAAGTTATCAACGAACATTAGAGGGAAAGGCAACAGCTAAAGAATTAGAAGACAAAATTACAGAGATAATGGGATTAAAAGTATTTCCAGTAACAACACAAACATATCCAAGAAAAGTAGACTATTTGGTTTTATCATTACTTGCATCTATTGCACAAAGTACAAGTAAATTCGGATTAGATCTTAGAATAATGCAATCACCTTCATTTGGAGAATTATCGGAGCCAATAGGTAAAAACCAAGTAGGATCATCAGCAATGCCATTCAAACGAAATCCAATATCCAGTGAAAGAATTTGTTCGCTTGCAAGGTATATTGGATCATTAGTTTCAGTAGCTCATGGAAATGCCTCGAATTCTATATTAGAAAGAACATTAGATGATTCAGCGAATAGAAGAATAATCATTCCTGAAGCATTTTTAGCAATAGATGAATGCTTGATGAATTATATGAAAATAATTTCAGGCCTAGTAGTATACCCCAAGATAATGGAAAATAATTTCTACAAATACGGTGCTTTTTCAACTACAGAAGCATTAATGATGAAATTAGTCGAAAGAGGAGGAGATAGACAAGAGATTCATGAGCATTTAAGGAAGATTTCATTTAAAGCATGGGAAAAAGTATCAGAAGGTAAAGAGAATCCAATAATAAAGGATCTAAAATCAGATAAATTAGTGAAAGAAAATCTTAACGCAAAAGAAATAGATAGCACGTTAGATCCTAAGAACCATATGGGTGAATCTGTAGAAGCCTGTGAAAGATTTCTAGAAGATATTACAAAACCTATACTTAAGAAATATCAAAAAAGAACAGAGGACAAAAAAGGACCAGTTTTCTAAAATAAGAATAATAAAGGTTGAAAAAGGACATTGAGTGAGAAAATCCAGATCAAAGAAATATTAGAGAATAACAGTACAATTGCAATAGTAGGAGTATCAAGAAACTCTGCAAAAGATAGCAATAGAGTTTGCGAATACTTAATGAATGAAGGATACAAAATAATACCGATTAACCCATCGATAACCGAAGTATTAGGAAAACCATGTAGCCCTTCAATTACGGAAGTTCCAAATAAATTAAAAGAAAAAATAGAGATCGTGAATATTTTTAGACCATCAGAAGATGTCCCTCATATAGTTGAAGATGCAATTAGAATTAAAGAAGAACATGGAAAACTAAAAGTAATATGGACACAATTAGGAATAACGAATAAATTAGCTGCAGAAAAAGCTCGCAAATCTGGAATAATTGTAATAGAAGACAAATGTATTCAAACAGAGCATCAATCCATTGAATAATAAATGAAGGGCCGCCGGAGGGATTTTCAGAGATATAACCCTTTTGAACCCTCGCCGCAGGCTTACTGCCACATAGTCCACAGGCCTGTATGCTGGCCAGGCTACACTACAGCGGCCACGTAATAGGGTATATATCGCTAACTTTTAAGCGTAATCTTACCACATAATTGGTAATAATAACAAAGTTTATAGGAGATAAACTATTCAAACACTGTAAAAGGTAATTGGGAAAACAAATGAATAAAAAATTAATAGAGATGAGCCGAACTAAAGAAATAGCCACAATAGCATTACTGAGTACTGTATCATTGATATTAAGATTAACAGTGGAGATTCCTTTCCCATTAGCGACTTATCTTAAACTAGAAATATGGGAAATACCTGCATATGTAGCACTTATAGCATATGGTCCAAGATTAGGAATAGGAACAGCATTAATAGTGTTTTTGTCGGTTCAAGCATTCGTAACTGGATTGCCATTAGGTCCATTTTACAATTTAATTGCAGTAATAAGCACTATGGGAGGAATATTATTTGGAGCAAATATCGCGAATAAGTTAGGATTAAATGTAACAAATTCAAGAGCCTTTGGAGCATCCTTAGTCTTTGGAACTTTATCTAGAACAATAATAATGACAATAGTTAATTTCATAGTACTTCCACAACCTTTCCCAATTGGTTATGAAATCCCTGTAGAAGCTCTTCCTCCAATTTTAGGGTATACAGCACTATTCAACATCATAGTCGCCACGTATTCAATAATAATTGCGAAAATAATAACTGAAAGAATATTACCAATAATAAAAACATCAAAATAATCGAAAAGATGAGAAATTAGTATTAAACACAGTAGCTATAAACGATAAAAGGATAGAATCATAATTCAAGAGATTTATTCAACGGAGTAAGATTAACACAAGAATCATCCAAAACAGCAACTGTATCTTCAATTCTCACACCGCCAATATCAGGGTCATAAAGACCAGGTTCAACAGT
>CAZIZY010000071.1:0-9136 GCA_964544235.1 uncultured Nitrosopumilales archaeon
ACATAAAGGAGCACCAGTGGTAAATCCATCAAATATTCCAGATAATATTTCAACATTATCAGATTCTTTACGAGCAGTTGTAACAGAAGATTGAGCAGGTTTCCTACGATCCAGATCAGGTTGTATATCTGATTCAGATAACTGTAATCCGGCAGGACACCCATCTATAACTAAACCTACACATTTCCCATGGCTTTCACCAAAGGTAGTCATTTTGAAATGTCGCCCTATAGAATTGCTATTCATTTAGTTAATCACCTCAAATGATCCGCCTAAAGATTGGATATCAGAAATAAAAGAAGGATAAGAAACAGAAATAGTTTCATTGCCTGAAATAATACATTTAGAATCAGAAACTAAACCTAATACACTAAGAGCCATAAAGATCCTATGGTCAAGATGTGAATCTGCTTTAAATGGTTTTAGATTAGATGGAGGAGAAAGCCTTAACCCATCATCAGATTCAACAACGATTATTCCTGCTTTCTTAAACTCATTAGCTAAAGCAGATATTCGATCTGTCTCTTTGAATCTAGCATGACGAACACCATGGATAGATATTTCTCCAGAAGTCTTAGAAGCTAAAGTTGCAACAGCAGGTAACAAATCAGGAGAATCAGATAAATTGAAATCTCCAGAACCAAGAGAATCAACACCATTTATAGTCACGGAACCTTCAAGTTTATTGATCTCTACACCAACCCCTAATTCTAAAAGAATATCAATCATACGCATATCAGCTTGAGGCATATTAAAGTCCAAACCTTCAATTTTAACAGTGCCATTAGTTATAGCTGCAGCAGCCATTATAAACGAAGCTGAGCTAAAATCGCCAGGTACTGTAAAATTAGTTGGAGTAAAGTTTTGATTAGATGGAATAATAAATTGATCATTATTTGAAATTACATTACACCCAAAAAGATCAAGAATATGAATAGTAGAATCAATATATGGTCTTGAGACTAACATTCCAGTTACGTCTAATTTGACATCTCTTTTAGATTTAGTGGAAGCTATAAGAATAGCGGTGATAAATTGTGATGAGATATTACCTGGAATTTCAACAGAACCACCATTTAATCCACCGCCTTTAACAATTATAGGGGGAGTTCCATTGAGTCGGGTAGACCAACACATTACGTCAAGCTGATTTAAAGCATCAAGAAGAGGTTCCATTGGGCGATTCCGTAAACTTTCATCGCCAGTTAGAACAACATAACCATCAGGACATAAACTAGATAAAGCAGTCATTATCCTGATAGTTGTACCAGAATTATTAGCATTAATAATATTTTGAGGTAATTTAATTGATGATGAACCTGACACATTAGCTGAATTGCCAGTTATTTTAATCTGAGACCCAAAGGCTATACAAGCATCAACAGTAGCCAAAGTATCACTTGAAAGAAGGAGATTATCCAATTTAGAATTACCATCAGAAAGAGAAGCAGCAATAAGCGCACGATGAGTATAACTTTTGCTAGAAGGTATTCTCACAGCACCTTTAAGAATTGATTTCTTGGATGATAAAGTCATTGAGAGATAATCACCTTTGCTTTTTTGTTATTTACTTTTGTTTTAATAACGGATCCCTCTAGTTTTTCTATTGAAGAAACAATAGAATCCAAAGAGTCATCATTACAAAGTATTGCTACAGATGGCCCAGTTCCAGAAAGCCCTGCAGCTAATGCGCCATGTGAAATTGCTAAGCGTACAGGCTCAAAAGAGTAATTCAACGCAGTAGAATAGATCAGGCCATTAATAGTAATAGCATCAAGAAATGAACCATTAATAGCCATATTAAAAACGTGATTAACTATGTTGCTATATAATTTAAGTGAATTAGCATCAACATTTTTAGTCAATGATTCGTTATCAGGAACATAAAGAACAACATTAAGATCTTCATTAAATTCAACATGTTTAATTATTTTACGAGAAAGATTATCAGTTAAAACAACCCCTCCAAAGTAACATGCTGCAGAATCGTCTAGTGCACCAGTAATAGATACACCTGAATCAAGGGAAGATTGCACCACGATATCCAATATAGCTTGATCATCAAGCTCAATCCCACATGAACCACAAGCTGCAAGAGCAACAGCACAACCAACAGCACTAGAACTTTTTAACCCCTTTCCAACAGGAATTTCTGAATGAATAGTTATTTCAGCGCCACTAAACGGTAAAGAATAACGATTAATTATTTCATTTATTATAGAGACAACTAAAGAATAATCATTAGTATTTTGAGAAATAATTTTTGTTTCAAACCCTTTTTTCATTTCAACCTCAGCAATAACTTTTAATGAGATTCCTAAAGCAGAGCCTTTTCCAGATGCAATAGCATTAACTATAGAAACAGCCCCATGAACTTCAGACCTAGCTTTCATTGGTAATACCTCCTAATTCTTTTTCAACTATATTTTTCATTAATAAAATAGGCGCATCTAACCCAGTCCATATTTTAAAAGATAACGCGGCTTGCTCAACTAGCATAAGGTATCCAGGAATTGCAATACATCCTAATGATTCAGCTGTGAGAATGAATTTAGTTTTAAGAGGATTAGCTACCAAATCATAAATTATTTGATCATTAGAAATCCAAGAGATATTTATAGGAAATTCATTAGAAGGATAACGTCCTATAGGGGTAGCATTAACAATAATGTCAGACGATTTAAACGCCTTCTCAGATGAAACATCAGAAGAAGAAAAAGCAGCAATAGTAACATCGTTACCTAAGTCTTGAGACACTTTATCTGCTGTTAATTTATTTCTAGAGATTATTGAGAAATCATCTATACCTAAAGTAGATAAACCGAATATACAAGATCGCGCGGCACCACCTGATCCTAATATTGAAGCCTTTTTCCCTTTTAAAGAAAGATTCATATCTTTAAGAGGGCGTAAAAATCCTTCAACATCAGTATTAAATCCCATTAGAAGATCATCATTATGAGACACTGTATTAACTGCACCTACTTTAAGAGAAACATCATCAATAGAATCAAGTTCATTAATGATAGATACTTTATGAGGTATAGTTACATTGAAGCCAGATACGCCTAAAGATCTAAGGCCTAATACAGCATTTTTCAGATCATGTTCAGCAACAGTGAATGGAACATATACACTATTTATTTTAGATTGATCAAAAATACTATTGAACATTAGCGGTGAAAGGGAAGTATCAATAGGTTTACCGATAAGACCGAAGAATGAAGAAGGATTATAAACGGGGTTCAATGATTTCATAGAATTGCCTCATAATATTAACAGGTATTTGTCCAGATGCAGTAGATGAATCACCTAAAGATGAATAGGTAAAAGGACTACCTAATAGAGGAGCAGATACTCTAGAAATAATTCCCTTACATCCCATGCAAAAAGCAATCAATTTACCTTTTGGTGCTTTTTCATACAAAGAAAGAATAGTGATATTATCATCATAGTTCTGAGCGTTAGAAATAATTTTAGATAATCCTCCATGTGATAAACTTTTTTTCATAATATCAAAAAGATTCACCCCATTAGGGGTAGAATCAAAATCATGCCAAGAAGCAATTAATTGCGTTTTACCAGAAAGATATGAAACGATATCTGGATTAGACTCAAGTGCAAATAATTCAATATCTAAATATGCAGGCTCAAAAGAAGCTAATTCTTTAATTAAGTTAATACGATCCTTTTCATTAATTTTTTTTGCTCCCCCTTCTAAATGAGACCTATAAGTAAGAACACATTGATCAATACGATCTTTCAATATATTAGAAAGAGAAGGTAAATCAGGTTTTATTAAATAATCAATTCTAATTTCAACATAGGTAGAGCCTTCATCAAAAGCCGTTGAAAGTAAATCAGGGAGATCAGATAATGTTTCAGCACGTATAGAAGTACATAAATTTAATTTTATCACCTATTTTTCTAATATAAATTCATCAACTTTAGTACCAAAATGTCTAGCTGAAGTTTGCTCAACTCTAACTAAAATACGATCACCAGATTTTAATTCAGTGACAGGAATTATTTTTTCTTTAGAAACGAAAGCAATAGTTTCAGCATTTTGAACTAGAATCCCCCCAGTAAAATTATTAATTTTAGCTTTAACCAAAGTTAAAGGACGACGTTCTATTTTTATTCGGCCAGCTACAGCAGTTCTAGATTTTCCCTCTTTAGAGATTATAAGAGTATCATCACCTCCTTCTAATTCAGAGAGGTACTTAGTTTTACCATCAGGTAACAAAGTATAACTATGAACGGCTCCTGCATTAACCCGAAATGGTCTAGGAGAAGTAAATTCTGATCCAGTTGATTCATTATGCATTAAAAATAAGAAACTAGAGCTGCTACCAACCAAAATACCTTCACCCCTATTAAGAATGGAAGTACCATCAATACAAACGCGATCACCAGAACCAACTTCCTTAACCTCTATAACATCAGCCTCTTGCAGACTTACGGGTAAAATAGAACTTAATTCATTATTAGCAATTTTTACTTCTTCAATACTAGAAGTAGTTAAAACAACTCCATCTACTCCTTTATCTAAAACATGAAACATTGTTCTAGCATCTGAACCTTTTTTAATCTTAACATAAAGCTTAGTTGGACTACTCTTCATCTCAGCAATTAGGTTTTCAAGAGGTATTATAGTCCAATCGTCAGTATCAACAATTAACATGTTAGCTCCAATCTTTGAAGCTTGAAGAGCTTTTGTAACGTCATCATTAGTCAAAATTGAAATATTGAAAGCTGTTTTTTTACCCGTAGATTTAATATGAGACAAATCCTCAAGTGAAGAAACTAATTTCACATCAGATTCATCACTAGAAGAAATGGAAATAAGATCATTATTTTTAAATTCTTTAGAACCAGGATAAAATAAGAATTTTTTAATTCCTTCTTTGGAAGCAGTCTCAACTAGAGCAGATATTTCATCACCATTTCCAGTAGGTTCAATCATGATTTCTTTGGCATTACCCATTAATAGAGGCCTCCAACGCGTCATCAACGGAATAACCATCTAAAACAACTTTAGATAATCCTCTAACAATCGACCTAGGAGTCACATGTTGAAATACATTTCTTCCAAAAGTAACACCCATAGCACCAGAAGACATTACATCTTTAGCTAATTGCAGTAAATCACGGTCATTATTTGCTTTTGAACCACCAGCTATAACCACAGGAACTGGGCATGAATTTACAACTTTTTTAAATGAATCAGCACTTCCAGTATAAAGAGTTTTAACAACATCAGCTCCAAGTTCTGCACCAATTCTAGCTGCGTGAGCAACAGTATCAGTATCATAAGGATCGTCAATACCTTCACCACGAGGGTACATCATTGCAATCAAAGGAATTTCAAATTCATCAGCTTCTTCAGCTATATAGCCTAAATCATTAAGCATTTCAGGTTCTTCTTTCCCACCAATATTAATATGAATAGAAACAGCATCGGCACCTAACTTAACAGCTTCCCTAACGTTAGCCACCATCATTTTACGATTAGGAGCTAAACCTATGTCGGTACTGCCATTAACGTGCATTATAATTCCAATTTCAGGAACCCATTTGAGGCTTTTTAGAATACCTTTATGAGCAAGAAATGTAGTAGCCCCACCGTCTTGAACCTGTTGAATAGTATCACTAATAGTGTCCAAACCTTTTACGGGACCTATTGATATCCCATGATCCATCGGGATACAAAGCATTTTTCCATTTGAAGTTATTCGAGATAATCGAACTTGTTTGCCTAACATGGTACAACATCAATCATATGGTTATATGACAGACTTAAGGAGCTCGATCGTTTTGGATATATCATTCTTAGAAACATAGAGTTGTATCGAAGAACTTACAGTTACAATGCCATAAACGTTAATTTGATGTTCAGAAAGAGGAGCGGTTATTTTTTGAATTAACCCTTTAGTAGTGTCTAATGCAGGACCAGTAATATGTAATCCACTAAGATCATCATGAGTACTAATTGCTTTACCGAATCCGTTAGGGATAGCATAAGAATGAATTTTTTTAAGTAGACCAGGTTGAGAATATAAATATAAAATAAGTGAATCAGATTCTAATGCTAAAGAAAGCAAATGAATATCATCTTCAATAAACTGTGAAAGTAATCCCCCAATAGAAGGATATGAAGAATAATTAACACCGATAATGGTCACCATTGTAATATTTTCTTCAAACGCCCCTATCGAAAGATTATGCTGGGAGCCATGGATTATAGTTCCAGATTCTTTAGATTGAATACTTAAAATCCTAATACTCAGATTATCAGATTTATATTGTAAACATTTACGGTGAAGAAATTTAGCGCCACCAAAACTTAACGCTGAAGCTTCTCTTAGAGTTAATGATTTAAGAGGTAAAGCATCATCAACATAATTGGGATCAGAAGTAAAAACGTTAGCTACGTCTTTTACCAGTAACACTTCAACCGCATCCAAAGAAGCCCCCAATAAAACAGCCGTAGTATCACTTCCACCTCGTCCTAAAGTAGTAATTACGTCTTCTTTTGTTTTCCCGATAAAACCACATACGACAGGGATAGAACCATTTTCAATCATAGGAAGTAAGATACTTTTGCATTTAGATTCAGTTTCAGGTACTAATGGATTAGCATCTAAATGCATATCATCAGTAATTATAGGCCAATAAGAAGTACCAGGATCAATTAGAACAGGATCTAAACTTTCATTGGATAAAGTTTCAACAAATAATTTTGCGCTTTCTCTTTCACCATTAGAAATGAAGGCGTCAAATTGTTTTGGAGATAAACTAGGACTATGGTTTTTTGCCAATTGAATGAGATTATCAGTTTTCCCTTTTAAAGCAGAAACTACAATAACAATACCAAAGTCTTTATCGAGATGTTCATTAATCAATGATACACAGCTTTTTATAGAATCCAGATCAGTTAGAACAGAGCCTCCGAATTTAATAATGATTATTTTTTTCAAATTATACCAAACCAATTAAAGAAAAGTTACAACAAACATCGACTAATAAGTATTAACTGGAAAAATATTCATGTGAAACCACTAATAACATTTTTGATCAAAAAACAAAGGAGGACAAAATACAGAAATATTTGAAGTAAAAATCCAATAAAGAAAAAGAATTAACTATAAGGTACACTTGAAGAAGAAGGATCTTTAACGCTAAGGTCATCCTTAGGTAATTTATATTTTTTATCAGGTGAAACTATAGTGATTTTACTTGAAATAGAAACGTTATAATGAGGAGAACCATCAGGGTTCTTATAATTTAAAGCAACACCAACTCTATCAATATCAACTTTTACTTTAACCATGTGTCCATCTTCAAGTTTGAATAGAACGGAATCAGAGCCTACTAATTTAGATTCAATTAATTTAAATTCAATGTCAGACAATGTAATACAATTATTAAGGGAAACACGTAGTATTTCACATTTATGATTAATAATGAAGAAGGAAATAAAACCAATAGGTATTAAACATATTAAAGATATTATCGAAATAATTAAGAATAGGAAATGAAAAAGTGATGAAAATTAATTCAGAAATAATGCGAAGCATTGAAAGATTCATAGAAGAAGATGTAGGATACGGAGACATTACTAGCAGGGCATTATTTAATGACGATATAAAGGCTGAAGCAAGAATAATCACTAATGAAGAAGGGATAGCCGTAGGAATGAATATTATTAAAACTATTTTTGAGTCGCGTAATTGTGTAACAGAAATAATGGTGAATGAAGGTGAACCGATTCAGAAGGGAACAACTATTATGGAAATAAAGGGATCAGTTAATTCCATCTTAGAAATCGAAAGAGTAACTCTAAATATTTTAGCAAGAATGTCAGGAATTGCTACGGAAACAAAGAAATTAAGTGAAAAAGCAAAAACAATTAATAAGGATATAAGAATTGCCGCAACTCGAAAGACTGTACCAGGAATGAGAATATTTGATAAACAAGCAGTTGAACTAGGAGGAGGAGATACACATAGATTAAGACTTGATGACTTAATATTAATTAAAGATAATCATTTAGAGATAATACAATCAATACCAAAAGCTGTAGAGATAATTAGGAAAAAAGTGAGTTTTACGAAAAAAATTGAAGTGGAAATATCGAGATTAGATCAAATTGAAGAAGTAATTCAATCAGGAGCAGATATAGTAATGTTAGATAATTTTTCACCTAAAGACGCTGAAAAAGCAAGTGAAATAATAAGAAACAAAAAGAACAAAGAACAGCTAATAATAGAAGCCTCAGGGGACATATCTATTGAGAATATAGAACAATATGCAAAAAGTGGAGTGGACATAATATCATTAGGAAGAATAACACATTCTGTAAAGAACATAGATATGAGTTTAGAAATAATAAAGAATTATTCATAAAGATGAGATTCCAGTTTAAAAAGATCAGAACTGGATAAAGAGGTAAGCCAATCAATTCCAGAAGTAGATGTAGAAGAATCAGAAAGCATAATTGTGATCAACTCAGAGACTACAATTGAAGGATTTTTTTCAGTATTATTAAATTCTAGTAATTTATCAGAACCAAAACTGTTAATTGAATCAAACAAACATAAATCAAGTAATTCAGATTCAACATTATCCTTAATTTTATTTAAGGAATAATTTCTTGACGAAAGGCGAGACCAAAGTACAAGAGGGGAACAACGTAAAATGATAACTTGATCGACTTTAGTTGAATCAAGAACTTCAGGTAACAAATGCCCAGAAATGATAATTTTGTTAGAATTAAAATTATCAGACACATGATTTTTTAATTTAGCAATATCAACCACATAGCTAGAAGCATCTTTACTAGTAAAATACTCATTATCTAAAATAATCTTATTGATATTACAAAAGTCATAATTAATCTGTTCAGCTAATTTACAGCCAATAGTTTTTTTACCGGTTCCTGGGGTACCTGTTATCCCAATAACATCAGGAAAAGATGTAGAAGAATTATAATTCATGAAGAAGCACCGGAACTTAAATGAAATTAATTAGTTAAGGAGAGAATACAATTATAGAGTTAATGAAATTAAGGAGAACGTATAGATAATAAATCACTGCAAGCGTTGCAAGTATCAATATCTAAATCATCATCCAT
>CAZIZY010000072.1:0-4893 GCA_964544235.1 uncultured Nitrosopumilales archaeon
AATACCAAAGAATATGGAAAAAGATCAAATAAAGAAAATCATTTCCGGATTGAAAGATGCAAGTGAAGAGTTTTCAGTAGAGATAATAGGAGGAGATACTAATGAATGCAGTACATTAGTAATAGATTGCATAATTACAGGATTTTCAGAAAGAATAATAACTAGAGATGGAGCAAAAAAAGGAGACATAATTGCAGTATCAGGAAAGTTTGGCTATACTTCAGCAGGTCTTAAAATATTATCAGAAGGATTAGAAAGAGATTCAGAATTTGATAAAATCGCAATTTCGGCAGTATTAAGACCTACTCCAAAATTAAAATTCGGCATAGCTATGAAAGAGGCAAAAATACCTACATCTTCAATGGATTCAAGCGATGGATTAGCACTAACATTACATGAAATTTCTTTAAAGAGCAAAGTAGAGATCAGGATAGATAAATTACCTGAACCTTCAGGAATAAAGAAATTTGCAGAAATTAATGGAGATAAATTTGAAGATTTAATTTTATATGGAGGAGAAGAATACGAGATTGTTTATACAATACCCAAAAACAAATTCAAAGAAGCCCAAATAATATCAAAAGAACTAGGAGCTGAATTAGAGCAAATAGGAACTGTAGAAAAAGGATCTCCTTCAGTTAAATTATTTGATGGAGAAAAATACAATCCAATAGAAAAAAAGGGATGGGTACATTTATCATAAATTAACCGTTAAAAGAATTGATAGCGGTAAATACTTCATCCCAATAAGAATTAAGATTAGATTTGTTTTCTGATTCAGCGAATATTCGAACGATTGGTTCAGTGCCACTAGGTCTAATAAGAGCCCAAGTAGATGAATCAAAATAAAACTTCAAACCATCAATATCATCAAATGAATAATCAAGGTTATCAGGTAAATAATCTAATAAAGCCGCAATTTTATCTCGAGAATATGATAATTTAGTTTTCCGTTGATGATAAGAAGGTAAATCAGCAAATATTTCTGAAAGAGTACGATTATCTGAAGATAATTTTTCAGCCATTAAAGCAGTACTCATACCGCCATCCCGAGTAGGAATATGAGGAGAATAAAAACAACCCCCGTTCTCTTCAAGACCAAATATCGCATTATGTTTAATCATTGACCTGGAAACGTCAACACTACCAACTCGAGTTCTAATTACATGGCCATTATTCTTTTTAGCTACATAATCAATTAATTGAGAGGTACTAACAGTAGTTACAATAGTCGAATTAGAATTAGAATTAGTAGAAAGTATATGATCAGATAATATACTTCCAGACTGATCACCCCAATATATTTTACCTAAATTATCAACAAAAATACTACGATCACCATCTCCATCAAACGCAACACCAAAATCGGCGTCGTTAGATAGAACTGATTCAGAAAGTTCTAAAAGTGAATCAGGAGTCGGTTCAGGACCTCGACCTGGAAAATTACCATCAATTTTAGAATTAAGAGGTAAACATTTACAATTTAATTGCTTAAGAAGAATAGGAATAGCTAAAGATTGCATGCCATTACCAAAATCAACAACAGCAACTAGGTTTTTTTTCCTAATAAGATCAAGGTTTACATTAGAAATAATTCCATCAACATAATGATTAACTGAATCAGTGATTAATACAGAAGTGCCGATAGAATTAGATGGAGAGTAATTCCAAGATTTATCAAAGTATATTTTTTCAATCCGTTTTTCATCTGTTCTAGATATTTCAACTCCGTCTTTACCCATAACCTTGAGTCCATTATATATAGAAGGATTATGAGAAGCAGTAACCATAACACCTCCATTATAATTCGAATTGCGTACATATAATTGAAGAGCAGGAGTAGGTAACATTCCTGCCTCAATAACATCTATTCCTGAAGCCATTAATGATGATGAAACAGCATCATAGATTATTGGGCTAGTAACTCGACCATCATGACCAACTAATATGGGTCCTTTCTTAAAGAAAGAGCCAATAGAAAGCGATACTTCAGATATAAATTTTAAAGTAAAGTTCTCAGAAGGAATACCTCTAATTCCATTAGTTCCAAATAAACGAGTAATACTCAAATTTGTGACACCACCAGCAAAAAATAGAAAATGATACTATTCGGAATCATATGTAGCGAATTGTTTCATATAAATATTAGAGTAAAGCCCTTTTTGTTTCAATAAGGAATCATGATTACCTTCCTCAACTATTTTACCATCATTCATTACAATTATTCGGTCAGCTAAACGAATAGTAGATAATCTATGAGCAATAACAATAGAAGTTCTACCATGAAGAACTTTATCAATAGCCGACTGAATTAGCACTTCATTATAAGGATCAATCCTAGAAGTCGCCTCATCTAATATTAGAACCATAGGATCAGCAAGCAACGCACGTGCTAGAGAAATAAGTTGCCTTTGACCACTTGAAAGATTGGTAGCGTCTTCTGTAAGAACCGTATCATATTTATGAGGAAGAGATTCAATAAAATCGTTAATACCTAAATTGTTACATACTGAAATTATTTCATCACGTGTAGCATTAAGATCACCATATCTAATATTCTCAATAATGGTATCAGCAAAAAGAAAATGATCCTGAGATACATAAGCCATCTTAGAGCGATAATCAGAAAAAGACATGGTATTGATATTCACACCATCAATTAGAATATCACCCGTTTGAGGTTCATAGAATCGATAAAGCAAATTAACTAAACTAGTCTTTCCAGCTCCAGTATGGCCAACTATAGCTAGTATTTCTTTAGAATTAATTTTCAGGTTAATATTGTCAAGTACAGGAGTATCTTCAACATATTCAAAACTAAGATCTCTAAATTCAATATTACCAGAAAGAACCTCATTAGAATTAGAAGGAGGATTATCTAAAACAGTGATATTTTCATCTTGTATTTGAAATAATCGATCAAGTCCTGTCATAGAAGATTCATATTGACTATAAGAACCCATCAATTGTTGTAATGGTCTAAAGAGATTATTAAGCCACATATAGAAAGTCACAATAGTTCCAATTCCAATATCACCGGAGGTAATCATTAATCCACCTACCATAAAGATAGAGGCGATACCAATAGATTGACTAAACTGAGTTCCTGGGAAGATCATTGAAGTGAACTTTGCTGCAACTATATTTGAAGTAAGATTATCATGATTAACATCTTCAAAATCATTTTCATTATCTTTCTCCACTGCAAAAGATTGAATAATACGCATTCCTGAGATGCTTTCAGCAATATACCCAGTAGTTAATGACATTGCAATTCTAGCTTTCATCCATGAAATTTGAATTCGTTTTTGCAATAATAGAACTAAAAGAGAAAAGAATGGGAACATTACCATTGCAGCCAAAGTAAGTTTAATGTTTATGGTAGCCATAACACCAAAGATCCCAAATAAAGATAAAACACCAACAAATAATACAGGAAACTGATAAGTTAGAAAATCGTTAAGAATTTCAACATCATTAGTTAATCTAGAAATAATACTTCCAGTGTGATATTTACTAAAATAATCATGAGATAATCGTTGAAGCTTATCAAAAGTAGAAGCACGAATATCATAAATAACACTTTGAGAAGTTTTAGACATAAAATATACTTGAGAGTATTCAGCGACATAATTTACAATCTGAACAAGTAAGAATAG
Organism: uncultured Nitrosopumilales archaeon; assembly: GCA_964544235.1. GTDB lineage: Archaea > Thermoproteota > Nitrososphaeria > Nitrososphaerales > CAZIZY01 > CAZIZY01. The sequence goes on from CAZIZY010000072.1 coordinate 3,660, forward strand.
TGCTACAGTTAACATTAAACCAGAATAATCAGTCCCAATAGAATTCATAGGAAAGACGTAATTATCAACAGAGTAACCGATTATAATAGGGCCAATAATATAAGATGAAGAAGTAATAACGGAAGATATGAAAACTATAATGAAATATTTTCTATGAATTACGAAATATTTTAAAAGTCTAAATAATAATACACGGTCAGGTAAAATTCTATCAATTTTTTCAGCGTCAACATTGCCACCTATACTTCCACCACGCCAACCCATTATTCAGCACCTCGAAGATCATTATGGAGTAAATTGGATTCATTAAGATGTAATTGAGAATTATAAATTCTGGAATATATTCCATTTAAAGCAAGTAATTCATCATGTGAACCACTCTCTACTAATTCACCCTCATCTAATACTATAATTCTATCAACTAATCTAATAGCTGAAATTCTTTGAGTAATGATAATAGTAGTTTTATTTTCAATAACTGATTTTAATGAATCTTGAATTTTTTCTTCAGTATCCACATCAACATTAGAAGTTGAATCGTCAAAAATTAATATTGCCGGATCGATAAGAAGAGCTCGAGCAATAGATAATCTTTGTTTTTGCCCACCTGAGAGAGTAACTCCACGTTCACCAACCACAGTATCATACCCATCTTTTAATGATGAAATAAAATCATGGATATGAGCTAATTTAGCTACACGGACAATATCATCAAGAGGAACATTTCTAGATCCTAAGGATATGTTTTTCCTAATTGTGCTAGAAAAAAGAAAGGCATCCTGATTCACAACACCTATCATACTTCTCAAAGAATTTAATGTAATATCTTTAACATTAACATTATCAATTTTTATTGAGCCTTTATTAACATCATAGAATCGTGGAATCAAACCGATCAAGGTAGTTTTACCTGAACCAGTAGCCCCAATAATTCCAATAGTTTCACCAGGAGTTATCTTAAGATCAATATTTTTGAGAATTGAAGAACCATCATCATATCCAAAAGAAACATTATCAAATTCAATATCGCCGTCAGGATCATTTAATTCAACGGGGTTTTTATTATTAGAAACTTCTTCTTCGACATCCATTAATTCAAATACTCTAGCTAATCCAGCTGAAGCATTAAGAGCCATACTTAGATTGAAACCCATTAATCGTACTGGAAGAACTAATAGAATAAGCAAAACATAGGCTTCAACCAATTCATTAATTAATAATTCACCAGACATAA
>CAZIZY010000073.1:0-8616 GCA_964544235.1 uncultured Nitrosopumilales archaeon
CTATTTCAGGACTATTTGCTACTCTAATAATGACCATGATACAAATTCCTATAAGAAAACGATTAGGATTAATTGCAATACTTGAATGGCATGAAAATCAATCGATAATGAGTAGAATCACAAATAAACCAATTGATACACAAATTTTATCAGGAATTATTTTACATTTTATTAATGGAACATTAGCAGGCATTGCATATCGCATAATTATTCACATAATATATCTGCCAATACCTAGCATCCTAACTGGATTAATTTATGGAATATTACTATGGATATTTACTCTCGCACTGATACATAAGCCAATTACAGGAGTGTCTATTTTAAATCCCCCTCAAGGAGTAACTCCCATCCTTATTAGTTTATTACTTCATGCGGTCTATGGAATTCTTCTAAGTATTTTTAGATTATAAATTAGATTAATTAATCTATCCATTCTAGAACCGCCATCGACATTTAATGATTGGCCAGTAATATTTTTAGCTGAATCAGACATGAAAAACGAAACAACATTACCAATGTCCTCAGGAGTTTGTTCTCGACCTAATGGTATCTTTTTTACTCTTTCCTCAAATATTTTTCTACCTGTAATTTTTTTCATATCAGGATTATTCTTTTGTATTCTTTCAGCTATTTTCTCCCACATTGGGGTCCATAAAGATCCAGGACAAATCGCATTCACATTAACATTATATGACGCCAATTCCAATGCGTAAGATTGTGTTAAATTAATTACAGCAGATTTAGTGGCAGCATATGCCGAATTACCAGAAACAGATCCACTTCTTCCTGATATTGAAGATATATTAACAATTTTTCCATCTTTTACTTTTTTCATATGTGGCATAACTGCTTCAATCATAAAGGTAACACCTTTAACATTAACTTCATACAGAAGTTGCCAATCTTCTATACGTGATTTCTTAGAATCTTCAAAGCCAGGAGCAGCAATTACTCCTGCAGCATTTACTAAGCCATAAATATGTCCAAATCGTTTCATCACATCTTCAATGGTTGTAATTACTTCTTTTTTATCAGTAACATTGACTGAATAAGCACGGGCATCATGTCCATCATCTAATAATTTTTGTTCAAAAGATAACCCTGTATCTTTATTCATATCGATTATAACAACTATTGCGCCCAATGTAGCTAATTTAGAGCATATTCCTTGACCTAATCCACTTGCACCACCAGTAACACAAATTACTTTTCCTTTAAGCATGATATTATATGTCTATATTTCATAATTAATAAAATTTCGCAGGAATTATCAAACATAAAGCATAAATGATTATGATTATATATGCAATAATATGCTTTCAAACAAAATGGTTAAGAAATTAAATGAGCAAATAAATTTAGAATTTGAATCATCTTATCTTTATTTATCAATTTCAGCATATTTTGAAAGCATTGATTTGAAAGGTTTTTCACATTGGATGAGAACTCAATCACAAGAAGAATGTGAACATGCAATGAAGTTATATGATCATGTTATAAATTCAAAAGGAACAATAAATTTACCTGAAATAAAACGCCCTAAATCAAAATGGAATTCAATAATTAACGCAGTAGAAGACGCATATAATCATGAAGTACATGTAACTAAAATGATCCATAACCTTGTAGACCTCGCTACTTCTGAAAAAGATCATTCTACATTTAGTATGTTACAATGGTTTGTAACAGAACAAATTGAAGAAGAGAACATAACAAACGATGTAATTAAAAAATTAGAATTAATTAATAATGATGGAACTGGCTTATTTTTAATAGATCAAGAATTAGCAAGTAGAACTAATGAAGAATAATAAAGCCCATCTACACAAGATTTACTAAATCAGTTAATTTGTTTAATTATTTCTTTAGAGAATATTCGCATTCTTTCTTTAGTTTCATCTAGATTATCGCCAACTAATTGAAATGAAATAAAATTAACACCAATTTCAGCAAATTTTTCAATATCAGTTATGATTTTATTAACATCACCTACAAATAATGAATCAGATGAATCATTTAACCCATTATCTGTAATTTTGTAAGTAGTAGCAGAATATCCTATTGTAAAATCATTAAGATTTCGCCCATAAGTATCAATATGTTTTATCAAAATAGATATTGAATCATTCATTTGGTCTATTGTTTTAAGTGGAAAAACAGGATTTCTACCAATAGGATACCATCCATCACCTAATCTAGCTGCTCTTTTTAATGCTGGAGGACTTTCACCCCCAATCCAAATAGGAGGATGTGGTTCTTGAACTGGCTTAGGATAAAAATTAATTTCAGGAAACGAAGTATACTTACCTTTAAATGATGGAGAATCATTAGTCCATAATTCTTTAAAAATATTAATATATTCATCAGTAACTGCACCTCTTTCTTTAAATGGGGGTCGTTCTAATACTTCAAATTCTTCTTCCATCCACCCTACACCTGCTCCAATTATTAATCGTCCTTGTGATAAATTATCAATAGTTGACAATATTTTAGCAGTAAATATTGGATCACGATAGGGAATTACCATTACACTAGTCATGAGTTTAATTTTTTGGGTAATACCGGCTACAAACGCTAAAGTCGTTAAAGGTTCAAACCATTCCCCCGAAAATGAAGAAGTAGGAGGTACCCTTGTATCAGTATAAGGATACAATGAGTTTATTGTTTTAGGAATAATAATATGATCTCCAATAGTTAAAGAATCAAATCCTAATTGTTCTGCATATTGTACTAATTCAAGCATATGGCTTGTTTTTGACATTGGACCTATGCTTGGAATACCTATCCCAAATCTCATAGCTAAATTGTGGATATACATATATTAAAAACAATTTGTTTTAAAATAATCCCGATAGAGTTTTAACAGTCATAATTTCATGCTAATATTATGGAATACGTTAATTTAGGGAAAACAGGGGCAAAAGTATCACAAATTTGCTTGGGGTGCATGTCTTTTGGCAATGCAAGTGAATGGCATTTAGAAACTGAACAATCTAAACCTATAATAAATAAAGCAATTGATTTAGGTATTAATTTCTTTGATACTGCAAACGTTTATTCTAAAGGAAGATCTGAAGAAATTGTAGGCGAAATTCTACAAGGTCGAAGAAACGACATTGTATTAGCAACAAAAGTCAATGGACTTATGAAAGAGGGGCCAAATAATTCAGGTTTATCTCGTATTCATATTCATAAACAGATTAAAGAATCATTAAAAAGATTAAGAACCGATTATATTGATTTATATCAGATTCACAGATGGGACTATAATACCCCTATTAAAGAAACATTATCTACACTAAATGATATAGTTCATCAAGGATTAGTTAGACACATTGGAGCATCAAGTATGTATGCATGGCAGTTTGCCAAAGCATTATGGACAAGTGAAGAAAATGGATTCGAAAGATTCAGTACCATGCAAAACCATTACAATCTTTGTTACCGTGAAGAAGAAAGAGAAATGAATCCTTTATGTCATGATCAAGATATAGGGTTAATACCATGGAGCCCTCTTGCAGGAGGATTTTTAACTGGGAAATATAAACGTGATGTTGAACCATCAGGATCTCGAATAAAGAGTTTAGGTCACATAATGCGAGATAGATGGAATAAACCCGAAACATTTGACATAATTGATGCTGCATCTTCAATTGCTGCAGAGAAAGGTGTAACAATATCTCAAATTGCATTAGCATGGTTATTAAAAAAGGGAGTAACAGCCCCCATCATTGGTGCAACTAAAATAAATCATGTAGAAGAAGCTGCAGAATCAATTAATATTTCATTAAGTTCAGATGATATTAAAAGACTAGAAGACCCATATAAAGTAAGCATTATACAAGGACATCAATAACAGTTCAAAATAAAAGCTAATCAGATACCCATAACATGCTTTTTTCATCAAAAGAATAATCTTTTTCTGGAATTAAATCATCATTAACCACTAAATTTAGTCCCAGCATAATTGATTTTATAGAATCTAATGAATTAATAAAGCCAGCCTTACTTAATGAAATACAATGGATATTTATTTTAGAATTAACACCGTTAAATCTTAAATGGACATGAGCACTATGAGAACCTCTTCTACTACGCATATCTTTTAATAAATTTAGAAATTCATTCCAATTCTTTTCAGTAATATTTTCAAAAAACTGTGAAGAAAAATCTGTATTAATACTAAAATTAATTTCAGTAACATAATCATTATCGTAATCTAAAGATTCATTATCCCAATTAATTAAAGTAAAAATACGTAAACAGTGATTATAAAGTGCTTCTTGCTCAAATGGAGAAATATCCCCTTTTACTAATACTTCAGCTTGAAATTTATCCACACAAATTAACCTTATCCGTATTTGTACCTGACACCATGACCTCTTCGTTCATCAGAAAATTCAATTGTGTCTTTAGGTCCAATTACTCCACATGTGCCACAAGCAACACAAGCAACATGATCAAATCTCAATGAGCTTGTAGCAATATCCGATTTAGTTTGCTTAAGAAGATCTTTAGCAGAAGCCTTATCATCATTTATAGAATTAGAACTCATTTCTAAGTTATAGTTATAAAGATCTTTAGGAGATGCAAAAACTCCTTTATCAATTACAAAAGTATAACAATTAACAGGACATAAAGGAACCCATGGTTTATTTATCGATTTAGAGGCTGAATCATAATTGACTTTAATATGTGAATAATCTTTATCTTCTGAATAATCAAGAATTCCTGTTCTTTTTTGAATTTTTTTAATAACATCATCATCATCATTAGTTTCAGATTTATTTGTAGAAACTGAAGTAGTCATTAAATTATATTTAAATAATAAATTAGGAATAGTTGAATAAGATAATTTATTTTCAGTAAATATACTGTCAATTTTTGATCGAAAAACATCATTATAAATTGGTTTTAATAATTTACCGTATACAGATAACCCTTTTGCTGAGAAATCATTATTTTTATGAGCTCTTTCAAAAGATTCTCCGGCCATAATACCCGTGGCAATAGCTCGTCGAATACCATCTATTAAAGCACCAATTTTAACAAAAGATCCTAATGAATCACCAATACATAAGAACCCTGATGTGTAAGGTGTCTTAAGCATAGTTTTATGACCTTTAGGAATATTATGAGCAGAATATTCAAGAAGTGTAGAACCTTCAAGATATTGTGAAAGTTCAGGATGATTCTGAAACGCTTCAAGAAGTTCTATTGGTTTACCCAATTCATCAGGATTATTTGTGCATTTATCAACTAATGAATCTAAACTTGATACAATTCCAGCAGAAATAGTATCTTTATTAGTGTATAAGAAAGCGCCACCAGATACTCCTTTCATAAAATTACCTAAATAGAAAACAGCTTTGCCATCACCATTTTTTAAATTAAAGCGTTCTTCAATTTTTTCTTCACTAAGCTGATAAACCTGTTTAATTCCATGATAAACTTGATCTGATTTTAACTTAGATCTGAGCTTTGCTTTTTCAGCTAAACCTGAAGTAACACCACTTGCATCGATTACAACATCTGCATATAATTCTTCATCAGTTGTTTTTACACCGATTATTCGATTATTATTAATAATTAAATCTTCAACTGAATTTTCAGTAGAAAGTAAGCCTCCTACTTCAATAAACTTAGTGGAAAGCCATTTATCAAATTTAGACTTAAGAATCGAATAATCAATACCTGAAGCAGGATTTACATTAAGCAATCCAAGTTTAGCAGATATTGAATTCTTATTCAAAACATATTTTTTATAGTTGTAAGAACCATCATATTGTAAGCTATATTTTCCAGATGATTTTTTGATATCTGATAAAATACATATAGAGTGATCGATTATTTTCCTTTCAACAGGAGCTTCTTCTTCAAAATCTGGTAATAAATCAATTAAACTATAACCTTTTTTATATTTGCCATAAATCACACCACCTGATACATTTCTGTGACCAGGAACCCTAGATTTTTCAAGTATCAGCACATTGTATCCTTTTCGAGCTAAATATATTCCAGCTGAACAGCCACTTGGTCCCGCACCTACAATGATAACATCAAATTTATTACGCGGCATTTATCTAATTACAACCTTTTTAATTCATCTATCATTCGTGGTACTTCTTCATAAAGATCACCAATAATAGGATAATGAGCTAATTCATTCATAGGCGCATTTGAATCAGTATTAATTGAAATAATTCTTTTTGATTTAAGCATGCCAACTTTATGTTGGACAGAACCACTAATTCCAATAGCTATGTAAATATCAGGACTAACAGTTTTACCAGTTTGACCAATTTGACGCTCTCTAGTGATTAAACCCTCAAGTTCTTTAATCTCCGCATATATTAAAGCTCTAGATGATCCAATTTCAGTTTTAAGACCCAATTTTTCTCTAATAAGGTGGGCTAATTCTTCAACTAATTTGTATGCTTCATGAGGATTTTTACTATTTCCTAATTTATCCTTTAAGATTCCTAAACCAAGACTAATTATAACTTTAGCATTATCAAAATCAATTTTATCTGAAGTTACTGATTTAACATCAGTAACAATCATCTTAAAATCTTCATCATTGAGTTTAACTTTAAATTTTGTAATTTTACCCTTATTATTACTCTTTTCAGGTAATGAAAAATTCCCTGAACGAATGGTAGCTATTTGAGGTCTATGCTTTGGAGTATATATTTTAGCAACACGAGTAGCAAAATCAGGCCTGATTTGAATTAATAGATCTTTATAGGTTATTTTAGTAGGCGCATGATAAAAATCCTCAATTTCAAGATCTATATTATCAGTAGCTAAACCTGTATACACTCTATAAGCTAATCTTGGAGCAAGGTCTCTACCAATTTCATCAGCAACAAAAATTAATGAATTAGGTTTCTTCTTTTTAATTAAATCTTCAAAAACACTAGTATAAGGTAAACAAAGATATTCATTTAATTTAGGATCCTCACAATATATTACTTCATCAACACCATATTCTAAAGGAATTGATGCTTTATTTTCAAGAGAATCACCAATAAGAATCCCTATTAATTTCTGGTTTAGTTTATCTGCCACTTTTTTACCAGCAGAAATAACTTCAAGAGAATTTTTAGATAAATTCCCATTATTAAATGTAAGATATACCCAAACGCCACTAGATTTATCCATTAGAAATATCTCCCATTAATGTTTCAGAAAATAAATCAGTATAATCAAAGTTACCAATTATTTTATCTTGAAGAAATGAATTAAGTTGATCCTCAGGTAAATCCGGAATGATATCACCTTTGTGATATGGTCCAAATTCGACATCATCTATAGTAAACTTTTCCACATCCTTTTTAAAAATCAAAGTGTTTTCAATAATTTTTTGTACAGGAGGTTTACCTACTTCAACACCAGGGCCAACTAACGTAGGAGAGCCAGCTAATCCTAATTTATCAGGTTCAGCAGAAATTAAAGAATGATCCCAAATTGAAGCAGTAGTAATCTTACCTTTATAGTCATTATTTCTGATTTCCATAACATTATGAGCTGGAATTACTCTAGGATGATATTCTGGAGAAATTGTAATTAAAGATGGAATAGTAACATTCATCATTCTATAATTACTCATAAATTTTTGTTCAAGCTCAAGTAGATTTTTATTATCAATATAATTAATATCTCGGATATAAATCGCGTGAGGAATCAATGTTCCTAATATTTCTGAAAGAGCTTCCGCAACTTGAGGACCTACACTTCCAGTTTCACCATCACTTGTTTTTATTCCAGACAATATAACAAACTTTTTGGTATCTTCAATTATTTCTTTAACTCCATTTTTAAATTGTTTTTTAGAAATTCTTTTATTTTTAAATTCAACGAATAGTGAATTTTTTACAGATATTAATGTGGAAAATAATTTATTTGGAATTAGATTATCGTCATATAGATCAATCAATTTTTGTTCTAATAAGGCAATAGGAACATTATCATCAAGAGCATTAATCACATCATATAAAGGTTGAACATTATTATCAATAATAGTTTTAACACCCATAGAGATTGCATAAGCAGTAGCCCAAGTATCTGCACCCGCCATTAATCTATCACTTAGAATTACATGTTCATCTATACCTTTAATTTCACTGAGATACAAATCTTTCAAAATTGGATCCAATTTAATATCAGGGCCCATTGATAACGCAATAAGTTTACCACCTATTCTTCGTTTCAAATAATCGCCAGCAGTAATAGTGTGTTTATCATAAGGATTAATCACAATTTCCATTGATTGACGATCAAGAACGCCTCCACCAAATAAATTTTGAGTAGTGACTACAGTTGCAGTCTTTGATGGAACACCTTTGATTAGAACAATAAAAATCATAATATATCTTCAGTTTATAATACTATTAATTATTATTTTAATGCATTAAGAGCTTTTTTAATGCCATCAGCTCCTTTAAGAAAGATTTCATTCTCATTAGCATCAAGATCAAGCTCAATTATTCGTTCTACTCCATTCTTACCTAAAATGACAGGAGTTCCCATATAAATCCCATCAACTCCATATTGTCCTTGAAGATAAGCAGAAACAGGAAAAATACTTTTTCGGTCTTTAACAATAGCATC
>CAZIZY010000074.1:0-7043 GCA_964544235.1 uncultured Nitrosopumilales archaeon
GCAGCTAATATTATTTTATTACTTTTTGCTAGATTAAGATTATCAATCCCTTTCTTTATACTTCTTTTCGTATCTCTTAATCCAATATGCATCTTTCTACTCTTTTCTATTATTACATATTTAAAAGAATGCTTAGATACAACTAATTTATAGTGGAATTAACTCATTGTGATATAATTGCCTGTAGTTCTTGGTCTTAATACTGGTCATAACGCAAGTGCTGCTCTTCTTAAAGACGGTGAAATTGTTTCAGCGGTTCAAGAGGAAAGAATAGTTCGACTCAAAAACTATCGTGGATTCCCATCTAATTCTGTTAATTTTGTTTTATCTGATTCTAATCTCCAGTTATCTGATATCGATCTTGTAGTCTATTCTAGTGGCCCTCCAGTATTCCTTACTGGTATTTCTCAAGAAATATCTGGAATTGCTCAAAAATTTGTTTATTCTATAGGTGATGTATCTACTCGAATATTAAATTCTCTTGAATATCATATTCCTCCTTTAACTACAGTAAAAAATTCATTACTTGCTCCTTATCATAATGCTATTCGTCTTAAGTTGGGCTTTAATATGCTTAATCAACTTGCTAACTCTTTACAGAAATCTAAAGAGGACATATTATATGCAGATCACCATACTTGTCATGCTTTCTCATCTGTTTTTGGGTTCAAACAGTCAGGAGATTCATTGATATTCACTCTTGATGGTGAAGGAGAAGGTATCTCTGGAAGTGTTAGTATATTCTCCCCAACTACGCAACATCTTGAAAGACTTTCTGTAGTTCTTCCTGAATCTTCTTTAGGGTTAATGTATGCTGAATCAACTAAATATTTAGGAATGAAAGCAATTGAAGATGAATATAAAGTAATGGGGTTAGCTCCTTATAGTGATATAAATAAGGGCAATTCTGTTCGTAAGATTTTGAATAACTTAGTTTATAATAACGAGAATTCGCCTCTTACTTTTGATTCTAAAATTAGAACTGATCTTACTGGTAGATATCTCCATAAAAATGCTAATTCTTATAGATTCGATCAAATTGCTTTAGGTGTTCAATCTCATCTTGAATCAATCGTTTCAAAATGGGTTTCTAATGCAATTTCATTAACTAATATTCGTCGAGTGTATGCAAGTGGCGGTGTATTTATGAACGTGAAATTAAATCTCAAACTTTCTGAACTGGCTGATGTTAATCATTTTTGTCCCTTTCCAAGTGGTGGTGATGAAAGTAACTCTATTGGTGCTGCTTATTATGGGTTTAAAGTATTGAGTGGTGATTCACCTAATCCTCTTAAAAATTTATATCTCGGCCCATCTTATTCTGACGCTGAAATTGAAAAATCTGTTTCTTCCATAAAATCTGAATTTAAGGTCGAGCATTATTCTAAAATTGAAGATGAATTATCTGATTTATTGTCTGATCACAAAATTGTTGCTCGTTTTTGTGGAAAAATGGAATTTGGTTCTCGTGCACTTGGAAACCGCTCTATTCTATCTAATCCTTCTGACATGACTGTGATCCGTGATCTTAATCTACGAGTTAAAAAAAGGGATTTCTGGATGCCTTTTGCTCCTTCTATACTTGCTGAACGAGTAAATGATTATATGATTAATCCTGGAGAAATTGATTCTCCATACATGAATATGGCATTTCATAGTACTGATTTAGCCCAAAAAGATTTAATCGCGACTATTCATCCTTATGATCATACTCTTCGACCGCAAATACTTTCACGTTCTCAAAATCCACGTTATTATGATTTAATCAAACAATTTGAGGCAAAAACTGGAATAGGTGGGATTCTGAATACTTCTTTTAATCTTCATGGAGATCCGATAGTATGTACTCCTGAACAAGCTATAAACACTCTTAGAAATTCTGGATTAGAGTATTTGTCTATTGGTGATTATTTGATTTCAAAATCTTAATCTTTTTATTTTTCTCATTATTCTTACATTTTCTTTGGTAATGCTGAATAATGCGCTTTTTCTGTTGTAATACTAATTAATTTCCTAAAAATTTCATTATACGAAAACTGTTGGGCTCTTTTTGAAGCTGATTCACCTATTCTTCTCCTCATCTCTTCATCATTTGCAAGTTTTAATATTGCTTCTTTCATTTCATTGATGTCATTCGGATCAACCAATATGCTGTCTTGATTATTTGTTAAAATTTCTTCAATAGGGGGGATCTTGCTTGCTATTATTGCTTTACCTGAATACATTGCTTCAAGTAATGAAACTGGTGTACCTTCACTTATAGAAGGAAGAACAAAAATATCCGTTTCTTGAAGGTTTTTAATTATATTTCTTTTCGATCCTAAAAATGATATTCTTTTATCTTTACTTATTCTATTAGTTTCTTTTTCTAATGCTTCTCGTTCTTTTCCGTCTCCAATTATATCTAATTTAATATCAGTATTACTTTTTGAGGCCTCATTAAATCCATATATTAGTAATCTCAAATTCTTTATTGCGACTATTCTCCCTATGTATGATATTTTTATTATCTCTGACTTTTCTTTTTCTTTTTTGATTTCCCCAAATCTCTCATCAACACATTCTGGAAGAACTTCTATACGTTCTTTTTCTATAGGAAGTTTATCCGAAATCACTTTTGCGTAATTCTCACATTCAGCTATCATTATGTCGCAGTTTTTTGCTACTATTTTACCTAATATCACATCTATTGCTGTATAAACACCTTCTAATCTTGTATCTTGAAGTTCAACTCTCATAAAATCTGGATACCATCCATGTAACTTAATGATAGATTTTGCGCCAATTATTCTAGAAGCTATTATTGCAGTTAAAGCTGGAAATGGGGTTCCTTCAGCATGTATCGCGTAAATCTTCTCTTTTGAATTAATTCTTGTTACTCTAATAATCATATTTAGCGTTGTATACATGTTATATATTATGTAAAATAAATGAGGAACTCTAACTGAAGTTACCTTTTTCTCTTCCGAATGTTCACCATCTTTATTATGTGCTTTATTATCTTCATATGTCTTTGATCCTGATAGTGTTCTATGCACCATCGTTGCGCTATGTTTTTCTTTTTTTAACCATCTGTAGTAAGCTGGAGCTATTGTTTCAATTCCTCCGGTAGTTTCACCGATCCTCACATGTGTCACAATACATACGTGTATTTTATTTCGTCCTAGTGTTTTTTTCATAACACTTCAAATATTTGTTTTTTAAATGTTTTATGGCTCCCTGTTAGCACATATCTTTTAATGGCTTTTTCTGTAAAACTCTTTAGATTATTGTATTCTTTCTTCTCAAGTTCTTCATATTTGAATTCAGGATTAACATATAAGTATGGCATTATTATCTGAGTCTGAAAATCCCAAGCTACATTTACTCTACTTAACGCCCATATTCTTTTAAATAATTTCTCTTCATTTATTTCTTCGATACTAGGATCACCAAACTGGAACATTGCTATTGTTTCCATTTTAGCTTTTTCTTTAACTTTAATTCCTGGGAGCTTTTTCCACACATCTCTTTCAACTTTAGCAGGAATTAAACTTGGGGCAAACATTGCCGCTATCTCTCTAATTTTTACGCTCATGCTATCTCTTTTCGGAATTACTGGGGAAATTGTTCTTAATGTTCCCATATGTATGCTGCTTGGTTGTGGAAAACAAAGTACTGTTCCATCTTCTCCTGCTAAAACAACATCATCAGACATGAATTCAAAACCATGTTTTGCAGCTAAAATCCATGATGTACTAGTCTTTCCTGTATCTGACCAAGCTGGCATTACTACTGCTTTATTTTCTTTTGCTACACTTGCAGCATGTACAAATCCGTATCCTTTCTTGATTGCTTTCATTTGGATTAACATGGAAATCACTGTATCTACATGGCACCATGTGTCTGTTGTTTTGGTTATTCGCATGAAATTCGGAGTTATTTCTACTATTGTCGGGTTTTCGTTTCCAAGATTCTTAATGGATATTATTCCACTTACATTACGCCAGGATAGTTTTAAACAGATTGTATCTGATTCTTCGTCATAGGAATAGATCCCAAATTTTGTTCCTTTTTCATATGATTCTATTTCTGGAACCATGTTAACTATTATATCTTCATCATTAATCTCATTTTCAACTTGAAAAAAACTAAATGTATCGAGAGGAAAATTTGTTTTAATTCTACTTATCTCATGTACGATGTAATTTGGCAAAATAATTCTATTCCTTTAATTATCTATTATGGTGGAATTCATTCTTATTACCTTTTTTATTATGTTTAATTAATATAATTCTATTAATGGAAATATATATTTGCATATCCTTTTAATGATCATTATCTTTGAATAAAACTGTATTTCGGCGTATTTACACTGGGTTACCTATTTTTAATGTAAGGCCCCAATCATTCCATGAGTTTATCATTATAACAATTTCGTTTTGTGTGGGAGCTGTTTCCCTTCTTTTAAGCGCTATTCTATCTATATATGATAAAAATTTGCTTCTAAAGTATAATTTAAGGTGGTATGATGTTTTATCTCGGTTTAATATTGACTCTATCCTTTATTATTCTGATGGGTTGTTATTCCGTATTCCTCCTAGCCCCGGGGATGTTTTAACTATTAGTTTATTACACGATGGTGATGGGGCGGATATATTTGCTCCGCAAAAAGATGATGTGGTTATTGATGTGGGCGCTCATTTGGGTGGGTATGCTGTTCGTGCATCTAAAATTGTAGGTCTAAATGGAAAAGTTATCGCTATTGAAGCTAATCCTGAGCGCTGTAAGTTACTGTCTAATACTGTTCAGCTAAATTCTCTCACTAATATTGATGTCTTTAACCTTGCAGCTTCTTCAAATGAAGGGATGCTCACTTTATATGATAGCGGACTTACTGGGTCTCCCTTAAAAAAAGCAGCTGAATCTTTTTTTGTTAACTTTGATACTTATGACATCCCCTCTACTTCTATTGATTCTATTGTAGCTGATTCTGAATTATCTAAAATCGATTGGATAAAAATAGATGTTGATGGTGGTGAAAAAGAAGTTATCATGGGGATGACGAAAACTCTCTCTATTTCTAAAAATCTGGTTATTGAAGTAATTGGAGTTAATTTGGATTTTGTTCTTAATACTTTATCTTCTAATGGTTTTGAGACCATTACTACTTTACACATGGATGCTTCTGAAAGCTGGAAAATTAATTATGATGTTTTTGCGACTAAATTATAATGTTATTGATTTCTTAATTCTATGGTTACCGTTAATTTAATACCTTGTTCAGTTTTTATTTATTGTTGATGATATTTTGATTCATCGTTGGCCTGATAATTATCAAGCTGCTTTCGCTATACGTGATGATGATACTTCTTATTTTACTAAACCTAAAATGATTGAAAGTGTATTTGGTGACTCCATTAAAACTGGTCATAAAATCTCGTTATCAACTATTCCTAATGTTAAATCCGTTGATGAATATTTTATTCCTCCTGATTATCGTTCTACTAATTCTTATCATCATATATCTGATAATTCTACTTTAGTCAATTTTCTTAAGAGCTATATTTCTTCTAATAAATTGGATATCATTCAACATGGGTATTCACATTCTGAATCTGATTTAGATTCTGGACCTAGACGTTCTTCTGAATTCTTTAATTTGAATAAACAAGATATTGTTAGCCGTTTAAACAAGGGTAAAATTGAACTTGAATCATCATTAGATGTTGACGTGTCTGTTTTAGTTACTCCTCATGAATATGCTTCTTCTAATTTGTTAGATTCGATATCTGGGCTTTATTCAGCTTATTGTGGTCACCTTCCTTTATCTTCAATTAAATATTCTTCTCTTTTTCTTCTAAATTCTTTATACGCTTTTAGGCATGGCAAAATAGGCCTCCAATTAACTGGCTCTAAGCTAAATCCGCTCCATTTATTTCCATCTTGTGGGCATCGCTGGTTAGATTATTCTGATGAAGAAAAAGCAGAATTAAGTTATAGCCGTTTTAAACAAATACTAAATTATACGATTGAGCATGGTGGCTACTTTATACTTGTAACTCATTTATGGGAATTCTTTTGGGATTGGGATTCCACTATCACTAATTCGCTCCAAAAAAAATACTTCGATAAAATCATTAATTATGTTAATCAGCAAGAAAATATTTGGAAATGTAGTGTTACTGATTTATCACTTTGGTTGAAGGATAATGTAAGACTCTGATTAACTCTTATTCTATTAATTTATTATTGATTTTATTCCATCTTCAATATTAGTTGTAGGGCTCCATCCATAATTCTTCTTTAATTTAGAAATATCAGCTACACTTGCGATGATTTCTCCTTCCCTAGTCTCTTTGTATTCAGGCTTTATTCCTTTCATCTTTTTTTCCTTCATCAATATATTGGCTAAATCATTTAATGAAATTGATTTTCCACTGCCTAAATTGTAGGTGTTTCCTTTTTTAATATTCATTGATTTAATGAACACATCTATTACATCATTGACATGTATGAAATCTCTTGTTTGATTTCCATCTCCATATATTATTGGGGCTTCATTTTTATTCACTTTTGAAATGAATCTAGTTATTACATCTTTCCCATCGGTTTCTGTTTTTATTCCATATACATTAAAAAGTCTGAATATTTCACAATTTACTCCAAATTTACTCCTATAAATGTCACAATATAATTCTCCTGTTAATTTGCTTATTCCGTAGGGCGATAGTGGGTTAATTGGATGTGATTCTTTAATTGGATTGGTCATTGGGTTACCATATATTGCTGCAGTAGAAGGGTACACTAATTTTATTCTTTTATTGGCTATTGTGTTTAGAACGTTTAATGTTCCCCCTATGTTGATTTCGTTATGTGAAATTGGATCTTTAAATGACTCCATTACATTTGTTTTAGCGGCTAAATGGTAAATCACTTCAATATCTTTTATGGCTTTCTCCAAATCTGTTTTCTTTCTAATATCTCCTTTTATTATTCTAGCTTCATTATTCTGGGGTTTCTTTGTTTCTCTATCTAATATATTCACTTCATGTCCTTCGGCT
>CAZIZY010000075.1:0-7723 GCA_964544235.1 uncultured Nitrosopumilales archaeon
ATTAATTTTATGAGCACCTCCATGAAGAAAATCTTCACGCTTAAGATATATTTTAGGTCCGCCTAACTTTTTAGTTAAATTTTTAGCATAATATAAAGGGGTTGGCCTCCCTGCATATTCATTTAAGAGAGTGGTTAAATCACTTTGAAACGTAGAATCAGAACGTAATTCTAAATAATTCTTTTCCAAAGTTTCAAGAGCAGACATTAATATTTCAGGAACATACTGACCACCAAATTCACCAAATTTTCCATCATGAGGATAAGAACTAAAATCAGTCATCATAATCCTCTCTTTGATTCATTGATGAATAATTTAATTTTCGAATGATCTTTTTTCCCTGGTTCTTTCTCTACACCCGTAGAAACATCTACTGCAAATGGTTGTACAATATGTATAGCCTCAGAAACATTTGTAGGAGTTAATCCACCAGCTAAAATTAAAGGAGTAGGTTCAACAATTTTTCGAATTTCTTTACTTCTGCTCCAATTGTGAGTAATGCCAGTTCCACCCATTCCATTAGATATTGAATCCAATACAATAGCGTCAAAATGTTTAGAAAGATCATTTGCAGACATTGAATATTGATCAAGGTTAACTGCATTAATTAATTTAACACCTTTACGATCAATTGAAGGAATTTTTCCACTATAGCCATATAATTGTAAAGCATTTGGTTCAATTTTATCAATAACTTTTTGTAAAAAAGCTGAATCATCAATAGGAGTTACTACTACTTTATATACGAATGGAGGAACAAGATTTGATAATTCTTCAGCCTTATTGAGATCAAGATTTCTTTTAGAATCTTTAAATCCACATACAAATCCTAAAGCGTCAGCCCCTGATGAAATAGAATAAAGAAGATCGTCTTTATTGGTGATCCCGCAAATTTTAACTTTTACAGATTTCAAACTTCAACTAACTCTTTAATTTTAGATACAATATCAGATGAACGCATAATAGAAGCGCCAACAAGAAAAGCTTGAGCACCACTATCACGTAATAATCGAATATGAGAAGAATTTTCAATTCCACTTTCACTAACAATTATTTTATTTGTATTAGTATGAGATGAAATTATTCGACCAGTAGTTGAGAGATCCACAGTCATATTAGATAGGTCTCTATTATTAATTCCAATTAAATCAGCTTTAGTTTGTAAAGCTAATTCATATTCATTTTCATCATGAACCTCTAGTAAAGCTTCTAATCCATTAGAATGAACGTAGTTTAACATTTCATCTATATTAAATTCACATTGATCATTATTAAAAAGGCTTGAGATCAGTAATACTGCGCTAGCTCCAATATTTCGAGCTGCGTCAATTTGTACCGGTGAAATAATGAAGTCTTTCATCAATAAAGGCAAATTAGTTTTATTTCTTATTTTTTTAAATCGCTCAATTGAACCATTAAAATGATCTTTTTCAGTTAAAATCGAAACACCTACTGCACCTCCAATTTCAAACTGTTCAATAATACGTAAAGAATCATCATTTTCCCTTAATACTCCATGGGAAGGAGAAGAAAATTTCATTTCAGCGATAACAGGGTTAGTTTTACAAAATGCTATTTGCTTTTTTAAACTAATTTTTGAAGGTATTTCATCTGAATTAACAGAATAATAACCATTTGAGATATTATGGCGTACAGATAGCAATATTCTTTCAATGATGGAATCCATATTTTTTCTCCAATATTTCAAGTTTAGAAAGATCGCCATTAGACCTTTTTACTAATCCTTTTAATTTAGAATAGGCTTGACCACTAACAATTGATTCGTTAGCTAATTCAATTCCCTCGTCTAAAGTGGTAACTTGACCAGATACCAATAAAGCAATAGATGAATTAGCTAATATCATATTTTTAGAGGAAATAACAGAAAGATCATTATTAAGAATCTTGAACATTAATTCGACATTTTTATCAGGGGAACCTCCAACAATTTCTATAGAGTTAGAAGGCTCAAATCCAAAATCATTTGGAGACAATATATTAGAAGTGATAGTGTCATTATTAAGCTCTGCAACTTTAGTTTTACCCAAAAGAGAAACTTCATCAATGCCATCAATTCCACAAACTACCATTGCTCTAGTTATTCCTAATTTCTTTAAAGAATTACAAACAAGATCAACAAGAGAAGGATCATAAACTCCTACAAGTAAATGTGTAACACCGGCAGGATTAGTGATTGGTCCTAGAATGTTAAACACAGTTCTTAAGCCTATTTCACGCCTAACAGAAGCAACATGTTTCATAGCGGGGTGAAATTTCTGCGCAAAAAGAAATCCAATTCCTTCTTGTTCAATACAAGTCTGAACAACCTTTGGTTCAGCATTAATATTAACTCCAGCTAATTCTAATACATCTGCACTTCCACATTTACTAGTAAATGAGCGATTTCCATGTTTAGCTACTGTTATTCCAGAACCACTTACTACCATAGCAGAAATTGTACTTACATTGAAAGTTTTAATTAAATCACCTCCAGTTCCAACTATATCAAATATAGGAGAGTTAACTTGAGGATTTATTTTAAGGGAGAAATTTCTCATTACTTCAGCAAAAGACGCTATTTCAGAAATTGTTTCACCTTTCATACGTAAAGCAGTAAGAAAAGATGATATTTGAGAATCAGGAAGGTTACCAGACATTATTTCTTCCATAGAAGAACGAGCTTCTTCATCAGTAAGATCATCTGACACCACTAATTTCGATAGAGAGTTTTTAATCATTTAACTCTCCCTCCAGAAAGTTGCTAATTATAATTTTTCCATAATCAGTTACTATAGATTCAGGATGAAATTGAACGCCATATATAGGATAATCATAATGTCTAAGCCCCATAATTTCGCCTTCTTCTGAAGTAGCAGTTATTACTAATTCCTTCGGAAGAGATAATCGATCAACAGATAAAGAGTGATAACGAGTAGCGGTAATAGGACTATTTAATCCTCGAAATATATTTTCGCCATCATGATGTATTGAACTGGTTTTACCATGCATGATTGTTGGAGAATTTATAATTTTACCACCAAAAGTATGTCCAATTCCTTGATGGCCTAAACAAACACCTAAAGTAGGCGTAGTTTTTGAAAGAGAATTTAATATTTCGGATGATATTCCAAAATATTTAGGATCAGTAGGGTTCCCAGGTCCGGGAGAAATAATAATACGATCAGGCTTTAAATTTTTAGATTCATCAAGAGTAAGAGCATCATTTCTATATACTAAAGGTTCAGCTCCTTGTTCTCCAACATATTGAACAAGATTATAAACGAAAGAGTCATAATTATCAATTAGTAATACTTTCAATATTTTTTTTCCTCCGCTAATTTAATAGAAGCCAATAAGGCGGCAGCCTTATTTTTAGTTTCTTCAAATTCTCGAGTTGGATGTGAATCAAATACAATTCCAGCTCCTGTTTGAACGCTTAAAATATTTTTGAATGCAGATATAGTTCTAATAGTAATAGCAAAATCAGCATCACCCGTACAAGAAAAATACCCTACAGCACCTGCATAGGGTCCTCTAGAATTATTTTCAAGTTCATCAATAATTTCAATAGCACGTATTTTAGGTGCACCAGACACAGTTCCCGCCGGGAAAACAGCTTTTAAAGCATCAAAACTATCACAATTATCTTTAAGGTTTCCCGTTACTTTTGAAACAATATGTTGAACATGACTAAATTTTTGAATAGTCATGAAATCATCCACATTTACAGTTCCGAAATCAGCGATTTTACCAACATCATTTCTAGCTAAATCAACCAGCATTATATGTTCAGCTCGTTCTTTAGGATCTTGCAAAAGTTCATCAGATAGAATTTTATTTTGTTTTTCATCATCGACAACTTTTCGCGTTCCAGCTATAGGAAAAGTTTCAATTAATTTTCCAGTAACACGAATCAACATTTCAGGACTCGATCCGATTATTTCATGATCAGGATTAGATAAATAATACATGTAAGGTGAAGGATTGACTTCCTTAAGAGCCCTATAAATCGCAGCAGTATCTCCTTCATATTTAATATCGATTCGTCTAGAGATAACAGTTTGAAAGATATCGCCATCGACAATGTATTTTTTAGTTTTAATTACAGCTTCCTCAAACTCTCGTTTTGACATATTAAATTGGGGAGGACTTGTTTTAATTGTTCCAACATCAGATTCTTTTTCAGAGACCTCTTTAACCTCATCTATTCTATTTTCACCAATAGTAAAATAAAATGATTCTCCAGACTTATGGGAGAATACAATACCATCATCATAAATACCAAACATCATATCAGGATAAGGAGATGAAGTGTTATTTTTTGGCTGAAAGTTTTCAAAATAAGTAAATGCATCAAATGAGATATATCCAACAGCACCACCTAATAAACGACTAGGAGGATTATTTTTAGAGATTTGAGGAATTAAAGATTTTAATAATTCTAAAGGATCAACCACATTTTTCATTTTAACTATTTTCCCATCTTTAGAAGTAATCTTCACATCTCCATTTTTAGCAGTAAAAATAAGTCGAGGATTAAATCCGATAAAAGAATATTCAGCGAGTTTTTCAGGACCAACAGATGATTCTAAAAGAAAAGAAGTATCATATTTTGAACGGAAAGTAACATAGATATTAAAAGGATTATTTGAAAACGAGATTTTATGAATATTTACATTAGGAGTATTATGGGATTCCCCAAAATAAATCACTGATATTCATTCCAATCAATATTAATTTTATATCAGAGTATTAAAGTATTTTTTACTTTGAAGTAAACTAAAAAAACCAATATTAATTTTTAATAATTAATTCACCAAACATACCTAGGTCTAAATGTCCAGGAATATTACAAATATAAAAGAATGAGCCAACTTCATCAGTAACAAAATTAACCTTTGAATGATTATTAGGATTAATTGGGTTAAGAGATTCACCGATAAAAGCCCCAAATAGAACTTGTTCAGTTGAATTTAGATTATTAATCACTCTAAAAGTATGAGGTATATCACCTGTATTGGTAAATTTCAAGACTACTTTTTGATCAGTATTAAGATAAATTGTTGGGCCAGGAGAAGATAAAGAGCCATTAGATAAACCGAAACCATATTTACCATCAAATTCACCCCCAAATAAATTTACTTCTACAATATTTTGATCGTTATTCGAAGAGTAATTAAATAATAAATATGAAATCAAGGATAAAAACAAAATAGCGAATATCGCCAATATAACAATCTTAGAGTTTATCCGAAACAATTGAAATCAGTAGACTAATCATTATTTTACTATTAAAAGACCCTTATGTATTGGATGTCCTTCTCCACAGAAAACAGTACAAAAATATGGAAATTCACCTTTTTGTGATACGTCAAATTTTAAAGTTGAAATTGTATCAGGAGTAATAAAAATTTTTAGATCAGGCATTCCTTCTATAGATAATCCATGGGGAACATCCAAACTTTTCAGATTTAGAATAACATGTTGATTTTGATATACTGTAATAGAACAATAGCTAAATTGCCATTGATAAACAGCTACATTTAGAGTTACGATGGAATCAGATGGATCAGACACAAAGTCACCATCAATGCATTTCCTAGAGAATTTCCCATTATTATTAATTCCATCATCAACATCATCATAGTTATCGTATAAAGAATTAGAATTAATTTGTGATAATATAAGAATAAGACAGAATAAAATAATTAAAACGAATGGTAATTTATTAAGCTGATTCAATGATTTAACCAAGATATTCATCCTCTTTATCTAGAATTCTATCGAATGAATTATTCCAGAAGAATACATATAGAGGATCCCGATAATAATGCCTAAATATATTATTCTTCTTTCAGAAATATTATTAAAAATTCTTCCAAATCGATAAAGAATATAAATTAAACTTCCAGCACCCGCAGAAAAGAAATAAGAAGCGAGAGATCCATATCCTAGAAATCCAAACATAGAACCGAATATAAGAGGTAAAATTGAAATCAAAGTTAAATTGAATATAACTTTTGATGTTTTACTAGTAACAAAAAGTAGTGGAACTGAAATGATTAAACCTTCAGAGAATTTATGAAGTAAAAAACTCATAGTTTGAGCAAATCTTTGAAGTAAAGTAAAATCATAATCAGCAAGTAAATCCAACCCAATAACTACACCCTCAGAAAAACTATGGAATCCTATACCTAAAGCAAATAAATAAGAAAAACGAACATAATTTTGATCGGATTCCAAGAAATTATTTATCTCAAATAAAGAAGGAAGTAATAATCCAATAATAAAACTAATTAACAAAGATAATTGAAAAATGGGGAATTTAATTCCAAATTCAACACCGAGATTTGAAGATCCTTTAAACACATCAATTATAGAAAAAATCATAATTCCGAATATGAAACCAAGAATAATCGATTTGTTTCTTTCATTAAAGTTTTTTGAGACTTCAACTTGTTTTATACCCAAATAAACAGTACTGAAACTAAGAAGAATAATTAGAATAAATTCAGCGTAAATATTAGAACCAAAGAGAAATAGAGAAGACAACATTATATGATAAAATAAAAGATTGCGATTAGATTTAATGTTTACTTAAGCTAAGTTTTTTAGTACAGAGAAACCTTTTAATTATAATAATTAGATAAAGATATAGGATTAGATAAAAATAAATGAATAGAAGAGAAGCCCTAAAAATTTTAGGGACTACAGGTATTGCAGCTGCAGGAGCATTAACATTACAAAATTTACGTTTTGCATCAGGAATTAATCAAGATAAAACAAAATTTACACCTATAGGATTAACTCCTATGCATGGAGTAGATCCACAAAAAATAAATTTTAGGACAAAAGCCCCAGAATCTCAAACTCCAGGAGGAATGGATCAGATGAAGTATCTTACAAATTTTGATTATGGTAAAGTTTCAAAATTACCAGATGGAAGAATTCAAAGAGAATATACGATAAATGCAATTCCACAAGAAATTGAAATTGCCAATAATGTAAAATTCCCAGCATGGACATTTAATGGAACAGTTCCGGGACCTACTCTAAGGGCTAATGAAGGAGATTTAATAAAAATTAATTTCGGTAATGGTGATTCTCATTCACACACATTACATTTTCATGGAATACATCCAGCAAATATGGATGGAGTATTTGAAGTTGTACCGCCTGGAGGAAATTTTATTTATGAATTTACAGCTAAACCCTTTGGAATATTTCCATATCATTGTCATGTTCTTCCACTCACCAAGCATATTGAAAAAGGATTATATGGAACATTAATAGTCGATCCTAAAAAACCAAGAAAGCCAGCAAAAGAGATGATTATGGTAATGAATGGGTTTGATATAGATTTTGATGGGGAAAATGAATTTTATACAGTTAATGGAATAGCTAATTATTACGTAGAGTATCCTATTAAGTTCAAAGTAGGAGAATTAATTAGAATATATTTATCCAATATGACTGAACATGATTTAATCAATTCATTCCATCTTCATGCAAATATGTTTAACTACTATCCCAATGGAACAACATTTACTCCATCTGAATTTACAGATACAATAATGCAATGCCAGGGGCAAAGAGGAATAATAGAGTTTACTTATGATGAACCAGGTCAATATCTGTTTCATGCTCATCAAAGCGAATTTGCTGAGCTAGGTTGGTTAGGAGTATTTGAAGTATCAAATTAGTATTATTGAGGAATATAAAT
>CAZIZY010000076.1:0-5362 GCA_964544235.1 uncultured Nitrosopumilales archaeon
TCCTTATCAAATAATCCGATTCCGTAATCACGAACCTCAGTGATTACAGGATTATAAGCAGTTTTATCAAAAGCTTGCGCCATTTCAGAGGTGGTACTAGATAAATAACTTTTGATAATCTCAAGAAGAACCACATCTACCATTTGATAATCAATAAAATATTACAACATTATATAATATAAGCATATTAAATTCTACAAAAAAAATAACAAGTAAAAACATAAGCGGGCTCGGGGGGATTTGAACCCACGATCTTCGGCTTCGAAGGCTTGCGCAAATAAGTTATTTCGACGCCCTATCCGTGCTAGGCAACGAGCCCTAATTTAGAACGGGTTAACAAAAATAAAAGGTTATTTAAAGAATCAAGAATAATAAACAAATAACCTGAAGGATATTACCATAACCAAATAGAATTTAAAGCAATCCATTAATAGAGTGAATATTAATGAAGAATTAATGAGTGAAGAAGTTCTACATACAGTGGAAGGAAAATTAACAAATAGAGGAGTACGAATATACGAAAAAGATGCTATTTTAGAATTAGAGAATCGAGGGTATGGAGAAAAAACTGAAACAACGTTAAAACTTAAGAATTATGAAGCGGCGTATTTGATGCAGATTGGGAAACTAGAAGTCAAAAAGAATAATAAAAAAGTAGATTTTGGCGAATTCATATCTCAATCATTGAAAAAATATACAAAATCTTGGACTAGTTTCTTAATTTATAGAGATTTAAGAAGTAGAGGATATATTTTGAGGGATGGATTCGGATTTGGAGTAGATTTCAGAATATACAACAGAGGAGAATTTGGAATTAAACCTGCAAAATATGTAATATTCGGATTAAATGAAGGGAGTAGATTAACAGCCAAAAGATTGAAAGAACACATACAGCAAATAACTAAAATGGGAAAAGAACCAATCATAGCAGTTATTGAAAGAAGAGGTGAAATAATTTATTATAAAGCTTCCAAAGCACAATTTAAAGAGGCAAAATAAATGGATAAATCCTTGAAAAAGAGATGGACATTATTCAAGAAATTAATATCATTAATACGGCCAATAAATTCGACATTAGTAGGATTTGCAGTAATAGTAGGAATAGCGGTAAGCTCACTTGATAACATTATCAGAATCGCTACACCATTGGGATTTCTAACAGGATTTTTCATATCATCTTACTCAATGATCATTAACGATTATTATGATATAGAAGTAGATAGAATAAATAATCCAAAAAAGCCATTACCTTCAGGAGAGATTTCAAAGAAAACGGCAGTACAATTTGCGTCAATAATGTTAATTTGCGGATTACTAACTTCAGCTTTAGTTAATAATACAACGTTATTTATCGCAATAATATTTGCAATTATTGCGTGGATTTACAATTCATGGGGGAAAAAGAAAGCATTATTAGGAAATTCAATGGTCGCATTATCAGTAGCAATTCCATATTTGTATGGAGGATTATCAATCCAGACAATGAATACACCACTCATATTATGCCTCACACTTACTTCATTTTCAGCGGCATTAGGTAGAGAAATAATAAAAACAATATCAGATACAGAAGGAGATAAACAAAAAGAAATAAACTCCATATCTGTAATTTATGGTGAAAGATCATCCTCAATAATAGGATCGATTTTCTTCATAATAGCGATAATAACTTCAATTGTACCATACATACTTGACATGGTAAAAGTCACATATGTGATTCTAGTAACCCCATCAATAATATTATTCATATTTTCTAGCATAATAATAATAAAAGATTATTCAAAAGAGAATTCAATACGCGTAAAAAAAATTAATTTATTAGCGATGTTTTTAGGATTAATAGCTTTCATAATAGGTCCGAATTTGTGAAGTGAATTATTAAATGATGTGGGCAGAAAAATATAGGCCTAACAATCCCTCTAGAATTATTGGAAACGAAGATGAAAGAACAAAATTCGTAACTTGGATTAAAACTTGGGATCAGAAAAAGAAGCCTATTTTACTAACAGGCCCATCTGGAATAGGAAAAACAACGTTAGTTCATTCAGCTGCGTCATTTTATGGTTTTAAAGTAATCGAAATCAATGCAAGTGATGTAAGGACTTATGAAAAATTAAATCGAATTCTTTCCCCATTAATTTACACTAAAACTTTAGTTCCAGAAAAAATTTTAGTCTTTTTAGACGAAGTTGATGGACTTCATGGTAGAGCCAATTATAAAGGTCAAGACGCAATAATAGAATTCATTAAAGCTAATCCTACGCCAATTGTAATGTCGGCGAATGTAGAAGATGATAAAAAGATAAAGAAGATAGTAACACAATCTACCAAAATTAAATTTAAGAGAATACCACTTAGGCTGGCTAAGTTATATTTAATGGATATACTTGAAAAAGAAGGAGCGAAAATCGAGCCAAAAGTAATAGATAAGATTATCAAAACAACTAAAGGAGATATCAGATCAATGCTAAATTCAGCTCAATCTATGATTAATGCGAAAGAAGAAGATGAATTACCAGTAAGAGATTATAATATAGCTCTTAATGAATGTGTTAACTCGCTATTCACAGTAGAAGATAAAAATGAATGCTATAAAGAATTAACGAGATCTAAAGAACCAGCAAGAGACTTCATTAATGCAATTTATAGAAGCATAATGGCCAATAAATTAAAACCGGAAGATACATTAAAAATGCTACAAGCTCTTACTAATTCAGAACTTATCCTTTCTAGAATATTCAAGACGCAAAAATGGCACCTTTTGAGATATTTTAATCGATCATTAGTAAATAACATGAATCAAACAATATCAACACCAATTATATATTCAGAAACGGATATTCCATGGCCAATCCAGATAAGAATATGGAATGAATCTAGAATATTAACTCAAATTGGTAAAAGAATAGGGAGGATTACACATTCCTCTTCTAAAGAAGTAGTTGGAAAAGAATTGCATTACTTCTTAGCTATTATTGGTGAAGAAAATATTGAGAAAGTATCAAAACAGTTAGGTCTCGATGAAACAGAACAAAAAGTAATAATAAAAGAAACAAATCGGGTTCTAAAAGAGTTGAAATAAAATAGAGATCCAAATAGGAGAATGGTTTGTTCTACCAAGAGTAGAACATGAAGTATTCATCCAATTAACCAAACAAGCTCAATTAGGGTATAGCAAGAATAAAGGATTATTTAGAGTTACATCTTCAACTCAAATGAACATTTTAAGTTCAATATTAAAGAAAGTAATAAATGAAGAAGTAATTTTTACAGTTAAATGTTATATTTGTAAAAATAACGCAGGTTGTGCTAGCTGCGAATACGAAAAGCAATGTGATAGAAAAAAAACATCTAATTTTTGTTTGTGTTTAGAATGCGAATCAAAACAGGAAACAATAGATGTATATTCTATGATGTTTGCAAAAGAACTATTAGATAAAGAAAAATAAATTAAGTTTTAAGAATTCCTACAGCATGAGATAATTCAGGTAAAATAAGTTCCATTGCAAGAGTTACAGCCTTTGGTGAACCAGGAATACAAAAAACTAATGTGTCCCCAATACTTCCAGCTGAAACTTGTGAAAGATAAGAAGCAGTACCTATTTGCTCATAACTTTTTAATCTAAATAGTTCTGAGAAGCCATCTAATTGTTTATCAAATAATATAGAGATAGTTTCTACAGTTACATCATTTTTAGAAAGACCTGTACCACCAATTAAAATTAATCCATCTACTCTGTCTTCAATTATACTCTTAAGAGATTCAGATTTGATTAAAGTAGAATCATCAGCAACAATTTTAGAAGATATAACTTCATGGCCGTCTTTCAATAAAGAATCAATTGCTATTTGACCAGAGTCATCAACAACAGAATTACCTTTTTGTTTTTGAGCATATCTAGAGGAACTAACAGTAATTATAGAGAGCTTAACCGGATTCAATTTAATATTTTTATGAGTTGGCATGTTAATTCTTCACTTTCTTAATGACAGATATATTAGTAATTTTAGCGAAAGGATATTGTCCATTCTCATCTTTTTCATGAGATTTTACAGTATCCCACAAATTAAGAAGCGCAACAGTTACAGAAGTTAACGCTTCCATCTCTACTCCTGTTTTGCCTATTGATTTCACAGTAGAAGTAATTCTTATCCGATCAGCAAAAATTTCACTACTAATAATGGTGCTATCAATAGGGACAGGATGAGCTAAAGTAATTAAAAATTGGGTAAGTTTCGAACCATTAATACCTGCTAATTCAGAGATTGTCAGTGGATCACCTTTATCAACGAGCATATTTTTAATTGCGTCTAAAGTTTCTTTTTGAAGTATTATTTCACCAGAAGCAGTTGCTTCTCTATTCACATCGTTCTTATCAGAGATATCAATCATTTTGACTTCCAAAGTAAGAACATATACGAAGTTGAGCTATATCTTCTTTAATGAATAAAATGGTCCCGCGGGCCGGATTTGAGCCGGCGACAGTCCGGTGACCATGTTGCTTGGCAGACTGGTGAAGTTAGCCAATAGCAGACCTCTACAGCATCTTCCTCTCATATGAAGAGAGACGGAAGCTCTACCAAGCTGAGCTACCGCGGGATTCAATAGAACTATCGGAATAAATGTATTAAAAGAATTTTCCTTAATGAAAGAATAAACACAATTAATACTGATAATTAACTATTATAAGCTAAGTTCATTCATCACTTTACGATAAACATCAAGAGCTACAGATTCATCATCAACATTCTTCAGAAGCATTCTACCTTGTTTAAATAAACTTACTTCAATTCCATTATTCAATAAGAAAACAATAATTACGGGAGAATTTACAAGAATTTTATATTTATTTTTAATTTTATCGCCAATAATATTCAGATTCAAATCTAATTTTGAAACAGGATTTACATTAACAGTATCACCACCACAGAACCAAGTAAGATTCTCCTCATGTGTTAAAGCAGAATCAGAATTATCATTACATACAGAGCAATTAGGATTTATTTTTAAGTCTGTCGAAACAAAATCCATAGTTCTAAGATCTGCAAAAAGAAGTTTTCCTTCAAGAGTTCCTTTAATTCCAGATATAATTTTTATCGCTTCTAAAGCTTGAATATTTCCGATAACTCCAACGGTAGCCCCTATAACACCTCGAGTATCACATGTGGGTAAATCTCTATCATTAATATTAGGATAAACACATCGCAAACATGGTGTATTAGGAGGATTAAATACAGAAACATTACCCTCTAAACCAATAGCACCACCATAAATATATGGAATATTTAGTTTAACACATGCCTCATTCAAAATATATCTAGTGGACATATTATCCAAGCCATCAATAACACAGTCTAATCC
>CAZIZY010000077.1:0-1967 GCA_964544235.1 uncultured Nitrosopumilales archaeon
ATTAGTTTCATAGAGATCTCCTAAAGTTTTCGGTAGAAGCATACCTAACAAGCTTAAGAGCCCCACAGAGATCTTTTAGAAATAAATAATTTCGAATTAATGCGACAGGAATATTATCAACTTTACCCATCACCAATTCAGCTGCTGAAGCTAATTCATCAGAAATAGCTAAATCAGTAACGCGGAGATTATAACCATAGGAATCAATTTGACCTTTATAGCTCAATATAGGATCTAATCCTGAAACTCCAATAGCAACATTGACAAACCCATTACGCCATGGTCTACCAAATGTGTCAGTAATTATGACAGCCACATTCACATTTAATTTATCTAAAAATTTAACCCTAATTTCTTCAGCTGAGTTATCAGGATTAACAGGTAATAATGAAACAAAGCCTTTAGGAACATTTGATTGATCAACTCCAGCATTAGCACAAATGAATCCATGAGAAGTTTCACAGATCATAATGCCATTTTTTATTTTTATTATCTTTTTAGTTTCAGAAAGGATAGCTGATAATAATTTAGGATCTTTGTTTAATTGATTAGCTAATGATTTTTCAGAAGCAGAAGGGGTAAAATCATTAAGACTGATAACTCGACCTTCAGCTTTTGAAACTACTTTAGATGTAATTACAACAATATCCCCTGAAACAAGTGTTATACTATTTTTAGAAAACGCATCTAATATTATTTGGAATAAATCTTCACCAGATTCTATTAAGGGAATATGTTTGATTCCGATTATTTGTAGCCCACTCATAATAATCACAACAATAGTTTAGTAAAATGAAAATTTGTTCTTTAAGAAATATAAATTAATCTTTTTCATTATTATCAATTACACGTTTTATTACTTGTTCAGCAGAATCATCAAGAACAATATGACGGTGAGGATAAGGAATATCTATAGAGTTATTATCAAATTCTTTTTTGATGATATAGAATAATTCTCTAGTCATTTTAATTGCAGTAGGTTGATCTTTTGCTCTGCTTAACACTCTAAGGTCAACCCCTGAATCAGCATATCCCATAATTACAACATTAGGAATGGTTTCAGTAGGTAAACAATCAGGATGATTAAGCGCAGAATTTTTCATTATTTCCATCGCTTTATCGACATCAGATTCATAACTAATTTGGAACAATATGGGAACTAACATGGTCGGATCTTCAGCACTATAGTTAATCACTACTTCAGATTGGAATAATGCGTTAGGTACCATTAATCGCCTATTATCCCATGTTCGTAATATAGTATGAATTAATTTAATGTCTTCAATATAACAAAAGTCATTTCTAAACACAACAGCTTCTCCAATTTTAAAGGGCTGAGCAATTGCAACGATCATTCCTGCAACTAGATTTGAAAGACTTGATTGCGCTGCAAGACCAATAACAATAGAAGTAAATCCAGCTGCAACAAAAAGAGATGATATTAATCCACTAGTAGAAGGAAAACTACTGAAAGTAGAAATAGCTACACCTAGAATTCCTACAACAGCTAATAGAACTCGTCTAAGAAAAGTATAAGTGGTTCTTAATCTAGGTTCACGATTTACAAATATTTGGATATATCTTTGAATGAAAAGATCTAATACATAGACGGTGACATAAGTTAGAATTAAACCGGTAATGAAATTAATTCCAGACCACATTGTGCTAGAAATACTAGGAAACAAAGGAGAAGACAATAGAATATAAATGAATATTATTATTCCAATTGCATACAAACAATAAGTTATTACTTGTCGAATATTATTTTCCAGATCAATTGCAGATGATAAAGACTCTATTGATGAAGAAGAAATGCGTAATATAGAAACTAAAATGGATAATTGAAGTATAACTGATAAAATACTGGGATGAAGGATAGAAGGAAACAAAGAAGGAAGTTGATTAAAGATATAATTAGAAGAATATAGAATAGAATATCCAATTATTATGACAAGTAAAGGTCCTTT
>CAZIZY010000078.1:0-2763 GCA_964544235.1 uncultured Nitrosopumilales archaeon
CCAATTTCTATCGATAATTCTGAGATTATAGCAAGATTACCTTCAATAAAAGAAAGTGAAATGATAAAAGATGTATTCATTGAAGTAACTAATTCAATTAAGATCATGCCAACATTAGAGCTAGCTGAATTAGAATATGCACGTTATATTTTAAATCGATATTCGAATATAGCTATAGATTCAGAGGTATACAGTAAATTTTTAGGGATAGATAAGAGAATCAAGGAAGATGTTAACGAATCACCAATATTTATAGATCAAATAATGAATGTGATGATAGATCTAAGATTACTATCTAATACACTTAGAGGAGGAGATCCATTGCTACATGTTATTTCAGGGATTCTGAAGAGTTTTGAATTGTATACTAAAAGATTAGTAGAACATGTTCGAAATCAAATTAGAGATAAACAGCTAAAAGCAAGTAGAACACGGATATCGATCTACTGGAGTATAGATGAACATGAAATTCGAGGAGAAAAGATACAAACGTTAAATTTAATGGAAAACAGATTTAGAGATTTCGTAAGTGAGATAAACATTATTAAACCAAATTTATCACCCAGTTTCAACCCTATATTAGGATCAGGAAGAGATGAAAAAAATACAATAGTTATAACTTGTTCAAAAAAAGATCAAGAGAAAGCTAAAGAAGTAATCAAAGACATGCAGTCAGATAATGATTTGATAATACCGGCTAATTTACTAATGGATTAATAATTTAATGATAATACAAAGAGGAATAATGAATGACTAATATTGGAGTAATTGGAGTTGGAGGCTGGGGAAAAAATCACCTTAGAGTCCTTAATGAACTTAATTGCCTAAAAGCTATTTGTGACACCAATTCAGATAATCTTAATGAATATAGCTCTAGATACAAAATACCAGGGTATACCAATATAGATGAAATGATTAAAAATGAAAAACTTGATGGAGTAATAATATGCACACCCACTTCCACTCATTTTGAGATAGCGAGTAAAATAGTGAAATTAAAAATTCCAGTATTTGTTGAAAAGCCATTGGCATCATCATCGATTGAAGCAGAGAAACTTGTCAAATTAGTAAAAGAAAATAACACAATTTTAATGGTAGGATATATTGAAAGATTCAATTCAGCAGTAGTATATTTAAAACAACTCATTAAGAATGGCGAATTAGGGGAACCTATACTTTTAGAATTTCATAGAGAAAATAGATGGTCAGGAAATGTAAAAGATGTAGGGATAGTGCATGATACATCAGTTCATGATATAGATACTGCAAGGTGGTTATTTTCTTCTGAGCCGAAATCTATCTTTTCTCGAATTGGTAGTGTTTCAAAAAGTCATGATGATTTTGTTATGATTATGCTAGGTTTTAAAGAAGATAAAACGGCATTTATAACCTCGAACTGGATTACCCCCAAAAAAACACGTGAACTCTCAGCAATATTCTCAAATGGAATAGTTAAGCTGGATTTTATAACTCAAGAATTAATCATTGAAAACAATGAAGGGACTAAAAGACCTAGAATCAATAAAGCTGAACCACTAGTTCTTGAACTTAAGAACTTCATAGAATGCATAGAGGGTAAAAGCAAGCCATTAATAACAGGGAAAGACGCATTAAATACTAATAGAATTGCGGATGCAGTGGTATCCTCATCCAATACAGGCTCGCCGATTTATTTGGAGTTATAGAATGAAGTTTGAATAAGAATTCAATTAGTAGAACTAGCCATATTGATAAAAATGTTAAAATGGGAAAAAATGTTAAAGTTTGGAATTTAACGTATATAGGGCTTGATACGGTTATTGGGAATAATGTCACAATCGGATCGTTAGCCCATATTGATTACGATGTGAAAATAGGAAACAATGTAAAGATTGAAGGATTAGCTTATTTATCGCCGTTAACTAAAATAGGAAATAATGTATTCATAGGGCCAGGAGTAATTTTCACTAATGATTCACATCCAGAAAGTGATAAATTGTTAGGAGTAACTGTTGAAGATGGAGCAATTATAGGTGCCGGAGCAAGATTATTAGCAGGAATAAAAATAGGAGAAAATAGTGTGATTGCTATGGGTTCAGTTGTAATTAAAGATGTTCCAGCTAATACAGTAGTAGCTGGATGCCCATCTAGAGTTATATCAGATAAAGCAGAATATGATAAGAAGAGAATAAGAGAAAAATAACACTATTCCAAACTAGAAGTTACAGCAATTATATTATACTGTACAAGCCATATCTTGACCACAACAAAGTGGTGATTTTATTTTCCCATGTTCATTTGGACATTTAGAAACTTGTACTTGTGTTCCATCATCTTTAGTAAGCATATCATTTACTAGGGGTGAATCACATTTTGCACATGCTGCATTAACTGCCATACCACATTTGCCACATTCATAGGTTGCCATAATATGGTGAAATAAAACAATCTATGTATTAAACATCACTAATTTTTTTTATTTTTTTAGATGAATAGTATGAAATTAATTTATATGGAATAATAATCCAAGCCAAAACAAGTATTCCAGAAAATATAACTTGAAGATAATTAGTAAGCGCTAAAGGATCATTAACAAATACTAAATTATCTAAATCAGATATTTGAACAATTTTAAGACCAGAATCAAATTCGTTAATAATATGAAAAGAAGGCATTGAAACTATAAAAATGGAAGTAAGATAAGAAAAAACAAAAATCATAATCCAGGAAATCATAATAATCATAATCAAGAAGAAAAAAGACGACAACATAAATCACATTTAA
>CAZIZY010000079.1:0-8531 GCA_964544235.1 uncultured Nitrosopumilales archaeon
ATAATTTTAATTAATTATGTATTATGATTCCAAATAAAACTCTTGATATTAATAATCTTCAATCATTGTTACAATCTAATGATTATGTGTCTGATAATTCAATTATTACTTCTATATTTCTATCTATTAATCTAAACAAACCACTTTTAATAGAAGGTGAGCCTGGGGTTGGGAAAACTGAGATTGCAAAAGTTCTTAGTAATATGCTTAATACTAAATTAATACGACTACAATGTTATGAAGGTCTTGATGTTAATTCTACAGTATATGAATGGAATTATCTTAAACAATTGATGAAAATTAGAATAGAGGAAAATAAAAGTGAAATTAAGGATATTGAAACCGAGTTATTTAGTGAAAAATACCTGTATAAAAGACCATTAATTGAAGCCCTATTGTATGATGGTAAATTTCCACCAGTATTATTAATAGATGAAATAGATAGAAGTGATGAAGAATTTGAAGGTTTTTTACTTGAATTTTTAGCAGAATTCCAAGTCACAGTTCCTGAAATAGGTACTATTAAAGCAAAAAAACCTCCAATTGTTATTATTAGTTCAAATCGAACTCGAGAATTAGGTGATGGATTAAGAAGAAGATGTTTATATTTATATATAGATTATCCAACTATTGAAAAAGAACTTCAAATATTAAAACTTAAAGTCCCAAATATTAATTCGTCTTTAGCTAATGAAGTATGCTCTTTTATAAAGGAGTTAAGATCATCTGAAAAATTAACTAAAAAACCTGGTATTTCTGAAACAATTGATTGGGCATTAGCATTAATGACTCTAAAAAAATTTAGTTTAGATAAAAAAATAATATTAGACACAATTAGTTGTATTATTAAAAGTCAAGATGATATAGAAAAAATTGATGGCGTTTTTATTCAAAAATTACTTGATAAAATCTCTAGGTGATAAATTTTTAGTAGTACTGTAGTTAAATATGAAAATTTATTTGTGCTTAATTTTTTTCATTATCTACGTCGGGAAGGTGTAAACTGCAGTGTAGTTGAATTAATTGATTCACTTAATTCATTAAATTATTTTAATACAATTTCTTATTATGAAATGAAACTAATGCTAAAAATAACAATGATAAAAAATCATTCTGACTATTTTAATTTTGAAACATTATTTAATCAATATATTTCAAATGAAAAATCTGACTCAACTGAGGATATTAATATAAAAAATGATCAAGTAAATTCAGCTAGTGAATTGAATCATGTTGATAATGTAACTGATGAATCTAATTCTAAAAAAATTGAACTGGCTATTTATAGTCCTCTAGAATCAAAAAATAAAAGAATATTAACTAAAATTAATGATTTTAAAAAATCTGATATTAAACATAATATAAACTATTTTCTTCGAAAATTCCCTACTAAAAAGGGTAGAAGATATTACACTAGTAAATTTGGTAATATTGATATTAAATATACTGTTAAACATAGTTTAAATAATGGCGGTATGATCCTTAAAATTTTTAAACACAATAAAAAATTACAGAGAAATAAAGTTGTAATTTTATTTGATATTAGTGGATCTATGGATTCATATACTGAAAAAATATTGCATGTACTATATTATATGAAGCGATCTTTAACTTCTTGTGAAGTTTTTGCTTTTAATACTGATATTTTACGTCTTAGTCCTTTTCTTAATTCTAGTAATGTAGATAAAACATTTCATATTATTTCTGAAAATCTTCCAGTATGGGGTAGTGGTACAAAAATTGGTTTATCCTTAAAACTTTTTTTTGATAAATATATTATTTAATTGATGATAAAACTCTATTACTTATAATTAGTGATGGTTGGGATATAGGAAATATTAATCTTCTTCAATCTTCTTTATCAAAAATTAAAAATAAAATTAATAAATTATTTTGGATTAATCCATTAATTGATAATAAAAATTATGAACCATTAACTAAAGGTATAGTTGCTGCTATGCCGTATATAGATTATTTTATCAGTCCTAAAGTATTTGAAGATCGTAATCAATTAATTAAATACTTTGGAAAACAAATTAGATTAAACTAGTCTTCTTAAATTCAATTGTTAGATTTATCATATTTATTAGGCAAAAGTTATATATTCTCTATTGAACGAATTTATTTACGAGTAATTCTCTGATTAAATTTGTTTGAAGTTAAAATCGTTTTGTTTGATGGTGGATATTGTTGGTAAAAGAAATTATTTTAAACTATGATATTTCGGGTCATGTTCTAGTACCTGAACATGTTATAGTTCCAAAAGATGAAGTAAAAGAAATTGTTGAAAAATTTCATTGTAAAGTTGAATCATTACCTAATATTAGTAGTATTGATCCTATGGTTAAAAAATTACAAGCACAACCTGGAGACGTTATAAAAATTACTCGTAAAAGTAGTACTGCGGGTATATCAATTTATTATAGATTAGTTGTAGTGGTATAATATTTGAAAAAAAATCTTCAACTTAAAGATACTTGGCTTGTTTTAAATAATATGCTTCTCAAAGAAGGAGTAGCAAAACAACATTTAAATTCTTACAACCAATTTATTGAAGAAGGTTTACAAAAAATAATTAATGAAACACAAACGATTGATGTCGAAACTCTTAATCCATATAAAGTTCGTCTAGGTAAAATTAAATTAGGAACACCTAGAGTAGTTGAAATTGATGGTTCAATTAATACTCTTATGCCATTAGAAGCAAGACTAAGAAACTTAACTTATTCTGCTCCTATAACTTTAGAAATGTCTGTGGAAGAAAATGGTTCTATTCGTGAATCACAAATTTACTCTATTGGTGATATGCCTGTTATGGTTAAATCTAATCAATGTTCTTTATCTACTCTTGATGAGGATCAATTAATTGAGTCAGGCGACGATACTAATGATCCTGGTGGTTATTTCATAATTCATGGTTCTGATCGAGTTATAGTTGGATTAGAAGATTTATCTCCAAATCGAATTATGGTTGAAAAAGAAAAAGTTGGGAATGTATTAGTCCATAAATCTAAAATTTATTCTTCAATTGTAGGTTATCGTGCAAAAATTGAATTATATCTGAAACAAGATGGAGATATATTTGTTAAAATACCTAATTCACCAGTTGACCTACCAATTATTACAGTTATGAGAGCTTTAGGTCTAGAAAAAGATAAAGATATTGCTGACTCAATTTCTTTGAAGCCTGAAGTACAAGATTTATTAGAAATTTCTTTTGAAACAGGATCTGAAACTGCTACAACTGCTGAAGCGTTAAATTATATTGGTAATCGTATTGCTCATGGTATGATTCAAGAATACAGAATTAAAAAAGCTGAAATTTTGTTAGATTGGGCATTACTACCACATCTAGGCAAAGATCCAGCTGAAAGGCATAATAAAGCCATGTTCATTGGTGAAGCAGTGTTAAAACTATTGGAATTAAGATTAGATTGGATTGATCCTGAAGATAAAGATAATTATGGTAATAAAATAATTAAATTCGCCGGAGAATTAATTGCTGATCTTTTTAGAACGGCTTTTCGAAATTTAATAAGAGATATGAAGTATCAACTTGAACGTATGGGTACAAAAAGAGGAACTGGTGTAATTGGAGTGGCTATAAGGCCTGGTATAATTACTGATAAGTTGAATAATGCTATTGCTACTGGTAATTGGGGGAAAGGGAAAGTTGGTGTAACACAGTTACTTGACCGTACTAATTATCTTTCTACTATCAGTCATCTAAGAAGAGTACAATCACCTCTTAGTAGAAGTCAACCAAATTTTGAAGCAAGAGATTTACATGCTACTCATTTTGGTCGTATTTGTCCTAGTGAAACTCCTGAAGGTGCAAATTGTGGTCTAGTGAAAAATCTTGCATTATCTGCTTATATCTCTGTAAATTCTTCTAATGAAGGTCTTATTAATCACTTGTATGACTCTGGTTTAATTAAACTAAATGATTGTGATGATATTGTTAGATATAAGGGGTCTAGAGTATTTCTAGATGGAAGATTTCTTGGTTATTGTCAAAATGAAGTTGATTTTCTTACAGCTTTTAAAGCTTTAAGAAGAAAGAGTGAAATTCATCCACATACAAGTATTGCACTCTTTAATCCTAAATCTGATAACGCTGTCAAAAGAATTAATATATATACTAGCCCAGGAAGAGTGTTAAGACCTTTAATTATATTAACTGCAGGTAAACCTTCACTTACTCAAGCTACTGTTGATAAAATTGGACAAGGTTCTTTACCTTGGGATTTTGCTGTAGCGTCTGGTCAAATTGAATTAGTTGATGCTAATGAAGAAGATAATTGTTTTGTAGCGTTATTTCCTAAATCAGTTACTAAATTACATACTCATCTTGAGTTATATCCTGCTTCTATGTTAGGTGTTGCAGCTTCTATTATTCCTTATCCTGAACATAATCAATCTCCACGTAACACATATGAATCTGCTATGGCCAAACAGTCACTTGGATTTACTACTCCTACATATCTGTTTAATACTTATGTGCGACAACATTTGTTACTTTATCCTGAAACTCCACTCGTAACTACAAGAACAACTTCAATACTTAATATTGATAAAAGACCAAGTGGTCAAAATTGTGTTGTAGCAGTATTATCTTATGAAGGATATAATATTGAGGATGCTATCATATTAAATAAATCTTCAATTGAACGAGGTTTAATGCGATCTATGTTCTACAGATTATATGATGGAGATTCAAAACAATATCTTGGTGGAATGAAAGATAAATTTGAAATTCCTAATCCTGATGATAATATACGTGGATATCGTGGAGAAAAATTCTATAGATTACTTGAAGAAGATGGAATAATTTCTGCTGAATCTAAAGTTACTGGTGGGGATGTTATAATCGGACGTTCTAGTCCTCCAAGATTTATTGAAGAATACAAAGAATTTGAAGTTAAAGGACCATATAGAAGAGATACTTCTGTATCCATTAGACCATCTGAATCTGGAGTTGTTGATAATGTATTCTTAACACAGAATAAAGAAGGTGAACGAATGTATAAGATACGTGTAAGAGATATGCGGATTCCTGAAATCGGAGATAAATATGCTTCAAGACATGGTCAAAAAGGTATTGTAGGTCTAGTAGTACCATCTGAAGATATGCCTTATTCTGCTGAAGGAGTAATTCCTGATGTTATTATAAATCCACATGCTTTTCCTTCTAGAATGACAGTAGGTCAATTCCTTGAATCTATTTCTGGAAAAGTTGCTTCTTTTACTGGTAGTCATGTTGATGGTACGCCTTTTAATAATGCTGATAAACAATCTATTGGTGATATGCTAACTCAATATGGATTCCAATCAAATGGTAAAGAGGTTTTATATGATGGTAAAACTGGTAAAAAATTCAAGACTGATGTTTTCATGGGCGTAGTTTTCTATCAAAAATTGCATCATATGGTTGCTGATAAAATACATGCTCGAGCTAGAGGACAAGTTCAAATGTTAACTAAACAACCAACTGAAGGTAGAGCTAGAGGTGGTGGATTGAGATTTGGAGAAATGGAAAGGGATTGTTTAATATCTTATGGTGCTTCTATGGTTCTTAAAGATAGATTGTTAGATGAATCTGATAAGGCCGAGTTACATGTATGTGAAAAATGTGGTCTAGTTGCATATCATGATCTTATGCAACGAAAATACATATGTAGATTATGTGGTGACGCTTCCAAGATTTCTATAATAGTGGTTGCTTATGCTTTTAAATTGTTAATACAAGAAATGTTGAGTCTTAATATAGCTGCTCGAATTCAAATTAAAGATAAGGTGTAAATGTTATTCTATGTCTGAACATAATATAAAACTAATTAAATTAATTAATTTTAGCACTCTTTCTCCTAATGAAATTCGTAAATATTCTGTTTGTGAAGTTACTGCTCCTGAGACTTATGATGAGGATGGACTAGCAGTACAAGGTGGGTTAATGGATAATAGACTTGGAACTCTTGAACCAGGTCAAAAGTGTGGTACCTGTGGTCATCCTGCATTAAGATGCCCAGGACATTTCGGTCATGTTGAATTAGCTGAACCTGTTTTACATATTGCTTTTATTGAGGAAATCTATAAATTATTGCTATTAACTTGTAAACATTGTTCTAAATTACTAGTTACTCAAGATAAATTAGATGAATATGGTAAAATTATTGATGCTTCACTTAAAACTCCTAATGTTTATGATAGATACAAAAAAGAAATGATTGCAATAGCAAAGAAAACTGCTATCTGTCCACATTGTGATAAACCAAAATTGGCTATTGATTATACTAAACCAACTACTTTTCATGAAATTACTGAAAGTGGTGGAGCCAATAGGTTATTGCCTGCTGCTATTCGGGATAGACTAGAAAAAGTAGCTGATGAATCTTTAACACTTCTAGGTTATGACATTGAGTCTACTAGGCCTGAATGGTTTGTTCTAAATGTTTTACCAATACCTCCATTAGTTGTCCGACCATCAATAACTCTTGAATCTGGTATTAGATCTGAAGATGATTTAACTCATAAAATAGTTGATGTTCTACGAGTTAATCAAAGGGTTAGAGAAAGTAAAGAATCTGGTACTCCACCACTTATTGTACAAGATCTTGTTGATTTATTACAATATCATGTTACAACTTTTTTTGATAATGAAGTAACTGGGTTACCTCAAGCCCATCATAGATCTGGAAGACCTCTTAAAACACTGAGTCAAAGACTTAAAGGTAAAGAAGGTAGATTTAGAGGTAGTTTATCTGGTAAACGAGTAGATTTTTCTAGTAGAACTGTTATCTCACCAGACCCTAGCCTTGATATATCTGAAGTAGGAGTTCCACTTGAAGTGGCTAAAAAACTTACAATTCCTGAGAAAGTTACAGAATGGAATATTGAAGGAATTAAAAAATTAATTACTAATGGGCCATTTATACATCCTGGGGCCAATTATGTAATAAGACCTGATGGAGTAAAAATTAGACTAGATTTTGTAGCGGATAAACAAAGAAATATAGATACTTAACAACCTGAATTTGTTGTTGAACGTCACATATCTAATGGTGATATTGCAATATTTAATAGACAACCTTCTTTACACCGTATGTCTGTGATGTCTCATAGTATTAAAGTTCTTCCATATAGAACGTTTAGATTACATCCTGCAGTTAGCCCTCCATATATTGCTGATTTTGATGGTGATGAGATGAATTTGCATATACCTCAAAGTGAAGAAGCACGAGCTGAAGCAAAAATCTTAATGTCAGTTCATGATCAAATTCTTTCTCCTAGATATGGTGGTCCTATAATAGGTGGAATACGTGATTATCTTACTGCTGCTTATCTCTTAACTAGTGAAAACACTTTATTAACTAAAGAAGAATTTACAAATCTAGCATTAGTTGGTAAATATACTGGTAAATTACCTGAACCTTTTGTTAAAACTCCAGTTCCTATGTATAAAGGAATTCAACTTCTCTCTCTTTTCATCCCTGATAACTTTAATTACGTTCTTACATCAAAGTGGAGTAAAGGACTTAAAAAAATCAAATATGATGATGTTGTTATTAAAGACGGAATCATTGTATCAGGTATTATAGATAAAGCTTCAATTGGAGCAGAGGAACCAAATACAATCTTGCATAGAATTGCAAAAGATTATGGAACAAATCACTCTAGATTATTTCTTAATTCTCTTCTTTCAATTCTAAAAACCTATATTACTAATTATGGATTTACTTTTGGATATAATGATTTACTTCTTGATTCTCCATCTATTAAATTAGTTAATAATAGTATAATTAAGGCTTATAATAGTGTTAATGATATGATTAATAGTTATAAAAAGGAAACTCTTCAATTAACTAGAGGTCTTTCTGCTGCTGATACATTAGAGTTATTAATTAATCAAGAATTAGCAAAAGCTAGAGATGAAGTTGGAAAAATAGCTGATAAAGCATTTTCGGAAACAAATTCTGGTGTCATAATGGCCAGAACTGGTGCTAGAGGTTCTAATCTTAATTTAGGTCAAATGACTGCTGCATTAGGTCAACAATCAGTAAGAGGAAAACGAATATTGAAAGGTTATACTAGAAGAGCACTTTCTCATTATCCTATTGAAGATTTATCTCCTGACGCAAAAGGTTTTGTAAAATCTAATTATCGTGATGGACTTAATCCAACTGAATTCTTCTTTCATTCTATGGGTGGGAGAGAAGGTCTAGTAGATACTGCAGTTCGAACTCAACAGAGTGGATATATGCAAAGAAGACTAGTTAATGCTTTGGAACATCTTAAAATTGAGTATGATGCTACAGTTAGAGACCCATATCATAAAATTATTCAATTTGTTTATGGTGAAGATGGAATAGATCCTGCTAAAAGTGATCATGGAGCTTCAGTTAATGTAGAAAGATTAGTTCAAATTGAACAATTATTGCATAGATCTGCAAAAAAACTTCCTGAAGCACAACTTGAGAAAATATTAAGTAAATATTCAACTAATATTAATTCTAAAATTCTTCAAGACCTTA
>CAZIZY010000080.1:0-2925 GCA_964544235.1 uncultured Nitrosopumilales archaeon
ATATTGAAGTTGTTAGACGGCTTCTTGCTGGTGAGAAATTATCTTATCATGGTGACTCTATCTCTCTTACTAATTCTCGTCTTTTGATTAAACCTATTCAACAAAAGATTCCTATTTATCAAGCGGCGTTAAATCCTAAAATGGCTTCAATTGCGGGAATGTTTGCTGATGGAATTATTTTAAATATGGCTACTGCTAATTATGCAAAAGAAATTTTATCTGTTTTTAATAAAAATGTTAGAGTTTCTGGCCGTGACCCGAATTCTTTAGATAAATCTCTTTATCTTTTTATTTATATTTCTAAAAATAAAAATGATGATCTTTCTAAAATAAAATCTTATGCTAAAAAAGCAATATCATTCTATGCATCA
Source organism: uncultured Nitrosopumilales archaeon (assembly GCA_964544235.1). Lineage (GTDB taxonomy): Archaea > Thermoproteota > Nitrososphaeria > Nitrososphaerales > CAZIZY01 > CAZIZY01. The sequence continues at coordinate 372 of CAZIZY010000080.1, forward strand.
GCTTCTTTTTATGATCAAATGTTAAAAACTTCTGGATTCTCATATGAAATTGAGCAAATACATGATAAATTGAATCTTAAAGAAAAAAAATTGATAGCTGAAGAAATTAGTGATAAAATGGTTGATGAGTTAACTATTATTGGTGACTGCGATCATGCGTTTGACCGTTTAAACGAATATGCTTCTTCTGGAATATCTCACTTTGTTCTATCTCCAATTTTATCTAGTACTAATGTTAATGATGATCTTTTAACATTCTTTAATCGGTTTACTGCCCTTACTAAATTCAAATAACGAATTATTTTCGTTTATTTATCTTTCTCGAAAGCTTATTATATGATGCTCAAGTATGTATCATTTGTAATGTTGAGCGTTAATATTAATACTGTTTCTTTATCAGTTTATCTTTCTCATTTTTTGATTACTAAGTTTAATATGAATTAATTATTTTATTAGGAGTTCTCTAACTTGGGATTCAGCGATTATTTAGTTCGAAGACTTATTTACACTATTTTTATTATAATAGGAATTACTATACTTATTTTTGTATTAACCCGAGTTCTTCCAGGTGATCCTGTTCGATTAGCTTTAGGTCCCGAAGCAAGTGGTGAACAAATTGAACAAACTAGACGTATTTGGGGGTTAGATCAGCCTCTTTATATTCAATATCTCCGTTTTGTTGTTGGATTCTTCACATTAGATTGGGGTGTATCCACTAGAACCCTTCAACCTGTAATTGAGGATATTGCTAAATATGGACCTGCTTCATATGAATTAAGTATACTTTCATTAATAATTGCGGTTGCTATTGGTTTGCCGTTAGGTATTGTCTCCGCTATTAACAAAGATAAATGGCAAGATCATTTTGGACGAATTACTTCTTTAACTGGTGTAGCTATGCCTATATTCTGGACTGGGCTGATGCTTCAGCTATTATTAGCTTCTTACCTTGGAATCTTTCCAATAGGAATGAGGCTTTCTCCTTGGATGGATCCTCCTACTCATATTACTGGCTTCTTTACACTCGATAGTATTCTTACTGGAAATTGGCCTGCATTCTGGGATGCTTCTTATCATTTAATTCTTCCAGCTTTAGTTCTTTCATTTCCTGGAATAGCTAATATAAGTCGTTTAATGCGTTCTACAATGATTGATCAACGTAGTAAAGAATACATTACTTTACAGACAACTTATGGAATGCCTAGAAGGATAATTACTTACAAATATATGTTGAAAAACTCTTTTGCTGCTACTCTTACTATGATTGCTTTAATGTTTGCTTATTCATTAGGTGGTATTGTTTTGATTGAGCGTGTATTTATTTGGCCAGGATTAGGCACTTATCTTGTTGATGGTATTTGGTATAAGGACTTTAACGCTATCATGTCTGTTGTGGTAATGGTGGGTATCATTATTGTTTTAGCAAACCTTATTGCTGATCTGATCTATGGTTATCTTGATCCTCGAATTAGGTATGGAGCTGATTAATAAATGGCGCGTAGAAAATCAGATTTTACTAAAATAATGGCTGACGGGTTCTCACGAATTTTTGGTATTTCTTCTATGGGCTTTAAACCTAAGATCCAATCTTCGGATGATACTCTTTCTAAAGACTCTGCTAAATCTGAAAAGGGTGAAAATGGTAAGAATGGTAAAAAAGGTGGAAAAGGTGAAAAAACATCATTTGATTATAGAGTTGAAGGATGGAAACGAGCTATTTTCCGTTTTAGACGCAATCCTCTTTCTATACTTGGATTAGTTATAGTATTATCAATGATTCTAATGGGTGCTTTTGCTGAATATTTAGCCCCATATCCTGAAGATGCTTACTCAGTAAAATGGTCTGAAAAATTATTACCTCCATCTTCTGATCATCTTATGGGTACTGATGAAGTTGGACGTGATATATTCTCTCGAATTATGTTTGCAGCTCGTGTTGATATCACCGCTGCTTTGGCTGTTCAAATAATAGTTACTGTGATTGGAGTTACTCTAGGGTTAGTAGCGGGTTACTCTGGAGGTCGAATTAATGATGTTAAAATGCGTTTAGCTGATATATTCATAACTATTCCTCCCCTCATTCTAGCTTTGGCTGCTACTACTGCTTTCACTCCTAATGTTACTACTGCTGTACTTGCTGTAACGGTTGCATGGTGGCCTTGGTACGCTAGGCTTGTTCAAAGTTTAGTTTTATCTGTTAAAGAAGAGCAATATATTGAAGCTAGTCAATCTATGGGTAAAAGCGCTTTTAGTATTATATTTGGTGATGTATTCCCTAATATTATATCTGTCATTATCGTGAAATTTACTCTTGATATTGGGTTTGTAATTCTCTTTTTATCTTCTTTGAGTTTTCTTGGTTTAGGTGTACAACCTCCTACTCCTGCTTGGGGTACTATGATTACTGAGGGTAAAACATATTTACCTGAACGATGGTGGATGTCTACTTTTCCTGGGATATTCATTTTATTAACTGTAATAGGGTTTAGTCTTCTAGGTGATGGTATTCGTGATGCTTTTGATGTTCAATTGGAGGAATAAATTTGGCTTCTAA
>CAZIZY010000081.1:0-9780 GCA_964544235.1 uncultured Nitrosopumilales archaeon
GACTTTCTTTGATAATCATATAAATTATGAATTTAAGACTAAAGGCATAGTATTATTAGCTCCACAACCAGAGGACACAATTAAAGAAAAGGAATTTGAAAGAATTGAAGATATAGCTTCAAGTAGTTTCCATGCTTCAGAACATGTAATAATAGAAGGATCTAACATGATTATAGGAGGAGCTTCATCAGATATGGGCGGAATCTCATTAGGCTCATCAGGATTGATATTTGTTTATGATAGCTCTCCAGGAGGAAATGGGGCGACAAGAACATTATATGAAAGATTCCCACAAGTTTTTGAAAAAGGATACAAAATGCTAGTTGAATGTAATTGCACCTCAGAAAGTGGTTGTCCCAGATGCACGTATTCTTACAGATGTGGGAATAATAATGAATATCTCCACAGAGAAGGAGCTATAGAAGTAATAAAACGAATATTAGAAGGAGAAGAAACTTATTTCCCAAAAATAATAGAAAAAGAATGGCGTCCATTAGTTTAATATATTAAAATAAAGAGCATGATAGAGAATAACATGAAAGAAACATATAATCGGGTTTTTAAGATAATAATAAGGAATAAATTGAAATTAGAGATAGAATGGAGTTAGAATAATATGAGAACGTTACAATTACATTGCAATTCAATAGAATATGAACCTACTCATAAAGAAATAGAGATAGCTGAGAATATCGAGAAAAAAATAATCAGGTTCGAAGATATAGTCACAGTATTCGTCAGTATTGAAAAAGGAGATAATGAGAATACAGCTAAACAGATGGTTATAGAAACCAAAGAATCTATGAAGAAATTAGGATCAAATAATTTACTGATATATCCATATGCTCATTTAAGTGAAGAGCTGATGAGCCCAGAAAAAGCATTAGAGATGCTGAAAATACTCGAAGATATGATGAAAAAAGAAATTAGCGAAGTAAAGAGGGCACCATTTGGTTGGACAAAATCATTGAAAGTAGACGTAAAAGGCCATCCTTTAGCCGAACAAGCAAGAAGAATAAGTACAAATGAAACTGAAAAGAGCAAAGACGAAATTACTTCAAAAGCTATTTCTGCAGAAGAGAAATTAAAATCTGAATGGATGATTTTAGATCTTGATGGGAAATTAATTCCCGTAGATAAATTTGATTTTTCGAAGAACAAGAAATTAAAAATGTTAGCAGATTATGAAAGATCGAAGAATAGATCTGCCAATAAAGAACCAGCCCATGTGAAACTAATGAAAAGATTAGAATTAATTGATTATGAACCAGGTTCCGATTCAGGTAATATGAGGTATTACCCAAAAGGAAAATTAGTGAAAACGTTACTTGAACAATATGTAACTCAGAAAATTAGAGAATATGGAGGGTTGGAAGTAGAGACTCCAGTAATGTATGATTTTCAACATCCTAGTTTAGCAAGTTATTTGAATAGATTCCCTGCCAGGCAATATGTAGTAAAATCAGAGAATAAGGATTATTTTCTCAGATTTAGCGCATGTTTCGGTCAGTTCTTAATGGCTAAAGATAGTCAAATATCTCACAGAAATCTACCATTAAAATTATATGAATTAACACGTTATAGTTTTAGAAGAGAAAAGAGTGGAGAACTATCAGGATTAAGGCGTCTTCGAGCTTTTACAATGCCTGATTGTCATGCTTTATGTAAAGATATGGAACAAGCTAAAGAAGAAGCAATTAAAAGAATGAACCTTTCGTTAGATGTCCTTGAAGGGATAGGACTAGAAAAGGAAGATTACGATATGGCTATCAGATTCACTAAAGATTTTTATGATAACAATAAAGAATTTATAAAAGAATTAATCTCAAATCACAAAAAGCCTGCATTAGTCGAAATGTGGAATGAAAGATTCTTTTATTTTGTTATGAAATGGGAATTCAATTTTACAGATGAGACTGGAAAATCATCAGCGTTATCAACAGATCAAATTGACGTAGAGAACGCTGAAAGGTATGGAATAACGTTTGTTGATGAAGATGGAAATAAGAAGTCTCCGATAATATTACATAATTCACCAAGCGGAGCAATTGAAAGATGCATTTATGCGTTATTGGAAAGAACAGAAATTAATAAAAATAACAAAGAGGCCCCTTCAATTCCATCGTGGCTTGCTCCAACCCAAATCAGATTCATACCAATAGGTCAAGAATATGTAAAGAAAATAACTGAATTAATAAAAACAATTGATGGACATGAAATAAGAATAGACATAGATGACAGAAATGAAACTATGCAAAAAAAGATTCGCGAAGCAGAAAGAGAATGGATACCGTATATTGTAGTATATGGTAAAAAAGAAGAAGAATCAAATGAATTAATGGTTAGAGACAGAGTTACATCAAAGATGCTAAAGATGGATTTAAACAGTCTTGCTAAACTGATCAAGGAACAAAGAGGAAATAAGCCATATATGCCTTTACCTTCATCCCAACAAGTTAGTAAAAGGCCGATATTCTAAAATAATTACTTACAAAGAGCGATAATCAAAGCTAATAATTTTGCCGCAACAATAGAAGTAACCCCATTATCATATGGAGGAGATAATTCGACTATGTCAAAAGCTTTTATTCTTTGACCATTTAGCATCATAATTAATTTAAAAACATCGTTAATTGAAATTCCTCCAGGTTCAGGGTTACTTACTCCAGGAGAATATCCAGGATCCAATACATCTAGATCGACACTAAGATGAATGTCATTAATTCCAGCTAAAAGGCTAATCAATTTAGAATGTTTGCCATTTAAAATATCTTCAGCGGTAAGTAATTGAATGCCCATGTTTTTAGCAAGAGTCCATTCATCTTTAGTAGCAGCTCTAGTACCAATATGAATAATTCTTCGTTGATCAGAGAAATCTAATAATCTTCTAAGATAAGTAGCATGACTCATTTTCAGACCTGAATATTCATCTCTAAGATCAAGATGAGCGTCAAAAACTATGAGGACACTGTTTTCACTAAGAGCACGATTAATAGGTAAAGTGATAGTGTGCTCACCTCCAAGAACGCCAGGAATTAAATTCTTATCAAATAATTCAGAAACTGCGTTATTTACAATTTTAATTTGCTCTTCAACATTAGAACAATCAGAAAGGTTCCCTAGATCCATAATAGGTATTGTTTCGACATCAACATCAAGTTCAGGAAAATATAATTCCACATTTAAAAATGATTCACGAATAGAATTAGGAGCAGATCTTGAACCAGGTCGATAAGTAGAAGTAGAATCATAAGGAGCACCTAAAATGTGTATAATTGGGTTTTCATCATTAATCACATTAGTGACTAAAGGAGAATTAGAGAGATAAAGATCATTATAACTCAAGACTAATTATCACTCCAGAAGAAGTCTTCCAATTTAGTAGCGCCCAATATTTCATCAAAATCATAACCAATAGAATCTAATAGCTGATCAAAAGTACTTTCAAGATGATCAAGGTATTTTTTAACGTCAATCTCATTAAGTGTAGCTAAAGTTACAGGTTTAACACCAGGAGGAGTAGAAGTTTTCACGTAAGAGATGATATCACCTGCTTTAACTTCCTTACCCAATTTATCTTTCAATAGTTTAGCAGCTTTGACATGCTGAGGAATAGTATCAATATAGTTTTCAGGAGATTTACTAAGCATTACGTTAAAAGCTAATTCATCCATAGGAATTTCCTTTTTCTTTAATTTAGATACCTTATCTTTTATCACTTGTTTAATTCCAACACGGGCATTTTCAAATTCATCTTTTGATTGTACTTTACTAAGAATTCCTACAGTGTCATAAAACGTGTTTTTAATAAATGGAGGAATATGGCTTTTCTTTCCAGTTAACCCTTTTATTTCAAAACTTCCATCTTCAAGGATCCCAAGATAATTCTTTTTCCTTTGACTAAAGACTACATAACGATATACCTTATCTAAATCAAGATCAACTCGTAGAGAATCATGGGACCATTTAGTTATATTCTGAAGTTGTTCAGAGGTAATTCCTTGAAGGAAAAGAGAATCAGTATCACCATATAAAACAGTTATTCCAAGTTCATTACAATAATCAATAGTTTTAGTAATCATATATCTACCAACAGAAGCTGTTGCATCCGCCACTGGAAGGCAATATAAGGGATACAATTCTGCACCCATTACACCATAACTTGCGTTAAGAATAACCTTAAGAGCTTGAGAAATCACACTATAAAGTTCTCTTTGTTCAGTTGTAAGAGAAGGATCTTTTCCAAGACGTTTATAATAATTAACTCGTAAATCTCGAAGAGAACCAATAACTAAAGAAGACATTCCTCTTTTAGTAGCACATTTCCAATGATTTGTTTCAGGAATATTATTATCCGAACAAGTAGAATGAGGACAATCAACTGTTTCATAAGAGAGATTTTGAACTTTCATTATACTAGGGTATAGGCTAGCGAAATCTAATACAGAAACATTAAAATGTATACCGGCATTCGGCTCTACCACTATACCGCCTTTATACTTTTTACCTTTTATTACCGCACTTGAATTTGAACCCCCTTTAGAACTAAGTTCATCTCTTCGAGGGATCAGCGCATTAATTTTTCTATGCTCAAAATACATTAAGCTTTTAATCCAATTTGAAACACCAAAACGAGATACATCATCAATGGGCATTTTAGAAATTCGAGTAACAACTAATAAGAGCCTCATTAATAGATCATCAGAAAATGACGTAAGACGATAAGTAATGTCAGCGTCTTTAAAACAATACTTAGCCAATTCACCTAAAGATAATGATCTTAAAGGACCATCAAATTCTACTTTATTTTCACCTAATAATCCGGAACTAACACCATTTAGAGTATGCTCAATATATTTCCCGCTAAAAGCGTATATTTGCATTGAACGATTATTGAAAGTCTTGTAAAGGTCTATATGTACACCATGTTTAAGAAAAGCTACATCTCTACCAAGAGTAATAGGAATATCATCATGAGAATATCCCAGATTTAATGCACGATGATAAAGATAGTTAAGATCAAAATTATCACCATTAAATGTCAACAAAAAAGGATATTCAAGAATTCTATCTAATATTGCTCCAATAAGGGAAGATTCATCATCAAATAATTTGAAATCAACGCCTTTTTGATCAAATTGATCACGGTTAAGGGGAACATCGTCTCTTTTTAAGATTAAGACTTCAGATAGATCATCACTTCCAACCATTGCTGCAGCAACTATAGGATATTGTGCTTCTTGAGGGGTTGGAATCCTATTATCTTCAGTGGAATAAACTTCTATATCTAATGAAATTCGTTTAAGATTAGGAATTGGTTGATTAAGTAATTCAGCCCATTCAAACATTCTAGAAGAAAGATCTGGATCGTTTTTATCGATAATTTCGTTTAAAGTGTTTAAAATTGAACTAGAAAGCTCAGATCGCGAAGGAGTAATAATGGAATTTTGAACATTATAGAAAGCACCAACAGTAAGTCCTTGATCATACAAGAAAGTTTCATAGTATTTGATATCAGCCTCCCAACAATCAACAATATTTCTTACACTTTTTGAATTAGATGTGCCTCCAATAGCAAGAGGATCTTCAGCTACTATTTTTGTAACATTAATTTCAGTATCAGTTATTAAATCAGTTTTGAGTTCTTGAGAAATTTTAATAATATCAGAACGGTTTTCAAGATATTTAATCTCGTCCAAAGCAACTTTAGTATAACAATATGGTTTATGTCCAGTAGTATCATGCCAAAACATAATTCGTTGAGTTTCAGGAGAATAAAATTTCAGCACAGCAATTTTTTTCTTAGAATCATAACTAGATGAAATTAATATTGAATTATCAATTTCAGAACTATGTTCAATCATAGAGATAATTTTATCTTTTCGAGAAACTGAAATCAAAGGGGTTGAATTACTCACTATCGAATCAATAAAATAGAATAAGTTAATATGGATATATGGCTTTATCGATAGGAGTTAACAAAAAAATGGACTTAGAAAGAAAGATTGAACTAATAATGAGAGCGCCCACAGAAGAGATAGTGACAAAAGAAGAGCTCACTAATTTACTTAAAACTAAATCAGCTCCAAAGCATTACATAGGATTAGAGATTTCAGGATTATTACATTTAGCCAGTTTAGTTTTGATAGGAATGAAAATAAATGATATGATGAATGCTGGAGTAAAATGCACCATATTTTTGGCGGATTGGCACACATATATTAATAACAAATTTGACGGAAAATGGGAAAAGATCAAAATAGCTTCAAAATATTATGAGGAAGCATTTAGATTTTATTGCCCGGGTGTAGAAATTAAATTGGGCTCAGAATTGTATTCTGAAAAAAAAGATTTTTGGGAGAATTACATTCGTTTCTGTAAAAGGATAACATTAGCAAGAAATACAAGATGTTTAACAATAATGGGAAGAGGAGTAAAAGATCAACTTGATTTTTCACAATATCTTTATCCACCTCTTCAAGCTGTGGATATAGAAGCATTAGAAGTAGATATAGCTCATGCGGGGATGGATCAAAGGAAAGTGCATATGCTTGCAAGAGAAGTATTTCCAAGTTTAGGGTGGAAACCACCAATAGCGATTCACCACCATATTCTTCCAGGATTAGGAGAACCACTCAATAGCGGGTTAGATGAAGATAAATTAACAGATTTAGTAATTTCAAGTAAAATGAGTAAATCTAATCCATCTACAAGCATATTCATACATGATAATGAGGAAGAAATAATAAAGAAAATAAAGCACGCATGGTGTCCCCCTAAGATCGCGGAGAATAACCCCATTTTAGCATTTGCCAAATACATAATATTCCATAATGAAACTAGTTTAGAAATAGAAAGATTACCAAAGTTTGGAGGAAGATTAGAATTTGATAAATACGATGTTCTTGAATCGGAATATAATCAAGGTAATATACATCCAGCTGATCTCAAATCAGCAGTAAGTAAAAGGATTATTGATATTATTAACCCAATAAGAACCCATTTTGAGAATAAAAAGGAACTACTCAAACCATATGAAATGGAATCAGAGTAGAATTGATGAAAAGAAACCATACAAAATCACCAATAGATAATAAGAAAGTATTAGTGATATTGCCTACATATAATGAGCAAGAGAATATTACTAATTTAATATTAGATTTATCTAATCAGCTAAATAATGAAGGTCACATAATAGTAATAGATGATAATAGTCCAGATGGTACAGCCAAAACAGTAAGAGGGTTAATAAATAAAATTAATAATCTGCACCTAATTTGCAGAGAAGGAAAACAAGGATTAGGATCAGCTTACAGAGAAGCAATAAGATGGGCATTAAAGAATCTTGAAATAGAAATATATGTTCATATGGATGCAGATTATTCGCATCCACCAAATATTCTTCAAGAAATAATCATGCCGATAAATGAAGGATACGATGTGGTGATAGCTTCAAGATACATACCAGGAGGAGGAGTAATTAATTGGAGTTTTAGCAGAAAGATTTTAAGCCGAGTTGGCAATATTTTTTCGAAATTTGTAGTAGGAACAAAAGTAAATGATTCAACTAGTGGATTTAGAGCATTAAGCAAAGAATCTGCAAAAGAGATTTACGTTAAACCTAATAAAGAAAAAGGATTTGGATATTTGGTTGAAAGTTTAGTTAGAATGCGTAAATTAGGATTCAAGATTAAAGAAGTTCCATTGATTTATAGTGAAAGAAGATTTGGAGAAACCAAACTATCTAATAATGAAACGTTTCAATATGGAAAGATTCTCTTCCGTTTAGCTTTTAGAAGAATTATAGATAGATGAGATTATATAATAATAATTTTAGAATATATATTATGTCAGGACATAAAGATAACATACTTGCAAGTGGATTAGAGTATGTATGTGTAAGATGTGGAACGACAGTTACTTCCGAAGAATTAAATCAATTACCAGAAATTAAATGCATATGTGGATTCAGAGTTCTTCAAAAGATTAGACCTAATACCGTAAAACAAGTAAAAGCAATATAAAATATTTTTTCGTTGATTAACGAAAAAAATAACGATATAAAATAGAGTTTATATATTAAAAGTGTCACTAATGTAACTCCTTTGAATCCACCGAAATCCGTAAGCATATCAGGGTATGGAGCTTATGTACCAAAGCATAGGATTGCTTCATCAGAAATAGCAAAAGTGTGGAAAGGAGGAAAAGACGCATTTCATATTGAAAAAGCTGTAGCAGCGTCAGATGAAGATACTATAACAATGGCAGTGGAATCTTCACGAAAAGCAATAAGTATGGCGAACTTTCCTAAATTAGGAGCAATTTTTGTAGGTACTGAATCAAAACCATATGCGGTAAAACCAAGTGGAACAATATTAGCTCAAGCTTTAGATCAACATGAAACATTAACTGCAGATTTTGAATTTGCATGTAAAGCTGGAACAGAATCAATGCAAGCAATATTCGGGTTAGTAGGATCAGGAATGATTGATAATGGGTTAGCGGTAGGAGTAGATACAGCTCAAGGAAGACCAGGTGACGCATTAGAATATACAGCGGCCTCAGCATCAGCTTCATATGTAATTTCTAAAAAGGATAAAAATAGCATAGCTACAATAGAAGCTTGTAATTCATATGTAACAGATACTCCTGATTTTTGGAGAAGACAAGGAGAAAAATATCCTAGACATTTATCAAGATTTACAGGTGAACCAGGATACTTCCATCATGTTCAAACGTCAGTAAACATGCTTTTGAAGAAAGCAAAACTTGAGCCAGAAGATTTTAAACACGCGATATTTCATCAACCAAATGTTCGTTTTCCAATTGAAGCCGCTCACAGATTAGGGTTTAAAAAACAACAAATAGAAAAAGGTCTTTTAAGTCCAATAATAGGAAATTCTTATGCTGCAAGTTCACCTCTAGGACTAGTAGCTGTATTAGATGAGGCTGAACCTGAAGACAGAATTTTAATTGCCTCATTTGGATCGGGAGCTGGAAGTGACGCAATTTCACTTATCGCAAATGAAGGAATAATAAAAAGTAAAGAGAATAACATTCCAGTACGTAAAATGATCGAAAAAACTGAGAAGATTGATTACGCAACTTATGCTAAATTTAGGAATAAATTTCACAGGTAGAATGGAGAGATAAGAATTGTCAAAAGTATATGTTGGAGGAGTAGGAATGGTCCCGATAGGAGATCATTGGACAAAATCAATTACAGATTTAGCCACTGAAGCAGCATTAGAAACTATTAAAACAACAAACTCACAAAAGCCAGAAATGATTGTAGTTGGAAACATGTTTTCCGCAACAGGATCGAAACAAGAACATTTAGGACCATTAGTTACAAGTGAATTAGGATTAGAAGGAATACCAGCATTTAAAGTAGAAACGGCTTGTGCTTCAGCTGCAGCCGCACTTAATGTCGCATATACTTATGTTAAATCAGGAGAAGTTGATTGTGCATTAGCTATAGGTGTTGAAAAAATGCGGGACTTGGAGCCATCAGATACAACTCAATCATTAAGCATGGCTGAAAGATTTGAATATACTTCATCAATGGGAGTTTCGTTTGTGGCATTAAACGCCATGTTAGCTAGGCTATATATGGATAAATATGGAATTAAAAGAGATGAGCTTTCTTATTTCCGAGTATAAGCCCATAATAATGCACAGAATACAGCACATGCTCAAATACGTAAACCTATAGAAATAGCAAAAGTATCTAGATCGCCAGAAGTATCAGATCCTCTAACATTACTTGATTGCGCACCA
>CAZIZY010000082.1:0-30539 GCA_964544235.1 uncultured Nitrosopumilales archaeon
CTTTCATCCACGGATGAGGAGTACATTGGTAACTACTTTCTCCATCTTTAACGAATGTAAATGACCATGATTCTCCTTCTAATATGAAATTAGAATTCCATTCTGAAGATTGACTTGGGTCACTTGTTGCTGTATGCATTACTTCGTCTTCATTCACCCATGTGACTTTATTATTTTCTCCTAATGTTAATACCAGATCTTGAGGTACAAAAAACTTAGAATTATCTGAAAGCGATGATCCTTTTGATATGATTATTTCTACTATTGTTGGAGGATTTAGAAATTCTTCTGGTACTGGTGGAGGTACTGATGATGGAACATGAACAAATTGATAATATGAAATAGATCCTGAAATAATTATCAGTGTAGTGACAATCATTACCCCTGTTAACATTGATGATGTTTCTTTAGCCAACCCGCTAACTCAATTAATTGCTAATTCTATTATCTAAAAACTTAACTGTTTTATCCATTATTCTGCGTTATATTCTCATTTTTTCCCCTAACACTGCCCTTATTTTTAATGTTTTTTCCTAAAGATTAAATAGGTTGTATTAGTCGTATTCTTTTGTCCTACAACACAATTGGAGAAATAGAATTTGTCTGATGAAAAGAAACCAGGTACTAATGGTAAAATCAAAAACGATGTGAAGCCTGTAGACTCTACTTCTGTTTCTACTTCTTCTCCTTCCCCTGATTCCCTTTTAAATAGGCGAAAGTTTCTAAAAACTGCTTTTGCTATTGGAAGTATAGCCACTATAGCTCCTTTTGCTCCTTTTGCTCAATTTTTACTTCCTGGAGCTGGAATAGAATCTCAAGAACAAAAAATACTTCTTCCTAAAAATGAATTTGCAAATATTAACGATTTTCCAGTTGATTCAAAAGGTGTATTTGTTTATCCGCGAACTGGTGACCCTGAACTTGATCTTGAGCCATTTAGACGTTTTCAGCTTATTCGTTTACCTGAAGAATTAGGAGGTAAAGCTAACGATATTTCTGCATTTAGGGCTTATAGCATGATTTGTGTTCATTTATGGTGTTTATGGGATTATAAAGCTGAGCGTAATAGAATTGAATGTCCTTGTCATGGAAGTATGTATGATGTTGAAACTGGATTAGCTTTTCAAGGGCCTGCTGCTCTTCAACAGCCTCCTAATAATGCTCTTCCTCAACTTAGTTTACGAGTTGATGAAGAAGGTAACCTTTGGGTTAAACCTCCTCTTTGGGATACAAAGAATAATGGTGTAGTTGGATATGGGCGATACGTCTAAAAAACCTAATCCTCTTATGCAGCTTCTTTTATGGATTTGGGATAGGTTAGACCGTTCAGTATTTCTAGGTCTAAGAATTTCTATACCTAACCGATATTTGAGTCCTTTAGGATTCTTAGGATGTCTTACATTCATTGTTTTTGTTTTATTAGGAATAACTGGTGGTGTACTTTTACTTTATTATGTTCCCACTTTTTCTGAAGCTTGGTCAAGTGTAAAATACATTAATGATGTTGTACCTTATGGGTTTCACATTAGAAACATTCACTATCATGCTTCTAATGCAATGGTTTTCTTAGCTCTTGCTCACATGTATTATCAATTCTTTAGTGGAAGATATCGTATTCGTAACGAAGTTCTTTGGGTTACTGGTATCCTTTTAGGTTCAATTACTGTACTTGAAGCTTTTACTGGTTACAATCTTATTATGAATGAAAGAGCCGTTTTAGCTATTAATATCGGCGCATCTTTGAATAATGCTGCTCCTATAGTTGGACCTCTTGCTAAACAACTTTTATTCGGAGCGGGGCTTACTGAAGTTGTACTTCGAATGTATTCTTTCCATGTATTCATAGTACCTATCGTAATGGTTATTTTGATGTTTTTCCATTTTCCACGTACTCTTGTTTGGGATATACCTATGTCTGCCGCAATTTGTGGCTCTATCTTACTTGTAGGTGGCCTTTATCCTGTCGAGTTAGGCTTACCTTTTGATCCTAATATCCCTCCTGGAATAACCGTTCCTGAATGGTATTTGACCGCATTATATGCTTTCTTAAGGACAGGAGCTGAAAAATTCACTGTAGGTCTAGTTCTTCCTACTATCTTCATTTTAGCTGGAATGTTCATAATATTCATTGATAACTCTAAACGATTTACTTGGAGAGAACGACCTTTACTTACAGCTATTGGTGTTACTACTATTGTACAAGGTTATTTGACTAGTTTCTGGGGCTTTTATGTCAATCCTGATTCTAGCATAGATTTGTTTACTCGATTATTTATTCAGCCTCTTCCATTTTATACCGCTATGTTGATTTCTGTAGTAGTTTCTTTTGCTGCTGTTTATGGGGTAATTAATTACCTGAAAAAACGTGATGCTGCTCGTATTGCTTCTAGATCACCTAGACCTAAGTCAATGCCTATGACTACTTTAAAGAGTAATTGGCTTTTTATTACAATGGCTGCTTTAATCGTATTCCAGATTTTCTTAACCGCATTGTCGATTCATGCGTATTCAAATGGATTAAATAGTTTATCATTATTTGAATTAGGATTAGTGATGATCACTTTTTCTGTTATGACTCACCTTTATCGTTATGGGAAAAATATAATTTCTGCCGATTTAGTGAAAGCTACTCCTGTTTCTAAATAATCACTATCCCTATTTTCCTGTTAATTTTACCATACTTCACAATGTGATGTTATTTGATTCGATGTAGCTGGGCTAACGATAATCAATTACTTTCTACTTATCATGATACTGAATGGGGGATCCCAATTTATGATGACTGTTTATTATTTGAGTCTCTTACACTTGAATTATTCCAATCCGGTTTAAGTTGGATTGTCATTCTTCGAAAAAGAGATAATTTTAGAAAGGCATTTGATTATTTCAATATTGATTCTATTTCTAATTATGATCAAATTGACATTTCTCGATTACTTTCTGATTCAACTATTGTTCGTAATCGATTGAAAATTGGAAATACAGTAAATAATGCGCAAAAAACTATTCAATTACAAAAAGAATATGGCTCCTTTAGTAATTATCTCTGGTCATCTTTTCGTGATGATTCTGGCTCATTTAATTCTATACTTCTTAGTAAAGATTTGTTAAAACGAGGTTTTAGATCTTTAGGGCATGTCACTTGTAATTCTTTCATGCAGGCTGTAGGTTTAATTAATGGGCATTCACGTGACTGTTACCTTTTTGCTTAATTATTCTCATATTTTGATTATTCTTTGTGATAATTGTTATTTTTTTCGCTTTAAAATAGGCAGATTAATATGTCGGTTCTCCAATAATTTCTACGAATTCAAATGAGTTATGGATACGGTGGCGGTCGAAGCGGAGGTTTCGGCGGTCGACGAAATGACAACTATGGTGGCGGCGGTGGTCGTAGAGACCAATTTAGACCTAAACCTGTAGAAGTAGGAAAGGAATACGATGTAGAAATCACAGAAATTTCTAGACGTGGAGACGGTATAGCCAAGATAGAAGGGTTTGTTATCTTTGTATCAGGTGCGCAAGCTGGTCAAAAACTAAAAATCAAAGTGACGAACGTCGGACCTAGATTTGCTGATGCTGAAATAGCTTCAGGTTCATCAACACAAGAGTCAGCTTCTGAATCTTCAAGTGTTGAGGAATCAGCTTCTGAATCTTCAAGTGTTGAAGAGTCAGCTTCTGCATCTTCAAGTGTTGAGGAATCAGCTTCTGCATCTTCAAGTGTTGAAGAATCAGTATCTGCACCTTCAAGTGTTGAAGAATCAAGCGTAGAACCAGATTCAAAACCAACAGAAGAGTAATCTTCTTAGAATCTGAAACTACCATAATCGGCAGGTAATCCCTGCCTCTCTTTTTTTATTTATTTGTTATTTATTTTACTGTTTAATTTCTCCGGCTTCTCTTTCTAATATTAATTCTCCTTTTTCAAATCTTTCATAGTTAAATGGCTTTAATATTTCGGGTGAACGTTTTGTTTCTATTAATTCTGCTAACAGTTCTCCAATTGCAAAACTTAGTTTAAATCCGGCTCCACTAAATCCATTAGCTTGTATGAATCCTTTTACTTTAGAAACTTCTCCTAATATTGGGCTTCCGTCAGGAGTCATATCATATGTACCTGCCCATTGTCTTAATACGTTCACATTCTTAGTTTGCGGAAAAATCTTTACAGTGTTTCTTGATATGGTCTTAAGCATTGAGAACGTTGATTTAGTTGAAACTGTTGATTCTTCATCTTTAGTTATAGCATGTTTATGTTGTGCTACTAACTCTCCTCTATCTGTTTGATTCCAATATGAATCTGTTTTTAAATCAATAACCATCGGATCTAAAAATGGCTTTAAAGATTCAGTCACTAAAATCTCTCTTTTTACTGGTGTTATTGGTAATTCTATCCCTACTCTTTTTGCTAATTCCTTCGAATGTGCTCCCGCCGCATTAACTACCGTTTCTGTTTCTATTTTCTCTTTTTTTGTAATTACTGCTTTAATCTCATCATTTTTCGAATCCAAATCTATTACTTCTGTAAACTGTTTAATTTCAACTCCTAATCTTTTTGCCTCTTTAGCGTATCCCCATACTACTCCATCGTGTCTTGCAATTCCTGCTCGTTGATGGAAACTTCCTCCAATTATTCCTTCTATTTTTATGACTGGTACTTCCTCTAAAATTTCTTCTGGTGATAATATTCTAGATTTTACCCCTAAACTATTTTGTAATTTAACATCATTCTTTAACCAATTTAGCTCTAATTCGTCTTTTGCTATGTATAAATATCCACTTTGTCTAAACATTATGTTAAAATTCAATTCGCCTGAAATTTTTTCAGCCATTTTAAGACTTTTATTGGCTAATAATATATTCGGTGTACTGCTATATTGAGCTCTTATTCCTCCGGCATTTCTACCTGATGCTCCTGATCCAATGTATGATTTTTCAATAACTATTATTTTGCCAAATTTCTTTTTTTTAGCTAAATTGTATGCAGTTGATAATCCATTTACTCCTCCTCCAATTATCACAATATCTGCTTTTCTCTTCATGTTTTTCACTTGTCATATTGTTTCATTGTTTGATTTCCTTCTAATCTCCTCTTTCTTTTTTTCTGAACCAAGTGCACCTAGCGGTATGGGTCTTATCGGAGGCCTAATAGTAGTTATCATTAATTCTTCAATAGGTTTATTCATGCGTTCTGATACTGTCTTTACAAAATTTATCATACATTGTTTCCCTTGGCATAATCCCATTGTGCATCCTGTGTATCTTTTTAGAATTTCTATGTTGTCATATCCTTCTTCAATACCTTTCCCTATATCTTCTACTGTAACATCTAAACAGATACAAATGAATTCTTTTAACTTATGCCCCTCCTATTTGATTATTAATTTCTTTTCTTTTAACTTTCTTATTTATTGGGGTTGCAGCACTTCTTCCAGCTATTCTTCCTTCAATTATGCACTCTTTAATCCCAAATGAACCTGCAGCTGCACCTGCTGCGTACACATTATTTATTGCACACATGTTTTCATCTCTTTCAATTTCTAATTTATTATTTGGGCTAAATTTCATTTTGCATCCAGCTTGGTATAATATTTCATTTGCTGGATCTAATTCTCCTATAATGCATAATGTATCACATTTTATTATTTCCTTTTTGGCTTTATTCTTAAAAACTACTTCTACTTCTTTCAAAAACTTATCACCATTTGCTTTTTCAATTTTTGCTTCTTGAAATATTGTTATGTTTTCTTTTTCTAATTCATTCTTTACTTCTAAAAATTGGTTTTTTACGGATGTATTAATTATTATTGCTTTTATTCTTGTCCCCTTTTTCCGTAATTCTTTAGCAATTAATAATGAATCTGATTCTTCACCAAATATTGCTATTTCTTTTCCTGGAATTACTCTGTTTATATTTATTAGTCTTTTAATCCCTGATGATAAGAATATTCCTGGTAAATCATTATTTCCAAAAATTCTTGATCTTTCATATGCGCCTGTAGCTACTATTATCTTTTTAGCTTTAAGGCTGATCACTTTATTTTCATTATAGATCCCAATTATATCTTCTTCAGGGAAATATCCGAATACTTTTGCTTTATTTAATACATTTATCTCTTTACTCTTGATTTGTTTTGATAATTCTTCTACTAATCTCTGTGGGTCCTCTTCTATTTTCTTTGATTCGTAGAGCTCATCATTACCCCATCTTAAATATCCGCCTAATTCATCATCGTCATCGATTATTATTACTTGTGCTCCTAATTCTGACGCTTCTATTGCTGATTGCATTCCTGAAATACCGCCTCCAATTACCGCTATTTCTTTTTCCATTGTGAGAGTTTCATAATCTATTTTATCATCAATTGTTTCTTTTGGAGGTATTCTCCCTATTCCAGCTATTTCTCTTATTATTTTATCTGTGATTGGCCATAAAAATCTAGGCCTAATAAACTGTTTATATTGAAATCCTACTGGAAATAATGCGCTTAATTGGTCTATCCAGCGATTAATGTCAAAATTAAGGGAAGGCCAAGCATTTTGGGACTCTACAATCATTCCTTCTTTAACTGTTGTTACACATGTTCTTACATTTGGAGTATTATTGACCCTCATGGCGCAATTTGGACAATTTCCTCTAACGCAAAATAATCCTCTCGGTCTATGATATTTGAAACTTCTAGAAAACACACGTATTCCTGAACTATATGCTGCACTTGCAATTGTTTCGCCTTCATTTGCCTTTATTTCTTTTCCATTGAATCTAAAACTAATTTCATTCTTTTCATTTTTCTTTATTTTAATTTTATTTTTCACCTGGTAATTTTATATTCTCTTATCTTCTAATTATCTTTGAATTAGATACATTGAATTATATTAATGTCGATGAATCTTTAAGGGTTCTTCTTAATTCATTCGAAAACATTTCTTCATCACAACTTATTCCTTCTTCTGAATCTTATCGTAGAGTTCTTTTTAACGATATATACTCTTCCCATGATGTTCCTTTTTATGACAAATCTCATTTTGATGGGTACGCCGTAAATTCTAGTGATACTGAAAATGCTTCTAGTGATTCTCCATTACTCCTTAAAGTAATAGATTCTGCAGAACTTACTGACAATTCTCCACTTTCCCTTCAATTAGGTAATTCTATGAAAATCCGTACTGGTGCATTTGTTCCTTATGGTTCTAACTCTATAATTCCTAAAGAAAATGTTAAAGTTGTCGATGATTATATTGAATTAACTTCCCCTATTAATTCTGGGCATGGAATTGTTCCACGGGGTTCTGATCTTAAATCTGGAACTATAATTGTAAAAAAAGGCTCTATAATTCGTTCTCAAGATTTATCCCTATTTAGGTTATTACGAATACCTGATGTTGTGGTATACTCTAAACCTTCTGTTGGAATTATATCTGTTGGGAGCGAATTAAGTGATAATCTTAAGGAATCTACTTCTGGTAAAATAACTCGTTCTCATGATTTTATGGTTCACCAATTAATATCCGATCTAGGGGCTATTCCTAAAGATCATGGTATTGTTCATGATGACATTGAATTAATTAAAAAGAAATTATCTTCCCTTCTTAGTGATTCTTCAATTATTCTTACTATTGGAGGATCTTCTGTAGGTGAATCTGATTTGGTTTCTCAAGCGATTCAAGAATTAGGAGATCCTGGAATGATTGTTCATGGATTACAACTTCAGCCTGGAAGAGTTGCGGGATTTGGTTGTATTTCTGGAACGCCTATTATTTTACTTCCTGGTCTAATTCAATCTACAATTAACGCATTTATTTTTCTTGTTTTTCCTTTAATTCGTAAATTAATTGGGTTGCCTGCAGATAGAAAAGATTGGAGTTTATATGCTACTCTTTCTGATTCTGTTACCTTTAATTCATTTACTAACTTTAAACATGTGACTTGGATTCGCCTTAAACGAGTTAACAATAAATTAATAGCAACTCCTGTTATTGGTGATTCTTCAATGCTTAATGTGTTTCTTCAGAGTCATGGTTATCTCCTTACTGATTCTAATGTCACTCAGATTAAATCTGGTACTTTAGTTGAAGTCAATCAAATTAGGGGCATGATCGGTTCCCCTTTTGATTAATTGGCTCTTCATACTTTAAGAAACTCTTATTATCTCTTTGAGTATTTCTATATTAGATTTCTTAATTGCCTTCAATCTATAATGTTATCGATATTATGAAAAAAGTAAATGAATTACTTGAGAATGGTGATAGATTAGTATTAGCTTCTGTTATTAAATCACAAGGATCTTCTCCTCGTGGTAGTGGAGCTAAAATGATTGTCACTGAAAATGGAGATTCTTATGGTACTATTGGTGGTGGGTGCGTTGAAAATTACGTTTTTCATGAAGCTAAAAAGGTTTTCAATGATGGCAAAATGAGAACAGCTAATGTTGATCTTGGTGATGATAGTTGGAGTGGAATTGGTATGGCATGTGGTGGCACAGTTGAACTTCTTATTGAATTAATTGCTCCCAATCCTGGGTTCATACTCCTTGGAGCTGGACATGTAGCTAAAGTAATTGCAAATTTAGCCAATTTTGTTGGTTATAACGTTACTGTTATTGATCCTCTTGCTGAAGTTGAAGATTTTCCTATAGCGCTTTCTGTTATTAAAAATAATTATGATGTTGGATTATCTGACTTATCTATAACTAGCAATGATTCCATTGTTATTTTAACTAGGCATCATTCTGATTCTTTAGCTTTACATTCTAGTCTTAATACTGATGCTGGTTATATTGGGATGATTGGCAGTAAAAATAGAGTTAAAATGGTTTATGATGAATTATTAGGTAAAGGGTTCAGTGAAGAAAAACTTCTTACAGTTCATGCTCCTGTAGGGTTAGATATTGAAGCTGAAACTCCTGAAGAAGTTGCAATAAGTATAATTGCTGAAATAATAATGGTTAAACGGGGCGGTAAAGGTTTAACTATGGCTTTAAAACACTTTGAAGAAGTAATAAAACAATCCCCTAGCAGTAAATGATCTTTTATCTTCATTCTTTTTAATGATGTTTCTTTGATTAGTTTAATTATACTTGCTGCTGGGTTATCTTCTCGTTTTTCGGGGAATAAGCTTCTGGCAAAAATATCTGGTGTCCCTATTATATCAAAAGTTGTTGAAGAATCATTAAAATCTAATGTTGACGAAGTGATAGTTGTTTTAGGACATGATTCTGAACGAATAAGTAGCGTTTTAACTAATTATGATTGTAAACTTATTTATAATTCTGATTACCGTTCTGGACAAAGCTCTTCAGTTAAAGCTGGTGTTAAATCAATTTCTCCTGAATCTCAATCTGTTATGATTCTTCCTGGTGATGTTGCTTTAGTCACTAGTAATGATATTAATAAAATAATTACTGATTCTAATCAAAATAAGAATTCTATTGTTTGTGCTTCATTTAATAATAAAATGGGTCATCCTATATTATTCAAAAAATCTCTATTCTCTGAAATTCTTCTTATTGATGAAAAAGGATTTGGCCTGAAATCTGTAGTGACTACACATTCTGATGATATTTTAAAAGTAGAAATTGGTTCTAATCGTATCCTAATTGACTTTGATACCGTTGATGATTATATTAAATATTCTTCTTAACTAGTTGTTGCTTTTCTTATTTCTTTTTTTAGCTGGGTTTTACTTTTACCTGAAATATCAATTCCAAGTTCTGTAGCTGCGTTTTGTATTTTCTTTTCTTCTGATTCCGCTTTTTCTGTTTCGAAGTCTATTGCATCTGATTCATCTTTACCTTTTTTAAATTCACCAGCAGATTTTCCTAGTGCTCTTGATAATTCAGGGATCTTTTTTGCTCCAAAAAGAAGAACAACTAGTGAAATAACTAATATGACCCACTCCATTCCCATTGGAATAAATAGGGTAGATTCTTGCATGTTATAATTCTGAACTAATCAACTACTTTAATCTTTGTTTTTGAATTATCTCGCCTTTAAATTTATTATTTATCGCGTTATTCTTTAATATCTCATTATTATATTGAGTAATTGTT
Source organism: uncultured Nitrosopumilales archaeon (assembly GCA_964544235.1). Classification (GTDB taxonomy): domain Archaea; phylum Thermoproteota; class Nitrososphaeria; order Nitrososphaerales; family CAZIZY01; genus CAZIZY01. The sequence continues at coordinate 10,050 of CAZIZY010000082.1, forward strand.
ATTGGAGACATGATCTGATTTGGATATTGAAGGTTATTCTATTCCTGAGAATTTATTGTATACTGCTGAACATGATTGGATTCGTATTGAAAATGATAAAAAGACAATTATTGGGATAACTGATTACGCAGCTAAAACCTTACATGATATAGTTTACGTTGATCTTCCTGGAATTGATTCTAAAGTCGAACATTTATCTCCTTTTGGCTCTATTGAATCTGTAAAAGCTGTTTCTGATCTTTATTCTCCTATTACGGGAATTATATCTAATCTTAACGACGATCTTAAAACTAATCCTGAAATTGTATCACAATCCCCTTATGATAAAGGCTGGATGCTTGAAGTGGTCCCCTCATCGCTTGAAACTGAGTCTAAATCTCTTCTTACACCACAGTCATATGCTGATCTAATTAAGGATCTTACAAAGAAATAGCTTTATTTTATATATTGTTCTTAATATGATTCTTAATTACCATAAATTATCTCGTGAAACATTTTGACTAGAATTAGTTTTCTCCAACTCAAGGAAATATTGTCTTTTAACCGTGGTGATCTTCGGCGCCCAATATTTAGACAATCTGATATTATCCTAATGTTGGCTTTAGGAGCTATATTCGTTTCAGCTTTGATTATGAGATTGCTTCCTGCTCAATATGGATTTCGACTTAATGAATTTGATCCATATTTCGATTATTATGCAGCTAAATTCATAGTTAATTCTTATGATATTGGTGGAATATCCTCTTTAAGTGAATATTTCTCTTGGCATGATACTAAAAGTTGGTATCCTGAAGGCCGAGATATTGCTAGAACTTCTCAAGTTGGTCTTCATTTTGCTGGGGCAATACTATTTATTATTGTTCGAGATCTGCTTCAAATCACAATCAGCCTTTATGATTTCTTAGTACTTTTCCCCGTGTATTTTGGGGCTTTAACTACTTTCTCTTCTTTCTTATTAATTAAACGAATTGGAGGTATTCCTGCTGGATTATTAGGAGCATTAATCATTGCGTTTTCTCCTCCAATCATTTCTCGAGGTAACCTAGGATGGTTTAAATCTGAACCTTTTGCACTTTTTCTTAGTATAACTGCTTTATACTTATTTCTTAGGGCTATTAATTCTGGTGAATCACGAAAAACTCGTTTGATTGCTGGTCTTGCATCAGGATTACTATTAGGATATTCTAACATCTCATGGGGTGGTTCCCAGTTCTTTAGCATAGTTGTTGCATTAACTATTTTCTCATTACCTTTTATTCCTATTAAATTATCTAATTTGCTTCCAAGCATGTCTTTACTTGTATCATCTGATCTTTTATTGACTATTTTGTCTCCTAGACCTGGATTATCTTTTCTTACTAATCCTGTTGGGTTGCTCCTTTTAGGAAGTTTATTATTCCTTATTATTTCCACTTATCTGAAAAAAATAATTGAACCTGAACATTATCGGTCTTCTTTAATTAAATTAATTGGGGTCCTAGGGTTATTATTCTCAATATTCATAGGACTTGGTGTTCTATCAAACGTTACAGGACGTTATCTAACTGTTATTTACCCTTTCTATAGAAGTGGAAATCCTGTAGTAGAATCTGTTGCTGAACATTTTGTTCCTACTGGTGTTGAATACATTGCTTCTTATTGGATCCTTCCTTTCATTAGTGGTTTAGGAATATATTATTTATTCAAGCGTAAAGGGGTGACTTCTATATTCGCTTTGATTTTGGGTATTACTTCTATATATATCGCGTCATCATTTACACGGCTTTTGGTATTTTCTTCTATAACTTTTGCTATCTTTGGTGGTATTGCTTTCGCTGAAATTGTATCTTCGATTCTTAAAAGTTCACCATCTAAAAAGCCTAAACGAAATATTGGTTCTACTGGACAACGTTCTATTTTGAAATTTATTTCTATTATTTTTATTATTGGATTGTTTTCAGTTCCATTAATTCTTCCTCTTCCTGGTAATTGGATTGCTCAAGTTGATGTTCCTCCTACTATTGTTACTTCAGGTATATCTACTCGTCAAACTTTATCAGATTGGGATGATGCTTTAGATTGGATTAGTAATAACACTGATGATGATGCTGTTATTGCTGCTTGGTGGGATTATGGTTATTGGATCACTGTAATTGGTGATCGAACTAGTTTAGCTGATAACGCAACTATAAACTCTACTCGTATTGAACAGCTTGCAAAAATGTATGTTTCTAACCAAGATGAATCACTGTCTATTATTAATTCACTTGAAGCTGATTATGTTGTAGTATTTGTAGCTGGACAAAAGTTAGAAGCTCAAGGATTTACTCAGTATTTACTTGGAGCCGGTGGTGACGAAAGTAAAATGCAATGGTTTATGCGTATTGCTGATATTCCTTTGGAAACTTATCTCCATCCTGATTCTACCCCTAATGAATTATTCTGGTCTGATACTCTACTTGGTAATCTTTTCCCATTTAGTTTATTCCAATATGTTGGGCAAGATGGTAGAACTTCAGGTACTGAATGGACTCAAGGTCATATCCCATTTTATTTCTATAATATGAAATATGGCGAAGATTCTGATGGCCCATTTAGACTTGTTTTTCAATCTGATAGCATAACTAGTGGTGGTAGTGGAATATTCTCAGCCGTATTAATTTATGAAGTTATGACTTGATTCCGTTCAATTTAAATTGTAGAAAAATTTAGTATAATATGTGGTTTAGTATGTCTGATCCATCTTTGAAACGTGTAGCTCAAAAGGGGTATTATTCCGTTAATGTAGAAAAAGGTAAAACATATTATTGGTGTCGTTGTGGTCGAAGTAAATCTCAACCATTTTGCGATGGTTCTCATCGTGGGACTGATTTTAGATCTATGCTTTATCAAGCTGATTCTGATAAAACAGTTTATTTCTGTGGTTGTAAACAAACTGGTTCTGAACCATTCTGTGATGATACTCATTCATCTCTAGATGATTAATTCTAACAATTTCTTCATCTCTAGAATATATTGTTATCTGCTTTTTTTTATCAAATACTATTCGTTATGATTGAAATATCTTAGATAATGTCCGTATTTTTGATTATTCTGCTTCTTTTTTTGTTATATCTGAATAATTACTTATAGTTCTATATTTTGCGTATTTATCGTCAGGTGAATATGTTGAAGGATGAGGACTTATCGTACTTTCTCCATCATCAGGACATTTCTCCATTAATGTGTATCTTTTGCATTTGGTACATGTTCTTAGAATCTTTTTCAATTTCTACCATCAAATCTAGTGAATGAGAAACTCTGTCCTTTTTTTCCAAGTGATTTCTTTACTTCATTTATTGATTGTTGTACAGCTTTTTCAGCTGTTTTATAATCTTGAGCTTTAACTGCGATTTGATACTTTGCTGAAGCTAAATAAGATATGTCTATTTTTACTCCTTTAGTGTCTGCTTTTTCTCCTTGATGAAGTGCATCTTTTACCATATCCACTCCATTCGGTTCATTACAACTTACTTCAATTACTCCTTTAATTGTAATTTCAGGTATAGCTATTCTTTCCTTTGCAATTTGTTCTATAGCGTCCTGAATATCAGATTGAAGATCCACTTCTTCTATTGTTTTTATTCCATCTTTGGTTATGGCTTCTAATGCTGTATACAAACTTCCAAATTTCCTTTCTAATTTATCTCCAACTATTCTTATTTCTTCATCTGATAAATTCAATTTAGTTTTTGTTTCTTCTAATAACGCGTTAGCTTTTTCTGATTGTTTTACGTCAATAATCTTCCTTCTTCTTTCTTCTTGTGTTACTTGTCTTAATGATAGGTCTACTTCTCTTCTATTACTATTTACTCTTATTACTTTTAGTACTATTTTTTGCCCTACCCTTACATGCCTTTCTACATGTCTAACCCATCCTGTTGAAATTTCTGATCGGTGTAAATATCCTTTTAAATTAAAAAATTCCTCTAAATCTACATATACTCCGTGTGCTTGAATTTCCAGAACAGTAGCTAATATCAGTTCTCCTTTTTCAGGAAGTTCATTATTATTCTGGATATCCATATCTCATCTTAATTATCTGTTGGTTTCTTTTATCAGTCTACCCTTCTTACTTGGCTTCCTGATATCTTGGATTTTCCTCCAGTGCTTTTAACTATTATTTCGTTGCATTTTTCACATTTTATATCCATTGCTGAATTTGAGAATATTACTCTTTCATTTCCACAATTCTCACATTGTATTAATATGAAAGTGCTTTTTGATCTTGGTATTGAAACTCTATCTTGACGCATAATCTCACTCTAAGCTACTATCTCTAATTTTCTTATTCTAAGTCCGTCCTTCATTGAACCCATATCACATTCTGAACATTTAAGTCTTATAACTTGTTTCTTAGTTGTTTTTGCTGTTTTTGCTAATTCAGGAAATTTCTGTCCGCCATATCCTTCTTTTCTTGCAGCATGCCTTCTAGTTCCTTCTTTTGTGGATCTTTCTTTTCCTTTTTTATAGATTGACATTACATGTGTAGTATGTTTTTTGCATCTTGCGCAAAATCTTCTACATTCTTTTGGCATTTTCATAGTCTATTTATCACTTTTTGTTAATTATTCTGATTCCTATTATTGTTGATTTTATTCTTTTATTTAAGCTAGAATGCATGAGAATGACCACAAGCACATGAAGAACTTGTATTTGGATTACTAATCTTAAAACCAGAGCTCATAACATCTTCAATATAATCTATTTCGCTCCCTTTCAAATATTGGGCGCTTGCTGAGTCAATATATAGCTTTATTCCGTCAGTATCTATTATGCTGTCATCTTCAGCTTTTTCATTCTCTAATGATAATCCATAACTAAATCCTGAGCATCCCCCTCCAGCAACATATACTCTTAATCCATCTTGTTTTTTTTCTTCTGATTCTATAAACTCTTTAACTTTTTCTATTGCTTTTGGCGTAATTGTAACTAATTTACTTTGGGTTGTCATTATAATATAACAATTCTGATTATTTTTAAAAATATATAAATCTTGACAGATTTTCACATTATTTTTACTATAAAATCACTTTCTTGGTTAATTTCTTTATTTTATAGTGAAATCTCTTATTTTCTTAATATTATTCGAATCAGTTTTTATGACAAACGTTTTCATTGGATCACCAAAAAATGCAGATGATCTTTTAGATAATTTGTCTCTTTCACCTTCTTCATTCGCACATACTGGTAATTTATTTATATTCACTTCCATTTTCTTTAGATGTTGTAAAAACTGAGAGAAATTCTGATTATCTTCAAATTTCATGTCTTTTTCTTCACATAATGATTCCCATACATCTATTATTTTATTATACAATAACGAAGTTTTTAATTCGTCTAATCCCTTAATTTTTCTTTGTTGGTTCTCCAAACTTTATTTCTACTCTAATTCTTCTTCTTTATCCTTATTAATATAAGTTCAATATTTGAATTCTTACCCAAACCAATATTTGTTATTAATGTATATCACTATTTAGATATAGATTTGATTAGTCTCTCCTCATCTCAAGCAATTGCTGCTGATCTCAGTGCACTCATTGAAGGTGAAATCCTCTCAGAAGATTGGGAGACTGTTATGTATGCTAGCGACGCTAGTATATATGAAATTAAGCCTCAATGCGTAGCCGTCCCTAAAAATAAAGATGATGTTTTAAAAATAGTAAATTATTGTGTCACTTCTAACATCCCTATCATTCCTCGAGGCGGCGGAAGTGGATTAGCTGGACAAGCTATTGGTAATGGGGTGGTTATTGATTTCACTAAACATATGAATTCAATACTTGAGGTGAATACTGAAGAGAATTATGTTATCGTTCAGCCTGGTGTCTATAAATCTGTGCTTGACAATTTTCTTAAAGAACATGGCAAATTTCTTCCTCCTGATCCTTCAAGTAGTGAACAATGTACTCTTGGCGGAATGATATCTACTAATGCAAGCGGACCTCATACTGTTAAATATGGAAGTACGATTGATTATGTTTTATCATTAGAGGTTATCCTTTCTAATGGTGATCTTATTACTACTTCTTCTGTACCTTATGATAGTGAAACTTGGAATGAATTATCTTCCGGGGACTCTTTCATTTCTAACATCTATAGGAATATCCGTACTATAGTTGATTCAAATGTAGACCTTTTATCTTCAAATATGCCTGATGTGAAGAAAAATTCATGCGGATATCGTCTTGAGAAAATTACTGAAAATAATGTATTGGATTTAAGTAAACTATTTACTTGCGCTGAAGGAACTTTAGGTGTTATCCTGGAAGCTAAATTAAGCATCACGAATTTACCTAAATTTAAAACATTGGCACTAGTCCAACTTTCTGATATTCTTCATATTGATCTCTTAATGGAGCCTCTTCTCTCATTGAATCCTTCTTCTGTTGAACTTCTTGATGCGAAAATTATTGATGTGGCAAAAGTAGACCATCCTCATTTATCTGAATTAATCAATCCTTATTCTAAAATTATTTTATTAATTGAATTCGATGGATATTCTTTTAATGCTCCAAAAAATAGTTTGGCCAAGTTAACAAAACTCTTCAAATCGTTGAATCTTCCCAAATCTTCATTAATCGAATCTTTTGATGAACAAGAAATGTCTCGATTGTGGGAGGTACGAAAAAAATCTCAACCTTATGCTCAAAAGCTCAGATTAGGAAATAAACGTCCTGTCCCATTTATGGAGGATACTTCTGTTAATCCATGTAAACTTGGTGAATACATTAATTCTCTTTATTCGCTTTTCACTAAATATAATCTTCAATCAATAGTTTATGGGCATGCTGGTGATGGTAATGTTCACATTAGACCTTTACTCGATCTCAAGAATCCTGATGATTTATCACTAATGAAAATACTTGCTGATGAATCACTAAAACTTGTAAAACGTTTTAATGGCTCAATAACTGGGGAACATGGTGATGGATTAGCTAGGGCGCCTTATGTAAATTCACAATATGGTGATGAAATCTATTCTTTATTTCTTCAAGTAAAATCTCTACTTGATCCAAATGGAATAATGAATCCTGATAAGAAAATTGTTTTAGACACCGATTTAACTTCTAATCTCCGTTACGGTGAGAATTATTCTAAAAAAGAAACAAACACTATTCTGAATTGGGGTATTCAAGATAGCAACGTGATTAAAAATATTACTGGTTATGCCTCTGAATTAGATTATGACAGTGAAACTGAACTTTGTCATGGATGTGGATATTGTCACAGCAGTTCTTACATTACTCGAATGTGTCCTCTTTATATAGCTAATTATGACGAAAGTGATTCATGTCGCGGTCGCAATAATTTATTACGATGGCTCCTTAAGAAAGATGGCCTAACTAAAGATTTTCAATTCACCAATAATTTTGAGGACGCAGTTTTTAATCATTGTATTCAATGTAAAATGTGTTACACAGATTGTCCTTCTAATGTTAATGTCGGTAAACTTATGGCTGAATCTCGTGCTCAATATGTTCAAGAACGTGGTCTTCCTAAAGGCTATAGCCATTTTATGAATATCGATAAATTTGGTGAACTAGGTGTTCTAACTTCACCTGTTTCTAATTGGTTATTATCAAATAAGCAATTTCGCTCTATATCTGAATATGTTACTGGAATAGATAAACGGAGAAATTTTCCAAAGTTTGCTAATAAAACTTTTTCTGATATCTTAATTAATCATCCGCGTAAATCTGGAAACAAGAATATAGCACTCTTTTATGATACTTATATCAATTATAACAATCCTAGTTTGGGGTTGAGAATTATTGAAATCTTTAGGAAAAATGGGATTAACGTTATTCTTCCTCCACAACAATCTTCTGGGCTTCCAGCAATTCTAGATGGCCGTCCTGATATTGGTGCAAAAATAGCTGAATCTAATGTTTCTAGTTTAGTCAAATATGTTAATAAAGGGATTCCAATCGTTAGTTTTTCTCCAAGTGCTACTCTTTCTCTTAAATTAGAATATCTTAATGTTTATGATACTTCTGATACTCGGCTTGTTTCTGATAATACTTATGACATTCATGAATATCTTTATAATCTCTATCAATCTGATGAATTAAATCTAGATCTTTCCCCAATTAATAAAGAAATTTACTTACATAGACATTGCCATAATTTTGCATTAAGAACCGAAAATTATCCTAGTGATTTACTTAGTTTAATCCCTGAATTAAAAATCAATATTCTAGAACATGGGTGTTGTGGTATTGGTGGAACTTTTGGGTTTGTTAAAAAAGGATATGATCAATCTATGGCTGTAGGAAAAAGTCTATTTGAAATTATATCTAATTCTAATCTCGATGTTTATACTACTGGTGAATCTTGTATGCTTCAACTTGCCCAGGGCTCTGGGAAAAAAATAGGAATGACTCTAGATCTTTTATCTGATTCATATTTAATTTAATACCTTGACAAGTTTTAATTACTTTTATTATTCATTCACCTTAGTGTTGTTGTTAATTGCCTGAAAACAATTTTAGATTAGAAAAAGATTCTATGGGTGAACTGGAAGTTCCTTCAAATGCTCTTTATGGCGCAAATACTAGACGAGCTCAACTTAATTTTCCTATCTCTCAATTACGTTTTGGAAGATCATTGATAAAATCTTTAGGTCTAATTAAGCAATCTGCCGCTGAAACTAATTTGGAACTAAACCTGATTGATGAAAAAATCGCACAAGCTATAATTAGTTCATCACAAGAAATTATTGATGGGAAACATGATGATAGTTTCGTAGTGGATATTTTCCAGACAGGATCCGGAACTTCTACCAATATGAACGTCAATGAAGTTATTTCAAATCTTTCAATTCTAAAGTTAGGCGGCGAAATTGGTTCAAGAACTCCTGTACATCCTAATGATCATGTTAACAAAGGTCAATCTTCAAATGATGTTATTCCTACCGCAATACATATTGCTGCCGCGATATCTATACAAGATAATTTATTACCTTCAATGGACTTGCTGAGAGTTTCATTAGAAAAAAAATCTAAAGAATTTTGGAACATTGTGAAAACTGGTAGAACTCATCTGCAAGATGCAACTCCAATAAGGCTTGGTCAAGAATTTAGGGGATATTTCGGACAGTTAGAAAATTCAATAAAAAAAGTCAATTCAGCTTTAGATGAATTATCTATTTTAGCTTTAGGTGGTACTGCAGTAGGAACTGGAATCGGAATGAATCCAAAATTCTGTGGTTCAGTAATAAATAAACTAAGCAAAAAAACTGGAATTAATTTCTCTGAAACAGAAAATCATTTTCAATCTCAATCAACAATAGATGGAATTGTTTATGCTTCAGGTTGTGTGAGAAGTTTTGCAGTTAGTTTAATGAAAATTGCAAATGATATAAGATGGCTGGGATCTGGTCCACGAGCAGGAATTGGAGAAATTAGTTTACCTGAAGTTCAACCGGGTTCATCAATAATGCCTGGTAAGGTCAATCCAGTAATTGCAGAGTCGGTTACAATGATTTGTGCTCAAGTAATGGGTAATGATCAAACGGTAAGCATATCTGGACAAAGTGGCAATTTTGAATTAAATGTCATGATGCCGATAGCGGCCCATAATCTAGTTGAATCCATTGAAATTCTATCTACTGGAAGTGAGAATTTTGCTAAACAATGTGTGGACGGTTTAATTGCTACTGATAAAGGACCTAGTATGGTACATCAAGGGTTAGCAATATGTACTGCATTAGCCCCAAAATTAGGATATGATAAAGCTGCTAATATAGCTCATATCGCCTCTGAAACCGGGGAAACAATAAAAGATGTGACATTGCGAGAAACTGATTTAAGCTCAGAAGAAATTGATGAAATCTTAGAACCTCTAAGTATGACTGAACCTCAATAATGCGTGAAGATAACAATGATTATTGGAGTTAAATTAAAAATATGGCCGTATTACTGAGGTATGTCTAATTTTGATTGATCCGCTTACTTTCATTAGTCTTATTTTATTAGGTTTACTGATCAGTACTTTATCTTCTATCCTTGGTGTGGGAGGTGGATTTTTAATTGTTCCTTCGCTTGTAATACTTTATGGGATTAATGCTGAAATAGCTATTGGTACCAGTTTGGCTACTATTGTTTTTACTTCTATTTCTGCTACTATTGCTTACTATAAGCAAAATCTAATTGATTGGAAATTAGGATTATTAACTGCAGGACTAAGTGTTCACGCAGCTTCTTTGGGCGCTTACATTGTTTCTTTTATTTCTTCCGAATCTTTATCTTTTATATTCGGATTCTTCCTTTTGTTTACAGGTTTAAGAAATTTGGTTAAAGGACTTTCGGTAAAAAGAACTTCTTCAAATACTGAGCAACCCCATCCTTTTTCTCGTGTAGAATTAATCAAAGCATCTCCCTTTCTTTTTGCTAGTGGATTGTTATCTGGTTTACTTGGAGTAGGTGGTGGTGTAATAAATGTCCCAATATATTCTTCCATCCTGAAACGTTCTTTTCATGTTTCCGTAGCCACTTCTATGTTTGCAATAATCTTTACGTCATTATCTGGAACAATAACCCATTTGACATTAGGAAACATATCCTTTTACTATTCTATCTCTCTTATTCTAGGTGTTATAGTAGGAGCTCAAATTGGAGCTAAAGTTGCCTCTAAGATTACTGCTAAATATCTCCAGATTATTTTTGGTGCATTCGTAATGATGCTTGGGCTATATATGCTAATTACATATTTCCCTTTGTAATTTTTAATCTATTCGTTGATTACTTCTAATTTACCGTATCTTCCTACGTTTACTCTTACGTCTCCTCTAAATGAATTTGTATATCCATTCTCTACTTTGACTTTATCTCCGACTTTTACTTGTTCAATCATGTCATCCCATAGACTTAGTTTTATTGAACCTGTTTCATCTTGAATTGTAAAATCACAGACATTTGCCGTTCCACCAGCTCTAAGATTCACTGTTCTTGTTTCTTCTTTTTCTATAATTTTTGCTTCTACATCTAATCTACGTAATCCATCTTTAAGCTCACTTACTTTCAATAGCTATCCCTATGTATAGATAAGAAAGCATTAATTATACGTTTCTAATCTTTTAGCATTATTTTCAGTCAAAACGGTTATATTCTTTCTATACTCAAATCTGATGGACATGATCACAAAAGAATTTATCGTATCTAAAATTGATGCCTCTGTTGACGGTGGACCATACGTTATTGTCACTCTATCTGACCCTAGAGATTTCAGAGAAGGAGTACAGCCAGCTCCTGGTCCTACGGTAATGGGTGTTTCTTCAATGGACGATCTCTTCAAGGGTTTGAATAAAGCACTAGGAAGCCTTCCTAGACAAATGACAAATGGATTCCCAACTACAGTTAAGTTAGATATGCGTGAGTATGAAGATTCTGATCTGAAAGTAGGAGATAAAGTTAATTTACAGCTTAATAAAATTGAAAAAAGTGGTAATTAATTACTAAAGTTAATTATTCTTATTTCCTCATCTTTAATTAATAGTTATCAATCGTTATTCTTTTTAGCGGTTGATTTCTTTTTTCTTTATTCTTTCTAATATTAAATTTACGCTATTACTGTTTTCAAATGTCATAAAATTATCATTATTACTGATTATTGAATTTGTTTTGTGCTTTTTTATATAATCTATTTATTAATTGTAAAAATATAATCCACCACAAAATATCTAGTATGATTCCTGTTTCTATTATTGAGAATGGTATTCTTGAGCAATTAGTTTCATATATTCCCCATGGAAGTGGAATACCTAAAAAAAGAACCTTTTCTTGACATATTTCTATATTTATTCGTTTTCCATTTACATACTGGTATACCATCTGAGTTATTATTATTAATATAGAATATACTGCTGATTTCCAAACCTTCATTTTTTCACACTCTATTTAATGTTAATCACTTTGCCGTTTCTCAAAAATGTTTAACGATACTCTCTTTATGTACTTCCAAATATTACTTTCTTGTTCTATTCTTTTAATTAATTATTTATGATTCTTATGATAGCTTTTCAACTATAGTCATGTAATCATAAAATACTAGTATCCCTTCATTAAATATTGATGATTAGATAATATGGGTGCCAGAGTATTACATGTTACTTTTCTTCCTCTTGATGAAGGTTCTGGCGGGGCTCAGAAAATAATCCTTGATTTAGTTAATAATGCTAATGTTAAAGGAATTCCCTCTTCTGTTGTCTGCGCTCATAATACTCCTATAATTAATAATTCAATATTTCCTATATTATATTCCCCTAAGAATATTCGACTGTTCATTTCAATATTTTATTTTATTAAGTTAATAATAACATGGAAACCCACTGTAATTCATGCGCATTACATCATTCCCTCTGGGTTAATAGGATTATTAGGTAAATTCTTTAGGATTCCAGTAATATGCACTTCCCACGGTGAAGACTTACAAATTAATCGGCAAGTTAATTATGGATACCGTAACAATAAGTTTCTTTCATTTGTTATTTGGTTTACTGTTCAATTTCTTGATAATGTCATAGTTGTTTCAAAATCTATGATCAGTGATTCTATTGAAGCTGGCTCGACTATTCATAAAACTCAAATGATTTATAATGGAATTGATCCTGGATTTATTACTAGTTCGAATAATGATCCTAAAATAAAAACTATCCTTTATGTTAGTAGACTTCATCCTAAGAAAGATCCTATGATCTTAGTAGACGCGTTTAAACTTGTATTATCTCAAATTAATGATATCCATTTAATTATTGCGGGTGAAGGTCCAATGAGAAAAAACCTTGAAGACCGTATAAATCATCTTAGTCTTTCTAATGATGTTACTTTGTTAGGTCGTGTATCTGAATCAAAAAAATGGCAACTACTTGATTCTTGTGATGTTTTTGTTTTACCATCTAAGGTAGAAGCTTTTGGAATCGCTATAATTGAAGCTATGCTATGTAAGAAACCAGTTATAGTTAGCGATCTAGAAGTGTTCCACGAAATTGTAGAAAGTGAACGTACTGGCCTAATTTTTAGGGTTGGTGACACTGATGATTTAGCTAATTCAATAATTAAACTTCTTAGTAACAATGATCTTTCTATAAATATTGGCCACAATGCTTACAAGTTATCTAAAGATCAATTTAGTACCGATAAAATGGTTAAAGACTATATTCGGTTATACGATGGTTTATCTTGATACTTTACACTGAATCTTTTTCTTTTCATAACTAAACGTAATTTATTTCTTTAAAGAATTTGTATAACGCTTTCACATTTGAATTATCTAAATTAATTTGGTATTTAGGGTAGATAGCTTCATATTCTTTTACCCATCTTATCTGTAAAAGATGCTTTAAATTCTCTTTTAAGTCACTTCTCTTTAATCCAGTGCTTTTCTGAAGTGAATATCTTGTAAACGAATCATTTGGTTCTTTTGCTAATTCAGCTAAAATTCTTATTCTCCCTATGGTCCCTATTCCTTTATTGACCTCTTTTTTTATTTCACGATTATCTAAATTCATTTAGACCTTCTTCTAAGCGTTTTAATAATTTATCAATAAACTTTTCTAAATTCTTTGTGTCTATCCCTAGTATACTTATTCTTTTAAGGGATTCTAAATATATTATTTTTCTATCACTTAAATCTTGAACATAATGATCTAAATCAGATACATCTTTCATTTTCATCTCTTCACATATTACTTTACAATTTAATCTAATATCTCTCATTGAAGCATAAGATTGGTTTCCAGATTTTAGAGTTCTTACAATTGCTAATAAAGCAACGAAATGCTGTTTTTCTGGTAGATTCACTATTTCTTCTTCAGTCATATACGGTTGTGTTTCTCCATGAATTCGCCTCACATGATCTGGTGTTAATTTATCTTCGTTTTGGCTTTCAGCTAAGTTTCCTGAGTATAATAACAGATCAAGTGCATGTCTTAAATCTCCATTTATTGTTGGCGACGTAGTAATATCTGCTACATATTCTAATACCTCTTCAGATACTGTTCCTGGGTTAAATGCTTCTGTTACTCTTGTATTTAATATCTCGACAACTTCTTTAGTTTTGTATGGCGAAAATTCGATAGGAACTCTTCCAAGAGTACTTAATTCTGCTTGTTCTAATTTCTCATGAAAATCAGTGCTTCTTCCTGTAAATATTACTCCTATAATATTACAATGTTTAGTGGGGTCTATTTCATTTAATCTAGTCAAATCATATAAAATACTTGTATCTTTAGTGCTTCTAATATAATAATCAATTTCGTCTAGTGAAAGAAGGACATATTGATTATTGTCATTTAGATACTGTAACAACATTCTAAGCATTTCTTCAGCACTTAATCCTGCTGAATAAATCTCTGGTGCAATGCTTTGTACTAATTGCCTATACAATATTACTTTGCTCCCTCCTTGAAGCTTTAAATTAATATACGAATGTTTTATTGAGTTATTCATTTTTTTCGCTTTTAATTCGATTTCTTCACCAAATCTAATCACAGTACTTGTTTTCCCAACTCCCGGGGGCCCTATTATCTGTATTATTCTCAAATTCGATTCTGAAGGGAGTTCTAATACGTCATTAAATGTTAATCTTAAAGCTTCAAATTGTTTTTCTCTATGACTGATTATGGGTGGAATATATCTTGGAGAAAGTTTATCTCTGTCTCGAAATATTCTACTTTGACTCATTTTTTATCTCTTCAATTATATTGATTATTCTCTATTATTATGTTCTATCATTTTTAGTCATAGTGAATATTAGCGGGCTCAGTACTCAAGATCGAGTTCATTTAAATTTCACTACGGCTAAAATCTTCATCGCCCGCATATTCTCATAATTATAAATAAGATTTAAAAACTGCGATGATTCTCTAATTTGTAGAGTATATCATTTTGCTCTTTTGAGTTGGTTAAATTTGGTTAGTATTGATGTGGATTCAAGTCTAGAAAGCTTTAGACGATTTTTAGTTAACAGTACGTGTAGTTCTTTTATCCCTGAAAGTTATTATCACGATCCTGAAGTCTTTCCAGAAAAAGAAGGTGATTTTGGTTCTATTTATGTAGAAGCTGCTGATAAGTTAACGTTGAAAACTATTCGAGAAATTACTTTTATTAATGCTCGAGATGTTCTTGGCATTATTTATGTTTCTAAAAGTGGTAAT
Source organism: uncultured Nitrosopumilales archaeon (assembly GCA_964544235.1). Taxonomy (GTDB): domain Archaea; phylum Thermoproteota; class Nitrososphaeria; order Nitrososphaerales; family CAZIZY01; genus CAZIZY01. The sequence goes on from CAZIZY010000082.1 coordinate 25,225, forward strand.
ACCAAATTAAGATGGAGACAAATAAAGGGTAACGAAGGAAGAGCTATTGGAGACGCGTCTGTTAATTCTCTTGTTAATTTAATTTTTGGCGGCGTGATTACTAAAGAATATGCCGAACAAGCAGCTAAATCTTCTTCTAATGATGAATTAGATTCTTCGCCTAATTCTAGTTAGCTTTATATTTTTTTATGATAACCTATACTTATTATTACTAAAGTGGGATTATGAACGTAAAAGTACATCGTATATCAAGTATTACTGACCCTGAGACTGGTAGTGAAGGTAAACAAATTGAACTAATAGAATCAAGAATAAGAGGCTCAAAACGTTTTCTTCATGGCATGAATGATGATGATAGTAAAATGGTTCAAGGAATATTAACTCAGTTTCAATCAATTGGAATGATTCCTCCTGTTGGCCCAATAGTTATACCTAAGCTAACTTTATTTTTAACAAATTCGGAGTTAGATAATTTAAATCTAAATTTTGAAGTAAATGACGTTCTTGATATTTCTTTTAATAATGGCCATATCTCTATAAGGCGTTCTAATGAAGGCTCTTGATTTCTCATCATTATTTCTATTTTAGATGATTAACATGAAATTAACTATTGTTGGTAGTCTTGCTTACGATACAATCTTTACTGACTCTGGAGAAGCTAAAGATATAATCGGAGGCTCCGCTATTTATGCTGGAATCTCTGCAGTAAACCATCTTCGCAGATCTGGAGTTGAATATGAAAATCAAATAGGTCTGGTTGGTGTAATTGGTTCTGATTTTCAGGATAATGACCTTTCTAAATTGCGGCAACAAGGATTAGATTTATCAGGTGTTATTACTTCATCAGGTAACACATTTCGTTGGATTGGCCGATATAGGGGTGATATGAGTGAAGCTGAAACTATCGAGACTCATCTAAATGTATTTGCTAATTTTACTCCTACAATACCTGATCATTTTACTGCTCCTGAAATTGTTTTTTGTGCTAATATGCATCCTAATTTACAATTATCCGTTTTAGATCAAATACGTCCTGAAAGCTTTTCAGCTTTAGATTCAATGAATTTATGGATACAAACAGAACGGGATTCTCTTTCCAATGTTTTAAGCCGCGTAGATATGGCTATTCTTAATGAAAATGAAGTTAAATTAATTTCTGGGCGAACTGATCTCTTTGAATCAGCTTCATTAATTCAGAATGGTGAAGCTTTATCTGGAAATAACTCTGATAAATCTGGACCTAAGTTCATAATTATAAAAAGGGCTGCAAATGGTGCAATAGCTTTAACTCCTGATGGATTTATTGAATCTCCTTCTTGTGATAATGTTACTCTAATTGATCCTACTGGATGTGGAGATTCTTTTGCTGGCGCATTGTTGTCTCATTTAGCTATTTCACATAAAAATGGTGATTCTTTTGATAAAAACTCTATTAAAAACGCATTATCTCATGCAAATGTAACTGCCTCATTTACGTTATCATCTTTTGGAGTGGATTCTTTGATTAATATTGATGATACCTCTTATTCTTCTCGATTTCAACAATATGAATCTAATTTATAATAAATTCTTTATTGTTATCTTTGTTGTAAATTGAATTTATTGATTTATTCTTTAGAATAAATATATGAGTAATTCTATGTTTATAATGTGGCGGGATTGGTCTAGCCTGGTAGGATACCAGTCATTATTTTTAATGGGTAAACTTCCCAAGCTGGCGGCTCGGGTTCAAATCCCGGATCCCGCACTTTCTAATTACTTAAAATCCTTAATCTTCTAATGGTTGTTGATTTATTATTCAATTAGTATTATTTTATTTATCTGGAATAAATTTTAAAGAAATAGAATTAACACAATGTCGTGTATTCTTTTCAGTAAATCCTTCTCCTAAAAACACGTGGCCTAAATGAGCATTACAATTGTTACATGTGATCTCTGTTCTTACTCCATCTTGATCTAATTTCTTTTTTACGGCCCCTTTCATTTCTTCGTCGAAACTTGGCCATCCACATCCGGCATCAAATTTATCCGATGATCTATAAAGTGTCGTTTTACATCTTTTACATTGATATTCTCCTTTTTCCCAATGTTCATCATATTCTCCAGTAAATGGATATTCAGTACCTTTTTGAACGATCACATGTTCTTCTTCTTTGCTCAATTCGTTATAATTCAATCTAATTCTTCTTCTTTTATTCTATTTATTATAATTTTCTTATTTTGTAATTATTGTTAATACATCTTCATCTTGTAATTGATGTGCTAGCCCTACCTTTTGTCCACCAAACTTTACACTTTTTCCCCATATTTGGGCATAACGTAAATCTTTTTTCATATCACTATGTAATTTATCGCAAGCATCTTGAACTATTGATCCATTCTTTATCACTAATGGTTCTTTATAATCAGCTTCGCTTCCTTTAGGTCTCAAATATATCCTAATGAAATCAAGTCTTTGATAAATTGCTTCTTTTAATTCTTCAATGTTCTTATTCGCTTCAATTGAAACTGGAATAAATTCTATTTCTTTTTTTAATTTGTTCTTTTCAAAAATTTTTCCGTTAATTAAATCAATTTTATTTATTATTGATAATGTAGAAACATATTTTCTATTTCCCATTATGCTGTCAATTAATTGTTCATCTGTTATATCTTCTTTAACTATTACTCTAGCATTATTTATCTTGTAAATTCGTAATATCTCTTTTATTAATTTAATTGATATTCTTGTAAGCTTTACAAGACTTGTTACTGCTATCCCTCCTGTGCTTGTTTTTTCAATAACTATGTTTGGTGGTGCTTCATCAGGTCTAATTCCCATTTCGCGTAGTTCTTTAATTAATAAGTTTTGTATTTGTGGCCTAAAAATATCAGTTACTAAAAGGATTAGATCTGCTGATCTAGCTACCGATAACACTCTTTTACCTAATCCTTTTCCCGAAGCGGCTGATTCAATTATTCCTGGAAGATCTAAAATCTGTATTGATGCTCCTTTGTAATTTAGAACTCCAGGAACTACGGTCAATGTTGTAAATTTAAATGCTCCTACTTTTGATCGTGAATTAGTTAATTTATTCAATAATGATGATTTACCTACGTTTGGCAATCCGATAAGGGCTATAGTTCCATCTCCACTTTTTCTAACTCCGTATCCTGACTGGGATCCACTGCTCTGATTTCTTTTTTCTTCTTGCTCTCTTCTAAGCCTAGCTAGTTTAGCTTTTAAAAGACCTAAATGATGCTCAGTATTTTTATTTACTTTAGTCTTACTCATTTCTTCTTCTATAAGTTTAATCTTCTCAGGGACTCCCATTCACTGTAACAATATTAAACTAACCTAAATAATGTTAATTATTGTTACGTTTTGGAGAAAATTAAATAACTAACATGTCTTCTTAATTTATACGAGTGTAATTTATTTTGAATCCAGGGAAATCTAATAGTCCTCCCGATCTTAATAAAAAGAATTGGAAAACTTTTCTAAATCAATATGGGATCTATTCTGATAGTCTTTGGTTAATTGATTCTAGAGATAAGACGGGTGGACATAGTACTTTGAATCATGGTGGGTTTATTCCGCAAGTTCCTCGGCAGGCTATCTTGAGATTTACAAAGCCTTATGATTTAGTTATCGATGGTTTTCTAGGATATGGCACTTCATTAATTGAATGTAAACGATGGGGAAGATCAGGAATTGGTGTTGAAATAAATGATGATATTGCAAATATAGCATTAGATAGATTAAATCAGGAACCTAATCCACATGAAGTCTCTACTCGTATTATCAAGGGCGATAGTTCTACGATCAACCTTAATTCTATCACTAAAGAGCTGGGAGTTAAACATGCTAGTTTGGTTATATTACACCCTCCTTATCATAATATAATTAAATACAGTGATGATCCTCAAAATCTTTGTAATGCGAACAATCTTGATTCATTTATACAATCATACATCTCTGTAGTTAGAAATCTAACTTCTTTATTAGATGTAGGTGGTTATGTGGAATTAATAATTGGCGATAAATATGAAAATGGAGAATGGATTCCTTTAGGCTTTCTTTTAATGAATGCTACTCTTGAACAAGGATTTAAACTTAAATCAGTCTGTGTCAAAAATATTGAAGAAACAATAGGGAAAAGAAATACAATTAATTTATGGAAATATCGAACACTTATGGCTGGTAGCCACTTCTTTAAGCATGAGTATGTGTTCTTTTTAGAAAAAATAAAATAACTCTTTAATTTATTTACTATTCTTCCTTTAGATTTTTGTTCTTTACTTTTTTTTCTGAAGATACTTTTTGAAGAACTATTACTCCTAAAAACATGAATATTGAAGCTAGAATAAAAACACTTGAAATATCTGTTTGTTCTGCAACATAAGCAGCTAAAATAGGGATAAAAGCTCCTAATACGTAAACTGGTAAGAAATACATTCCGTATGCTTTACTTCTTCTTTTATCAGTACTAACGTCAGCAATCAGTGAAGCACTTGCTCCCATGTCCATAGTTCTTATAAATCCATAAATTATGGCTATTCCAGTTATTGTTCTGATTCCTTTTGCGTAAGTAAATAATAATAACAAAATCACCATTATTCCGTATATTAATGTAAGCCATCTTTTATTACCATATTTATCCGAAAAATATCCTCCACTTGCAGCTGATATTATTCCTGCTAGACTCATTACCCCCACTAACACAATTGACGTTGATTCTGATATTCCTTGACTTACCACTAGATATACTGTGAAATATGTTGTTGCGCATATTCTGCCCATTGATATTAAACTAGTGGTCGCTAATACTGCTATGAGATCATGATTATCTCTTAGCGATCCCTTTTCTTCATTTATTTCTTTTTCTTCATTAATTTGGCTTGTATTCTCTCGATTCTTCTTATCTAATCTAAGTACCAAAATCAATATTGCTAATGATAGTATCGGAATTGACCACATGAGATAAGTTGAACGCCATCCTATACTTGTAAGCAATAACCCTACTGTTATTGGTCCAATCGCTACTCCAAATACTCCTGTTGAACCTAATATCCCTAATATTGTTCCTGTATTCTCTTTATTCATTTTACTAGTTATGGAATAAGCTGGAGGATGATAGATGCTGCTTGCAAGTGAAAGAAGTGAAAATGATAAAATAAGTATCCATTGTTCTGAAGCTACGCCTGCTATGATCGCCCCTATTCCACTAAATAACAAACTTATGGCTACCATATTATATGGTCCTGTTTTATCTGAAAACATTCCACTAAATATTCCGCCGAAAATTTGGAAAAAATATGGTACTGTCGCAATT
>CAZIZY010000083.1:0-15070 GCA_964544235.1 uncultured Nitrosopumilales archaeon
ACCGGATAAAATAAACCCGAAAGCTAAACCTGTAATAAAAAACGACTCAGGGAACATTGTATTAGTTGATGGTAAATGGGCATTTGGGCAAGTTACTGCAAAATACGCAATGAATTTAGCTATTGAAAAAGGAATAAAGAACGGGTTATCAATGGTAGGTACATTTAATTCAAACCACATCGGAAGATTAGGAGAATATGCTTTAATGGCAGCTGAAAAAGGACTTATCGGGTTCATAACGGTTAATAGTGATTCTAAAGTAGTGCCTTGGAATGGGTTAGAAAAAAGAATAGGGACAAATCCAATATGTTATTCAATTCCTCGAGAGTCATCAAAACCAATATTATTAGACATGGCCACGAGCATAGTAGCTGGAGGGAAAATACGATTAAAGATTAACACAGGAGAACAAGTAGAAGATGGATGGATCTTAGATAAGAATGGTAATCCTTCAAATGATCCTTTAGATTACGTATCAGATGGTTCAATTTTGCCTTTCGGAGGATACAAAGGATATGGATTAGGATTAATCGTAGACGTATTAGCAGGAATATTAACTGGAATGGGAGGAAGCGACAAGCTCCAAGCAAAAGCCAATGGAATATTAATTATGACGATAAGACCAGACGTTTTTATTACAAGAAGCCAATTTGAACAGAATTTAACAGATCTTGTTAATCATATTCGTAATACCCCAACATCTAGTAAAAACGATAGAATTCTTCTTCCAGGTGAACCAGAATATATTTCTGAAGAAAAAGGAAGGCGTGAAGGTATTTTTATAGATGAAAAAACTTGGGATGATATAAAGGAAGTAATGCTAAAGTTAAAGATTGAATGACAATAAGATAACAAATTATTTTAAGTAAGATATTTTACTACGCCATTTAGACATCTCAAGATCTAGCAATTTATCAAGTGCATTATGTTTACGTGAAACTAAATTTAAAGGCTTAGGAGAATGAAATACCGGACCTTCTAATGCTACGGGAGAAGTAATATTTTGATGTGGAATTGGAGAGGTATTCATAAGATTCGCCATCATCTTGTTTACATCTAATGCATTTGAGGTATTCATTATACGTTGAATTTTATTAATAGGAAGGTCTCTAAGCCCAAAAGACTCATTTTTAGAATTAAGTTTAATTCCCTCAGGAATTCTTCCACCGACACCTAATTTACCACTATAAAGGCTCTCTCGTTTCATTAACCAAGACTCTTTAGGCCCCGAAATAAGAAGCTCAGGAAAACCTTTAGGACTTAAACCAGAATGTATTCGCCAGCCTTTTGGTTTTTCTTCATATTTCTTTCTAAATTCAGACCAAATAACATTTTCAGGGACTATTTCCATACGAATTAACCAACTCTATAAAATAATAATGATTTAGGGCTCTATAAAAATTGCTATGCTAAAGAATAAGTTGTAATTAATCATTACTTAAGGAGAAAAACTTGATAAATAATAGTAAAGAATGAAATATAATAGATGATTAAGGGAGACGTTATAATAGGAATGGGCGATGTAGGGGAACCATTCCATGAACTGCTAAGCCAATCAGGAATTAAAGTTAGAGGGATTGATTTGATTGAAGAAAAGAATTATGGAGATTTGATTGAGCCGCCAATAGAAATATTGCATATATGTTTTCCCTATTCACCATCATTTATAGAAGAAACTGTAAAAGAAATTAACAGATGGAAACCTAGTGAAACAGTGATACACAGCACAATAAAACCACACGTTACAGAAGAATTACAAGATATAATGGATATTCCGATAATCTACAGCCCAATTAGAGGAGTACATAATAGGATGATGACTGATCTGAAACGATATAAAAAAGTTTTTTCGTCAAAAGAGATAACCAAAGTTAAAAAATACCCTAAGAGACTTGAAGAAATAGGTTTAAAATGGGAAACACTATCTAACCCATTAACATTAGAGTACGCAAAGATTTTAGTCGATACCACTTATTACGGATGGCTTATTATTTATGCTCAGCACACAAATGAGATTTGTTTAGAGGAGAATATAGATTTTGACGAAATGTGGTCATTCTCTGAACAAATACATAAAGAATTAGGAAATAGGCCTAAAATGTATCCTGGGGAAGGAATAGGAGGAAAATGTGTAATTCAGAATACAAAACTAATTGAAGATGAGTTTATTTCAACAATATTTAATCATGACAAACAATATAGAATTAACATTAATAGCAATAATAAATCCCTCAAAAAAAAGAAGAGTAATTGAATATAAAAAAAGAATTTATGAAGAGATTAATTTCTAACAATTATTTAAAAGACGGCAATATAGATTAAGAATAGAATCTAATCCTTTTTCAAGACTGAAATTATTTTTATAAGTGAGATAAGAAGCATTTCCAAATTTATCAAGAAGATAATCATTTTTAAGAAGCTTAATTAAAGAATGTGCAAGCTGAACATGATCTTGAGGCGTAATCAGATAGCCATTAACATCATTTTGAATCTGCAATGGAATCCCACCCACATTAGAGCCTATAACAGGTTTACCAAATGACATTCCCTCAGTAATACTTAACCCAAATCCTTCTGCAAGAGAAGTAAGAACAACTATATCACAATCATTAAAAGCGTTAATAACTTCATTGCGAGGAAGAAAACCTGTGAATAATACGGAATCAACTATATTTAAATCACTAACGAGTTCTTTCAAAGTCTTTTCAAACATATTCTTATAATTAGGATTAAGAATTTCTTTGGTAAGAGAACCATTACCAACTAGAACGAGTTTAACATCAGGAATTTCCTTCATCACTAATGGGATAGATTTAATTAAAGTATCTTGTCCTTTTAATGGATCTATTCGAGCAACACAAATAATAATTTTAGATCCAAATAAATTATGTTTTTTAATAAACTCACCAGGTTGTGCTTTTTCTTTAGGAATAAAAGGAGGAATAGATGATATTTTATCAGATGGTAATCCATTATTTATCAAAGTATTAGCATAATTATCAGAAGACACAATAATGTGATCAAAATCATCAAGGTAATTAATAGAAAAATTTATCCATGGTTTAGGAGTTATTTCCAAAAAAGGAACATGCCAAGTAAAGATTTTAGGGACAGAAATATTTTTTAATAAACCCCCTAAAGGCAAAAATTGAAAGTCATGAACATGAACAATATCAAAACTAGAATCATCATAAAGAGATAAAATTTTATCAGCAATATGATTATTAATTGAAAGATATTCATAAAATCCAGGTTGATTTTTTATAGAGATGTCCTCAAAAGGAACGACACCATGAAAAGCCTTTAAAAGAATTTCTTTGAAAGATGCGTAGCCTTTGACAAGTTCAGAAGTTGAAGGATAATAATTAGTCCTAAACATATTGATACCATGAATAGATTCATTTAATGGAGAATCATCCAAGTTTAGAGAAACAAGCTGAACAATATTTTCTGTTTTATTGAGTTCTTTAGCTAAATGGAAAAGATAGGAAGATACGCCCCCAACATATGGATAAAATGATTGAGTAACAGTGCATATTTCCATAATAATAGAGCTAAGCGTACAATATAAAAAGAATTGATTTAAAAGATAAAAATATCATTAGAATAAATAAGAATTCTAGAAAATGGTAAATGAAGAAAACGTGAAAAATAATGATGAATATAAAATAAAGAGATGCGATAAATGTGGTATCGAAGAAGATCTTCCATTTACATGTAATTATTGTTTAAAGAAATTTTGCCCAGATCATAGATTGCCAGAAATTCATAATTGTACAGAAATATGGTTTGTAAAGAATAAGATAATGAAAACAAACTATAACGATGCTAAAAAGAATAATACTGAAAGAAATAAAGAAAGAATCTCAGTAAATAATATTCAATCAATTATAAAGAATAATGAAGTGATTCAATTAACAATAGCTTGGATTACATTAAGTATTGTATTTTCAATCAGCCACCTCATGGTTCCGATTAAAATCACATTAACATCTATCGTTTTAATTGGAATAATAGCTGGAACGAGCTTTATATTTCATGAATTAGCTCACAAATTTACTGCTAAGTATTTTTTGTACCAAGCTCAATTTGAATTGTGGGCATGGGGAGTAATAGCTTCGTTAGCAATTTCAATTATTTCTGGAGGGAACCTAATATTTGCTGCTCTAGGATCAGTGAACATAATGAAACGAGGAACAAATTATACAAGCAATACATCTGAAAAAGAAATTGGAATAATATCAGCTGCAGGTCCAATCACTAATATGGCAGTAGCATTGATATTATTCATATTAGGAAATGTAAATTCAGGGTTAGTAGATTTTTATAACCTAGGAATTATGATTAATATCTATTTAGCTGCATTCAATTTAATACCATTATTAATGTTAGACGGATATAAAATAATGAAATGGAACAAAATTATGTGGGCAAGTATTACATTACCTACATGGATAATAGCGATAAATATTTTCTTATGAAATTAATTGAGAAATAAGCATCACATCACATTAGAGAAATCATCATTATTTAAATCAGAAATAAGATTCAGTTTTGAACGTGGGAGAGATTTTCCATTATGTTCCATAATTGCGGAGAATAATAATGGGAGAGCTATAGTAGCATCAATATACAAAGTGGCAAAATTAGCTTGAGAATCATATTTACCCCAAGATTGACTTTCTTCAAAAGTACAACCAGATAAACCGCCCCATTTAGGGTCATCGGTTGTAATTTGAATACCATAAGAAAGACTTTCCACTTTAACACCCATTACTTCAGACATAGGAGTGATTTGTTGAATGTAATTTTTTGGAACACCACCACCAACATATATTCCAGCCCCTTTTTTTATTTGCCTTCTAACGTGAACAGATTCAATATTATCCTTAAGCACATCAATCATTAAAGGAGATTTATTCATCTTTTCTTTATGGAATTTATGCATAGCTAACCCTATACCTAAAGAGGAATCAGCAATAGAAGGACAAAATATGGGACATTCTTCTTCCCAAGCAGTTTGAAGAATAGAAGAATTATCAGATAATTCTCCGCCTAAAAGAAATAGAAATTCTCGAGTTGAATAATTACCAGGGTTTAAACCGTCAGCGAATTTTTGAATGAATAAATCAGTATTGATAAATTCATCATCGTCAGCATATACATCAAGCATTCGGTTAATGTTCAATCGTCTTAATTCATTATCATCCACATTAGATTGAGCAAGATAGTGAGAATTGCCTAATGATTCATAAAGATCATGGTACATATTTGCACCAGTAGTTACTAAAACGTCAATTATACGAAATTTGATCATGTCCCGAATTATTTTCTTCATTCCTGCAGGAATCATAGCTCCAGCTAAACCAAGAAGAACAAGAGGCCGATCAGAATCGTTTATAATAGAATTCATCACAGAATAACAGAGACCAAGATTCCTACTTTGGAATCCTGTTTGTTGCATTGAATTTAACACATCACTGATATTAGTTATAGAAGAATAATCAAAATGTTTAACATCAGTATTGAAAAGTTCTGACTTTTTTTCATCATCACTAACTTCATGATTCAATTGATCTTCATCACTATTTTGAATAGTCATCTTAATTTAATAAAATGTATGAATAAGTTAATAATAATGATCATTTGACTAACTAAATTAGCGTAGCAAAAGATATCCAGCGCAATTAATAATAGAAAATAATATAATAATCAATACTCTAAAAAAAACAGAGTATTGATAACTACCAGAAAAATAGCTATTTCATCAGCATTTGCAGTGATATACATGATTTTAAGGTTCGTTCAAACTATTCCAGTAGTAGGAATAGCAGGAGCAGCATTTTCATTGTCAGATGCAATAGCCCCAATATATGGAATAATATTAGGACCGTATATAGGAAGTGCAAGCATAATACTAGGAACAGGTTTGACATTAGTTTTTGGAAAACCGACATATTTTGCTGGATTAGACTTTCTTCCAGCAGCAATGAATGCATTTACAATAGGATTATTAATTAAAAGAAAAAGAGGATATGCTTCAATGTTATTTTTAATAACTTTAATAGCATTTCTCATTCATCCATTAACATCACAAGTAATAATGGTCAATTTTCCTTTTGGAAAGATTCCAATTCCTTTCAATTGGCTTCACTTAGCAGCACTATTACTATTAATTAGCCCACTTTCAATGAAAGCAGTAGAATGGATTGAAAAAGGCAGCATAGAAAGAATTACAATATCAGTTTTTATGCTAACATTCATAGGAACAATGATTCAGCATGCAGTAGGAGGACTATTAACAGTAAATATTGCTTGGATGTATTTAGGAAAGATCCCGACACAAGGTGTAGAATACGTATGGAACATAGTTTTTTATCTATATCCAATTGAAAGAATTACCCTTGCACTTATCGCAACGATAATAGGAGTACCGATTTTGAAAACAATTAAAGGAAACAAATTAGGAATAAACCTAAAAGAGACATAGATAGAGATTTAGATAAATAGAGTTAATAAAAAAGGTGATTAGTTGAAAGCAGTAATACTAGCAGGTGGATTTGGAAAGAGATTAAGACCATTAACAGAATCTATACCTAAACCATTAGTAGAAATAGGTGGAAAAACAATATTAGAAAGACAAATCGAATGGTTAGGAAATAACGATATCAAAGAAATAATTCTATGTATAGGATTTCTTAAGGATAAAATTATTGAATATATTAATAATGAAAAGCGCAATACAATATCACTCAAATACGTTATAGAAAAAGAGCCATTAGGAACCGGAGGAGCATTATTAAACTCTAAAGAATTGTTAAAAGGAGAAGAAGAATTCATTGTAATGAATGGAGACATAATAACAGATTTAGATCCTTCCGAATTAAAGAAGAAAATGAATAAGAATATAGGAGTATTAAGTTTAATCCCATTAAGATCACAATACGGAATTGTTGATGTTGATAATAATGGAAGAATAACACAATTTAAAGAAAAACCAATTATATCAGAATATTGGGTTAACGCAGGAGTATACATGTTAAATAAAGAAATATTCAACTACTTAGATGAAAAAAGCAGTATTGAAAAAGACGCATTTCCAGAATTAGTGAATGAAAATAGACTTGCCGCCGTTAAATTTAGAGAACAATTTTGGAGATCTATTGAAGTAGTAAAAGATATAGAAGAAGTTGAACAACAACTGCAAAGAAAATAGCTGTAAGTTAATTATGAATTCCAAATCAGGAAACATAATTAATGTCAATTGTGTTTGACCCAATTGTTCTTGATTTTGAATATCTAATATTTTATTAAGAAACGTCTTTTAATGATTGAGAGTGTTTTATTTGAATGAAGATGTCATTACTATTCGGAACATGTTACAAACAATCAATAATGTGAAGAACGGTCTCGATCCGGAAGTTCTTGAAGGATGGTACTCAATAATTGAAAAAGATGCCAAATCTAAATGTCCAGAGAATGTTAAAGATTCAATAAAAGTAATACGTAATCCAGCGTTACCTTTAAAATTTGAATTCAAATCATCAAAAAGAGCATTACCATGGATAATTAGTTCGATTGAGAATCACTTAGAGAAAATGCCTTTTGCCACAAGATTATATTTTCAGAAGTTAGAAGAAATAATCAGAGATGAAGCAGAACAGTTTTACAAGAAACAAAGTGTTGATGCCGATTTTCGGTAAGGCTTATTAGATAAAAGATAGTGGTCACTTATAGTTTTGAATCCTATTGATTTTTTCATAACTATGCCTAGAGTCTCAATAGCTCTTTTTGTAATTACATTAATACTAATTTTTGTATATATTCATGAAGCTGATAAGAAAAGAGAAGCTAAGAAACAATGACCAATTGGTCGAGACTTGAAGAAGACATCTACAAAGAAATAAAAGAATCAGGATGGAAGAAACCATCAACTATACAAATAAAATCGATCCCAGTGATAATTAGAGGACGTAACTCTTTACTTATAGCCCCAACGGGATCAGGAAAAACAGAAGCGGCATTACTACCAATATTCAAGTTAACTTCAACAGCTAATTCAGAAGTTAAAGAAAAAAGAATACGAATATTGTATATAACGCCTTTAAGAGCTTTAAATAGAGACATATTCCACAGAATGATTAATTACGCAGGTAAATTCGGTCTTTCAATAGGGTTAAGACATGGAGATACAAAACAATATGAACGTCGAAAGATTTTAGAAAATCCTCCCGACATTTTAATCACCACACCTGAAACGTTAGCAATAATGATCAGCAGCCCAAAAATGAAAACTAGATTTGAGGGATTAGAATGGGTGATCGTAGATGAACTTCATGAATTAGTTGGAAATGAGCGTGGAAGTCACTTATGCATAAGTTTAGAAAGATTAAGAGAATTAGCTGGAAAAGAATTTGTAAGAATAGGATTATCAGCTACTGTAGAAGATACTAATGAAGCTGCAAAATTCCTCTGCGGAATTGAAAGAGAATGCGCAATTCTAATTGACAGCACCGCAAGAAAACACAAAGTAGAGTGTATTCATATTGAAGGGAGTTTTTCTGAGCTTGGAAATAAGCTTACAGAAATAATAGAAAGTAAATTAAGAAAAGAAAGAAGCATATTAGTATTTACAAATACTAGAGATGAATCTGAGTTTTTAGGAAGCATATTAAAGAACAATGTTAAAGCAGCACCAGTCGAAATCCATCATGGTTCACTTTCAAGTTCAGTTAGAGAAGATGTTGAATCTAAATTAAAGAGTGGTGAGCCAATAGTAGTAATAACTACTTCGTCTCTTGAATTAGGATTAGATATAGGAACTGTTGATTATGTTTTCCAAATTGCGTCACCACGCCAATCATCAAAAATGATTCAAAGAATTGGAAGAAGTAAACATCAAGTAGGAGCATCAGCAGAAGGAGCGATAATAGTAAACAGATTAGATGATGAAATAGAAACATTAGCATTAATTCATAAAAGTCAAAATGGTTCACTTGAAAAACTTGAACCACACATAGAAGCATTAGATGTATTAGTTCATCAAATTGCAGGATTAACGTTAGAAAGATTTAGTCTAGATATAAAAGAAGTTATAGAAATAGTTAGAAAAACTTATCCATTTCATAATATTAAATTAGAAGAAGTTATTGAATCAATAAAGATTCTTGATAGTGTAAGAATAATCCAAATTAATGAGACAATAATAAGAAGAACATCTAAAACATTTAGATATTATTTCGGAAATATTTCGATGATACCAGACATAGATAAATTTGACGTATTAGATTCGACCAAAAGAAGAAAAGTAGGAAAACTAGATCAAATATTCGTAGGAGAATATTGTGAACCTGGAAAATCATTCATACTTAGAGGAACTAATTGGAATATTTCATCAATTGATGACTCGAAGAAAATAATTAATGTAGAGCCGTTAACGAGTACAACAAATACTATACCACAATGGATAGGAGAATTAATTCCAGTAGATTATCTAACTGCACAAATAGTAGGAAGATTTAGAAAAGAATTACCAGACAATATCAGCGAACTAAATAAGAATAGAATAAAAGAAACTAAAGAAATTCTTAAAGTAATTCCAGATGAGAATACAATAGTAATTGAAAAGAAGAACGGGGCAAATGCAATAATAATACATTGTTGTTTTGGGACCAAAGTAAATCAAACGTTGTCTACCGTATTATCAACCATTCTTTCTTCAAAAATAGGTTTTTTAGTTGAAGTAAAAACAGATCCATACAGAATTCTTCTAGTTTCTCAATCAGCATTATCAACTTCAATGGTATCAGAGATAATCAAAGAAGAGATAGATATAGAAAATGTACTTAGTGTAGCTATATTAGGTACACACCCATTAAATTGGAAGACCTGGCATGTTGCTAAACGATTCGGGATAGTAGATAAAGAATCGAAATATGATAGAAGAGCATCAAGATTAATACAAAATAGATTTGCAAACACATCCCTTCAAAAAGAAGTGGTTAGAGAATTATTTTTAGAAAGATATGCAGTAGATGATCTTAAAGAAATAATAAAAAGAATAAACAATGAAAATATTAAAGTCATTCCAATTGATGTTAATGAATTTTCACCCTTAGCAAATCCAATTTTAGATAATATGTCGGGATTTGCATCACTCCCTAATAATGTAGAGCAATCTGTTGTAGAACTTGTAAAAGAGAGATTACTTAATACAAAACACAGGTTGGTATGCTTATCATGCGGATGGGAGAGAGTCACTAGGACGGAAGATGTTTCAGACGGATTTAGATGTCCTCAATGTAAATCAAAAATATTAGGCATATCATTTCATGGCGATAACGAAATTGCTCTAATAGTAAAAAAGAAAAAAGCAGGGAAAGAAATTGATAAACAAGAAGAACAGAAATTCCGTAAAGCATGGAGAACTGCTTCATTCTATCAAAGATTTGGAAGAACAGCTTTAGTAGTGTTATCAGGACATGGAATAGGGCCAGAAACAGCCTCAAGAATTCTTAAAGGATACTTAGAAGAGGATGAGGTATTTAGGAGTATTTATCGAGCTGAAAAGGTTTATGCAGCTACAAGAGGATTTTGGCAAGAATAAAGAATAAACAATAGAGCGTAATATTAAGAAATATCAGAGCCAACTGGAATAGTTTTATCAGGAATAATTAAAGAGATATCAGAATCATTTACTGCAGCTAGAAGCATGACCTGAGATTCAAATCCTAGGATTTTACGCGGTTTAAGATTAGTAAGAACAGCAACTAATTTAGATTCTAAATCATTAGGAGAATAAGGACCACGGATTCCAGATATACACTGTTTAGATATGCCATCAATATCAATTTGTAACTTAAGAAGCTTATTAGAATCCGGTATAATTTCAGCAGAAATTATTTTACCGACCTTAAGAGATATTTTTGTGAAATCTTCATAAGTTATTTCAGACAATATAGAAACGCCAATTATTGAAAATCAGAAACAAATAATTAGGACATAACGAGCTCATCAAAAAGAGCAGATACGTTAGCTACAGGAACTCCATTAGAATCAGATATTAATTGACGCCCGGGAGGAGAAGATCTATAAGAAGGTACTCTAGATGATAATCGCTCTTCATAGCTAGGAACATGTTCATTTTGGTAAAATACACCTAAAGGAAGTCTTTCATCAGTATTCATTGAAAGCGCAAAAGCATTTGTCATTTTTTCGGTAATTTCATCTGAATCATTTCCATCTTTTACTACACCATCAAAATTAGAATTATCTAAGTTGTATAGCCTTGAAGTAGGAGAACCAGATTTATCTACTAGGTCATTAGCAGCATACCATTCTTTTGTATTCAAATCATTATAAGTAGGACAAGGTTGATGAATGTCGAGAAAAGCAAACCCTTTATGATTAATAGCTTTGAGAATCATTTCTTTTAGATGTTTCATGTCATAAGAATAGCTTCTACCAACAAAAGTATAGCCTGATGATAAAGCAAGAGCAATAGGATTAATAGATTCATTAATATTAGGTTTAGGGAGTGATTTAGGTTTCATACCTAATTTTAAGGTGGGGGCAGCTTGTCCTTTAGTTAATCCATAAACAGAATTATTAAAGAATAAATAAGCGATATCAAGATTTCTTCGACCTGAGTTGACAAAATGGCCAGCACCTATACCCAGACCATCACCGTCACCACCAACAGCTATTACTTCAAGATCAGGATTAGCTAATTTAACACCGGTAGCAAAAGGAAGTAAACGTCCATGTAATGTATGAACACCATACGTATTGATGTACTGAAAAGATTTTCCTGAACAACCTATACCAGAGACTATAGCAATTTCATTTCTAGGTCTAGCAAGATCAGCTAATGCCATTTGAACTGCACTAAGAATTCCGAAATCGCCACAACCTGGGCACCAATCATTATGTACCTCAGTTCTAAAATCAGAAGCTTTAAGCGCCACTAGTTAACACCACTCTTTTGTCCCCAGTATTAAGTACTTTTTGTACAGCTAAATAAACTTCATCTCTAGAAATAGGTCTACCCGTATATTTAACAACACGATGTTCAATATTTACTCCTGTTTGCTCTCTAATTACGTCAGCAAGCTGTGAAGTGAAATTCATTTCCATGTTGATAAGAGTTTTAGCTTTAGAGAGAATATCTATTACGGAATCTTTAGGGAAAGGACTCATTACCCTTAATTGAAGAAATCCAACTTTTAATCCCTTAGATTCAAATAAAGGTAAAGCATCTAATATCGCTCCTTTAGATGAACCCCAACTAACGATTATAATGTCAGCATTAGAATCTCCAAAATAGTTAAACCGTTGTTCAACAGGAATTTCTTTATCGGCAAGTGTTAATTTTTTCATTCGTTTTTCATGAATTATTCTTCTGAGAACTGGATCTTCAGTAATTCTTCCAAATTCATCATGTTCGTCACCAGTAGCCCAATATATTCCACCTTTGACACCTATAATTGATCTAGGAGAGATTCCTGAATCAGTATGCTTAAAACGCTTAAAAGAATTTTCGTCAATAGAAATTGGATCTTCATCGACAATATCATCAGTAATCATTTCACCCCTATCAATTCTAATTTTATCAGTATCAAACATTGGAAAAGTTCGATGACTGTTTGCTATAGCTTTGTCAACAATGTGAACAACAACAGTTTGATATTTATCAGCATAATTGAACGCAAGAGCAGCATCATAAAAACATTCTTCATGATCACCAGAAGCTAATACAATTTTTGGAAATTCCCCATGTCCCGAAGTTAATGCTAGTTTCAATTCACTCTGTTCAGTTCTAGTAGGAAGACCAGTACTAGGACCACCTCTTTGATAAAGAGTTACAACGACAGGTACTTCATTCATCCCAGCCCATCCAAGCCCTTCAACCATAAGATCAAAACCAGGCCCCGAAGTAGAAGTAGAAGATCTAGCTCCAGATAAAGAAGCACCCATAGCAGAAGCTATAGCGGCAATTTCGTCTTCAGTTTGCAATACTATAATATTTCCTTTATTGTTCATCATAGCTGCTTCCTCAATTTGAGGATTATCAGCAATATCAGGGAGATTTAAATCAAAGACATCATGACCTTCAAGATATACACTTTCATCAGTTGCAGGAGAAATAGGATAATAAGTTTGGAATCTACATCCTGAAAGAATTTTTCCGATAGCTACTGCTTGATTTCCCTGTAAATATAATCGTTTTCCAGTTGAAGGAATAGGTTCTAGTTTGAATTGAAAATCAGATTTAATTGATTCAGCATATGAATATGTTTTCTTAGCTGCATCAATATTTAATTTTGCGACTTCAGGCCTATGACCGAAAATAGAATTAATTGCTTTCTCAAGAAACTTAAAATCAAATCCTAACAATCCAAATGACATTGAAACGGAAATAGTGTTAATAGTTCGAGAAGCTTGGCTTAATTGAGTTCCAAGTTCATCAGCTAATTGTTTTATAACATCATCATAGCCGATTGGATAAATTTTAGAATTACGTTGACGTGCCAATTCAATAACACCAGCAATTGTACTATCAAGACCATTCTTTTCCAGAATATCAGTAACGTCAGAAGTAAGACGATGCCCTAAAGTATGTATTTGAGAAAGTTTAGTTTTATTAAATTTAGGATCAAAAATTATAGCGCCATTATCAGAAACAGAGTCATAATGTCGAACAATAGTTTCAGCATCAAAAGTAGTAAGTAAATCAGTAGAATCATGGTTTGATCTTACTTCTTGATCTTCAATACGCATGTGATAATAACTATGTTCACCCATTATGTTAGAATAATATTCTCTTTTACCAAATACCCATAATCCTCCAAAATTACATGCGCGGCCAAAGATATTCGCAGCTGAATCGACACCACTACCTTGTGCACCGCCTATTATCCATGATAATTGATTATTGAACATTTATACAAAACACCGATTTAAATAACTATTAATAAATTAGCAATAAGTGGTCATTCAAAAAGGTATCTAAAAATAGTAGATATAATGGGGTTAATTGAAGAAAATAAGATATAAAAATACGAAATAAAATGAATTCGCCTGAAGAATTAATAGTTTTAAGATATAATCACTATTTGGACAATCCTAATTCATTAGAGTAGAATGGAACGTTATCAATATCAAGTTTTTTAAATAAAACTTCAGGGGAATTTATCATGTGATTATTAGAAGTAGAAGACAAATCAGAATGATCCCAGAATTGATTTTCCAGATTTCCACTATAATTAAGAATATCCCATAAAGTAGACATAGAAAATGGGGTAAATGGAAACATTAAGATGTTTAGAACTCTTACCGCGTTAAAGCATAAATGCAGACATGTGTTTGAATTATCTTGATCAGCCCAAGGTTCCTTTTTCTGAAAATATCGGTTACCATGAGAAGAGAAAGCTGATATTAATCTTAGAGCACGATCAATTTCATTTTTAGATAAAGAATTGCCAACTTCTTTTGAAATAGATAATATTTTAGATTCAAAATCAAGATCATCACTATTTTTAACCCCAATCGCTGGAACTTCATTATCAAATTTCGAAGATATGAAAGATAAAGTACGATGAATAAAATTACCGATATTAGCAACAAGATCATTATTGATCTTCGCTATAAAATCATCTAAATCAAAACTGACATCAGATTGATCATAAGGAGTAATAGAAGAAAGGTAATAACGAATATAATCAGCATTAAAAGTATTCAAAGAATTTTCAAGTGAAATATAATGTCCTTTGCTTTTAGATAATTTATGACCCGAAAAAAGAAGATGTCCTCTAGTAGGAATGGAATCTGGAAGTTTATAATCTAGTCCAAATCCTAATCTCATTGCAGGTAAAAACAAATAATGATGATAAACTATGTCTTTACCAATAAAATGATATATTTCAGAAGAATTCCTTAGTTTTTCACCATCAATATTTAGACCTTCAAAATACTTCAATACTTACTAAATATAACTCAGTTGTGTATCAAACCACCCGTAGAATACTTGAGATTCATGGCCAGGATTTTGTATTTGAACACCCCAACTTAT